>PIXT01000215.1 GCA_003096235.1 Candidatus Bathyarchaeum sp. | reverse complement strand
ATTTGCATCGTTTTATGTTACTATTTTTTCTGGATGTGTGTAAATATTGATGCGCTTTCCTCTTACAAAGCCTGCCAACGTTAAATTTGCGGATTTTGCCATAGTTATGCCTGAAGAAAGTGCAGCTGCCAAAGAGGCAATGATTGGCAAACCAACGTTTGCTGCTTTGAAAGCCACGTCACCTGACATACGTCCACTCAAAGCCAAGAAACATTTGCCAAAATCAACATTGTTCAATGCAGCCATGCCAATTAC
Organism: Candidatus Bathyarchaeum sp.; assembly: GCA_003096235.1. Next base: position 7,241 of record PIXT01000215.1, on the reverse strand, counting down.
TTTGTCTACCGCGTTGTGTCTACCAACATCTTCAGCCAAAGCAACCAATTGACCATCCGCCGTGTATATTGCGGCAACATGAAAACCTCCAGTTTGCCTGTAGCCTTCAGCTTTGAAGTTAAGCTGTTTTACGCTGTCAAATATGATTTGAGCTTTAACCTGTAGATCCGATTTGATTTTGAGCCTTTTTTTAGAGTGCTGGTAATCTGAGGCGTCTCCGCAGGCTGAGTGTATAATGCGCGCATGAAGTCTTGAAGTCTTTACGCGGTCGTCAACTTTGATTTCTGTTTTCAGTTTGACGTAGCAGGTGCTTTCAGATTCTTTAAGGATGATTTGTTCGATTTCTTTGGTGGATTTGAGTATTCCTTCAGAAAGAAAATGTCCAACAGCTAATTCCTTAAGGTCTGTTGGAGAACATAGAATGGTTGCCCAAAAAGTCGTGTTAATCAATAGGTAAAAAGGCTTTTCTTCAGCGATATAGTCAGCAATCTTCTGGGACTTTCCCGTGGAAATGTCAAACCTAATTATGTCTACTTGCTGTACCATATTTTAGCACCTATCTTGTTTCTTGGTTTCTTAGATTAATTAATGTCGCACAGCGTTTAAGGCTTCGGCGATGTGCTTCAAACAAAAAAAGAGTTTTGAAAGGTAAGTTAAATAAACTGGACAAGAATCCATTAGCCTTGGGCAAAAAAATTATTGCAATAAGGTAAAGGGTCATGGCTAAACGGGCTGCAATTATACTTTCAGGAGGAAAAGCTGAAAGATTCCAAGATGCACAAGAAATGTGGCAAGACAAGGCTCTTGTTGAACTTCTTGGGAAGCCTCTTCTTGTTCACGCTGTTGAAAGCGTTCATGAAGTTGTAGATGAAGTTGTCATATGTGTAAACAACGAAAAACGGAAAGCACAATATTCTCGGGTTCTAACAAAACACAAAATAAAAAACGTTAGATTAGTCATCGATGAGAAAAGTAACCAGCTAGGCGGACCTATTGTAGGAATTCTAACAGGACTACTTGCCGCCAAAGCAGACTATTGTTTCACTCTTCCGTCTGACATGCCCCTGTTACAGCCAAAAGTCATTGATCACATGTTCAATTCGATAACAGATTCGCGTGTCGTCGTGCCGATGTGGCCTAATGGAAGACTGGAAACGTTGACCATGGTTCTTAAAAAACCTGATGTGCTTGAAGTTGCGAAAACACTTTGTCAGTTAAGACGTCCTCGTTCCGACGACATAATAAGAGGAGCCTTGAACGTTTTGCTTATTTCAATTGTCGATGAAATAAGTGCTTTTGACCCAGACCTGAAAAGCTTCATCAATATTAACTCTCACGCAGATTTAGCTCGTTTGCAGCCTCGTCAAGCCAAAGGACCAGTCACTGAAAGCTTGCGGCTAAATTTGGGTGAACTGCAAATGCCCAAACTGCTGCAGCTTCAAAACGCTTCATCACTTTTCATTGAAGGAAAATTTTTGGAGGCTTCAAAAGTCTTTTCTTCATGTGCAACTGAGCTAGAACCAAAGTGTTCATGTTTTTGGGCAGCTATCAGCAGAGAGAACGAGGCAAAAAGTCTTCTAAGCTGGTCGAAACAACAAAGCATCAAAGAAATTGCTGCAGAATATGAAATCAGAGGCAAAGAGGCTCTCTTACAAGCAGCCAGTAATTATGAATCTGAAGCTGAAATATACCAAGACGCTCATGGCATTTTCCTAGCGGAACGCGCAAGGTCAAACATGGAATGGTGTTCATCACAACAATAGTCTAAATGTTAGTTGGTAGCGGGGAGTTGATTTGAACAACCGATCTCTGGGTTATGAGCCCAGCGGGTTCACCTGGCTACCCCACCCCGCTACATTCGGGCTGAAAGCTTTTGCCAGCGTAACTTTAGTCCGTTGGATACCTTTATCGCACTCTTTCTTAAGCTTTACTTTATCCAATGTCTCTTTTGGGCTTCAATGTGTTCAGTGAGGCAACAATATAGTTATTGTAGTGACTGCGGCTCTTTAACAACCCTTAAATCCAATAACTCTGAAAGCAAAATATATGACCAAAAAGTTAACCGTAGACGAACTTCTTGAAAAAGCCAAGAAACCCGCCAAACTGGCTCTAGCCTATCACCCATTTTATGGAGGAAAAGTTCAAGTTATGCCAAAATGTGCTATACGTAGTTCACAAGACTTCGCAATTTGGTACACTCCGGGCGTGGCTGCTTCTTGTAAAGCCATAAAAGATGACCCAGAACAGGTTTTCAGTCACACTAGCCGCTGGAACTACGTGGCTATCGTGAGTGACGGAACACGGGTGCTAGGTTTGGGAGATATAGGTCCAGAAGCTGCAATGCCAGTTATGGAAGGAAAAGCTTTACTCTTCAAGTATCTGGGTGGTGTAGATGCGTTTCCAATCTGCTTGGGAACCAAAAAGCCAGAAGACATAGTTACTGCATGCAAATGGTTGGCGCCCACATTTGGAGGCATAAACTTGGAAGACATATCCAAACCCAAATGCTTCCATGTACTAAATAATGCCCGAGAAGAACTCAACATTCCGGTCTGGCACGACGACCAGCAGGGAACCGCCACCGTGATTTTGGCTGGTCTCATCAACGCCCTGAAGCTTGTTGGCAAAAGTATGGATCAAGCAAAAATTACTATACTGGGAGTGGGCTCAGCAAATACGCGGACTGCTTTGGTTCTTATGCGTGCCGGAGTTAAAGCGGGTAACCTAGTAATGGTGGATAGCCGCGGAATTTTGCATCCTAACAGAAAGGATGTGGAGGCAAAAAAGGAAGCTAATCCGTGGAAGTGGCGTTTTTGTCTTGAAACTAACAGTGAGGGACTTACTGGTGGTGCGGCTGAAGCGTTGAAGGGCTCTGATGTTGTTATTGCTGCTTCCACGCCTAGCCCAGACACTATCAAAAAGTCTTGGGTTAGTAGTATGGCAACTGATTCGATTGTTTTTGCTTGTGCGAATCCGCTTCCTGAGATTTGGCCTTGGGATGCGAAGGAAGCTGGAGCAAAGATTGTGGCTACGGGGCGTTCGGATTTTGCTAATCAGATTAACAATTCGTTGGGTTTTCCTGCTATCTTCAGGGGAGTTTTGGACGTGAAAGCCACAACTGTTACTGATGACATGTGTATAGCTGCGGCAAACGAGTTGGCATCTTTTGCGGAGGAACGGGGCATCACCGAGGATGACATAGTTCCACGGATGGATGAGTGGGAGGTCTTTCCCAGAGAAGCTGTGGCATGTGCTTTGGAGTCCATTAAAGAGGGTGTTGCGCGGGTCAAGCCAAGCAGGCAAGAACTCTATGAACGAGCGACTCACATCATCAAGAATGCCAGAGACTCCACAGAGTTGTTGATGAAAAAGGGGCTTATTCCGGCTCCGCCAAAGGACATTTGAGAAAAAAGCTGTTTGCGGGGTGATTTCGGGGGCGCCCACGCGCTTTTTTTGTTTGGTTTCAACTGTCAAATGTATAACATAGTTATAATTAAATAGAGGGGAAACTATTTAGGTTATGCAGGAAATTTTTGGTTTGTTGGAGGTTTGTAATTGGGTGACCAAACTAAACCTGACAGAAACCTTGATTGTGTAGGTCTTTACTGTCCTGAACCCGTTTTTAGGACCCGTCAGGAAATAGACAAACTGGATGTAGGCGAAGTTCTAGAGGTAATTGCAGATGACCCAGCCGCTGAGGAAGACATTCCTCGTCTGGTCAAGAGGCTTGGACTTGAACTTCTTGAGATGCATAAAGAAAACGACCAGATTCGTTTTGTTATCAAAAAAATAGAATAGGAAGATTGTGGCACTTGAGAAAAGTGTATATGGATAATGGAGCTGGAATGCCCCTAGACGCTAAAGTATTCAAAGCAATGAAGCCCTATTTCATGGACGACTACGGTAATGCGTCATCGTCACATTCTTCTGGAAACATCGCCAAAACTGCAATTGAGGCTTCAAGAGAAAAAGTTGCCCAGCTGGTGGGTGCACAAAAGCCTCGAGAAATCATCTTTACTTCAGGAGGCACAGAATCCAATAATTTGGCGATAAAGGGGGTTGCTTACCGTAACCGTGACAAAGGCAACCACATCATCACCACAGTCATCGAACACATGTCCGTGATAAACATCTGCAAGTATCTCCAAAAACAGGGCTTCGAAGTAACATACGTTCCCGTGGACAAACAGGGAGTAGTTGACCTCGAAAAACTCAAAGATGCAATAACAGACAAAACAATCTTAATCTCTGTCATGTACGCGAATGGCGAGATTGGAACCGTTCAGCCGATAAGTGAGATTGGAAAGTTAGCCAAAGAAAACAATGTGCTGTTTCATGTGGATGCTGTGGCTGCGTCAGGAAAGGTGCCCATCAACGTTACAGAAGAGAACATTGACCTTTTGTCAATTTCTTCCAATGACATGTATGGACCAAAAGGCGTGGGAGCTCTTTACATAAAGAAGGGGACCAAAATTGTGCCAATTATTCAGGGCGGCGGTCAAGAGGCTGGATTACGTTCAGGAACAGAAAACATTCCGGGAATAGTTGGCATGGGCAAAGCGGCAGAGCTTGCACAATCAGAGATGGCATCTGAGAGTAAACGTTTGATTCGATTGAGGGATAAACTGATTGCAGGAGTTTTGGACAAGATTCCTGAATCGTTCTTGAATGGGCATCCAACAAAAAGGCTTCCTAACAACGCTAATCTCAGGTTTAGTTATATAGAGGGTGAGTCTCTCATTTTAGGTCTGGATATGCATGGAATCCAAGTATCCTCGGGTTCTGCATGTGCATCAAAAACTTTGGAGCCATCCCATGTGCTACGGTCTATCGGCTTAACACATGAGCAAGCTCACGGGTCGTTGGTGTTCACCATGGGCAAAAAAACCTCTGAAGAGGATGTGGATTACGTGATAGAAGTATTACCCAACGTAGTGAAAAGATTACGGGCGCTCTCGCCCTTAACTCCGAAGGAAATCTTGAGGTGAAAATAGAATATGTATAGCGAAAAAGTTATGGACCATTTCAGTAACCCCAGAAACGTAGGCGAAATTAAAGACGCAGACGGCGTAGGAACCGTAGGCAACCCAGTTTGCGGCGACCTCATGACCATGTACATCAAAGTGAAAGACAACAAGCTGACGGATGTCAAATTCAAAACGTTTGGTTGCGGCGCAGCCATAGCCACAAGCAGCATGACAACCGAACTAGCGAAAGGCAAAACCATTGAAGAAGCAATGAAAATCACACGAGCTAACGTAGCTGAAAGCCTTGGAGGTCTTCCGCCCATCAAAATGCACTGCTCCAACCTAGCCGCAGACGCCCTACATGAAGCCATAAAAGACTACCAAAAGAAACAAGAAGACAAGAAATAGCACTCTTATCTTCAAGCCAAAATCTCCTTTCTATTAGGAGACTAATAACACTTCATTGTTGAAAACTAGCTTTTCTACGATTAATTACGGAGAAAAATAGAAGCCCTGCTGAAGCGTAACATTCTACATCTTAAATTGGTATTACTAAAAGAACACGTAAAAAAAGCAAACCAAGCATAATGTGTGGCGTTAAATGTTATTCTCAAACTCCCGATGTTTAGCCTGACTTTGGATTAGAGTTTACAAATGACTTCATTGAAATACACGCATCACTAAATTCAGATTATGGTTTGTGTGAAATATACGATTCCAAAGAATATAGCTATGATTGAAATGAATACTATTCCAAGAAAAATCACCAGCTCCTTTCCATATTTTCCAAACTTAAGAGCTACAATAGTATTTATTGCAGGAAAAATCGCTGCGACACCCGCTATTATGAACAGTTCAGATTTGTGTCCCCAACGATTAGGATTCCAGTTGAAATCAAAATGTACAGGAATACTCTCTGGGAGCGACGGGTAAATCCAGAGCAGATATCCTAGAAAAACAAAAAAAGCAACAGCTACAGTCACAACTTGCAAATAGACTACTCTGGTTGAGACTTCAAAAGTTTTAACTTCTTTTGGACTAGATGTTGCGAACCTGCTTTTCTGAGCATTTATCTCATTAAGGAAACTTTCTGGATTCTCCGGAGATATAGCAATCGTTTTACCATCCGCCCGTTCAATCAAAACAAAGTCTCCACTAATTTTAGTTGAGTAAACCCAGACTCTTCCGACATCTTTGGCACTGTAAAGTCCCCAATGGAGCCCAGGCCAACTTGCACCAAAAATACGAAGCAGAATCGTTGTTTGATGAAGTTGCACATTCCGAATCGTCGAATAGGGAATCCTTCGTTTCGAGAGACCAAAATTCACCGTGAACTCGTCATCTCCAAGATTGTAACTCATTCTTTTGCCTACCAATCCTAAAGAAAGCACTAGACCATCGACGAGAATGAGAATAACTGCCAAGATAACAAGAGAAAAGGTAGGTCCTTGAAAACCAAGAAAGAGAAACAATAAGGGGACATCAATTATCGCCAGTAATACTAAGCCCCAAACCATTGTGCTTCTCGTCTGATTTGGCCTAAACACCTTCTCCAAATTATTACCCTACCCATAATGACAAACAAAACCAAATAAACTTTCAGAACATGCTAACCAAAGGTCAATAATATGGGATAAAAAAACAGGTTGACCAGCAGTCCATTAACGGTTGGTTGGGGTTAAAATTCTAAGACTTAGCTAACACGGAACAACAGATTAAAAGCAAACATTTAATGATTCTAAAATTATGTTCCCGAGAACTTTCTACCACAGGTTAATACATTAAGTAATTTTTGCCTTATATTTAAGTGATCAACATCTTTCCTTCTGCGATTAACTTCAGATGAAAATAGAACATATGCTAAAACACAATTTAAGGCTAGAAATAATTTTTTACGGTGGTTAAACTACAAAAACTAGCTTTTTTCTGTTTTTCTGTAACATTAAAGATTTCTTGTGCAATCATTGAGCATATTAGAATCTTAATCGCAGATCATTGTTGAAATTAGCCTTTTTTTGAGAATACACAACCTAAATAGAATCAGTTGTTTAATCAGCTAACTTATACTATGCGGGTTAAGCAAGTGCATTCACGATTAGAGTTGTTGTGTTGGTGCTGCTTATTCCGTGGTCGTCTACGACTCTTAATGTAACAGTGTACTCTCCAGCATTATCATAGTAGTGCGTGGCTGTTGGGGTTTCTTCTTCGCTGCTGGTTTCATCTCCGAAATTCCAAACCCATTTAACTATTTCTCCGTCCGAGTCTTCACTAAGT
>PIXT01000214.1 GCA_003096235.1 Candidatus Bathyarchaeum sp. | reverse complement strand
ATTGTCACATGGAACGTGCGAAGACTAGACAAGGTCAGGTCAACGCTAACCATGATAGTCATCGAGGGACAAAGGTAGCCTTCCACTTTCCCCTTCTTTTCTAGTTGAGCCTTTTTTGTAGATAGGCATCTTTTTATCTGAACATTCTTATCCGCCAAAGAACCAAAATACACACAACGAGCGGAAGCCAATGGTCAAACTGCACATAGGATTCGACGACACAGACTCACCGAAAGGAGGATGCACAACATACATAGCAGCTATCCTCGTCGAAAAACTGTGCACCATGGGCGTTTCTTTCTTGGATTACCCTAGCCTTGTCAGGCTTAACCCGAACGTGCCGTGGAAAACAAGAGGCAACGGAGCGCTCTGCCTGCGGGTTAATTGCCCAGAAAACTTTGTAGAAGAAGTGAAAGAACTTGTTATTGACGCTGTTGAAAAAAACTCTGACCTAAGTTACGGCGGAACAGACCCTGGAATCGTGTTCATAGAAGGCGAGGTGCCCAAAGAAGTCAAAACGTTTTCTGCAAAAGCAAAACAGAGCATCCTGACAATAGACCAAGCCGAAAACCTAGCTAGACAAATCAACGCAGAGGCAGTGGGCTTCAAAAAAGGACGAGGACTAATTGGGAGCCTAGGCGCAATTGGTGAAGACTTGTCTGGCGACCACACCTATGAAATTATTTCTTACAGAACTCAAGAGAACCGGGATAAACCTAGACATGTGCGGGCGTCTTCCGTTAAAAAGATGGATGAAAACTCTCCTTTGACCTTCAACAACTTGGACCCGAAAACAGGCAGAGTTCTAATTACGCCCCGAGGTCCAGACCCGATACTTTGTGGAATCAGAGGTGAAACCCCAGAAGCGGTTAAGCAGGCTTTTGAAATGATTACAGTAGATGAGCCTGTTGAGCGGTGGATGGTTTTTCGAACAAACCAAGGAACTGACGCCCATCTTCGAAAAGTAAGTTCAGTTGGGGAGATTCAGGCGTACAATCCTGTTGTTGTTCAGGGAGTTGTGTCAAAAGAGCCCAAGGTAATCAAAGGCGGTCACGTAATTTTCTCCATAAAGGACAGCACGGGAGAATTGGATTGTGCAGCCTATGAACCCACAGTTACGTTAAACAAAATGACAAGAAAACTTACAAAAGGCGACCTTTTGAAGGTGTACGGTGGAGTTAGGCCGTCTTTTGAGGGACACAAGTTGACCATCAACCTTGAGAAGGTCAGGGTTCTTGAACTGGCTTTAAGGGTGTCGTTTACGAATCCAGTTTGTCCTGAATGTGGAAAAAGAACAAAATCCATGGGAAAGAATCAGGGTTTTAGGTGTGACAAGTGTGGTTTTCGTTCTTCAGAACTAAAGAAGACACAAGTTATTGAAGACAGGGGAATCCCAGAGAAGCTTTACATCACTTCGCTGAGGTCTCAGAGGCATTTAACAAAGCCCCATTCTAGGTATGGTAAAGAAAAAAGTGGGGTTCCAAAACAGCTGATTGACAACTGGCACTGTCCATAAACTTAGGGTAATGCTAGGTAGCAGGTTTTTCCATTCTTGTTTTTCTGGGGAATGGTGAAAGTGAATTTTACTCCTTTACCCTCGTCGCCAGTTTCTTTTATTGTCCAACCGTAAGCGTCACAAGTTTTCTTAATCAGGTAAAGTCCATAGCCTGTTCCTTTGCCGTAGCCTTCCTCGAAAACATGCTGTTTCTCGTCTTTAGGTATGCCGCATCCGTTGTCGCTGTAAATTAGTTTCAAGCTGTTTTTTGTTTCCTTGTATCGGAAACTGATTTGGGTAACGTTTTTGCCGTGTTTCAGGGAGTTGTCAACCAAGTTGTAGAATATCTGCCTGAGCAACGAGTCAGCCATAACAACTAAACGGTCACAGTTTACCACAAAGTCTACGGTGTCAGGGCACGAAACCAGAGAAATTGCTTCAGTTACGCTCTTTTTTACATCAACGTAGGATAGTTCTTCTGTGCCTAGTTTTTCGTAGATTCGTGCAAATTCAAAAATGTTTGCCATCTGACCAGAAACTGCCTCGATTGCGTCCAGATACTCCACAGCGTCATGGTTTTCTGGCAGTTCCTTTTTTGCCAAGAAAACGTTGTTTGCTATTACTGAAAGCTTGTTTCGGGCGTCGTGACGGGTCAGTTTGCCGACTACACCCAGTTTTTCGTTGGTCATTAACAGCTTTTTCATCATTTGCTCCATTTTTTGCTCGGAAACTTTTCGCTCATTTATGTCCACAACTAACTCCAGAACTGAAGTGATTTTTCCGTTTCTGTCTTTAACAGGTGTGGCATACAATTCCAGCCAGTGTGGGTTGCCGTCAGGGTCGGGAACAGTCTGCTGGGTTACTACGAGTTCTTTTCCAGTTTCTAAGATTTGTTTCACGCCACAATTGGGGCATGGTCGTTTCCGTTTGGCAAAGAGTTCATAACATATTTGCCCTTCCAGAGGGTCATGCATTCTCTTTAAAACATTGTTTCCCCACAAAACACGGAAATCAGGGGAAATAACTGCAATAACTGCGCCCATTTTTTCTGTGATATGTTCAAGGAGTTGGCGCTCTTTTTGTAGAGCTTCCTCGATTTTTTTACGTTTAGTAATGTCAGTTATGATTCCCAGAATGGCGGGTCCACCGTTATAGGTAATCAGTTTCGTTGTTAGAATTGATTCTATCTGTTTTCCGTTCTTGGTCATTAACGAATACTCGACAGATGGTGCTTCTTCTCCTTTCATGTGTTTTTGAAAGTTAGAATTCACAACATCCCGATGTTTCGGTGCAACCAAACTGATGAACTTAAAATCGTCAGAAAAGAACTCATTTTTGGTGTAGCCCATCAGCTCTTCACATGTTGGGTTTACATAAACAACTTTTCCAGCTTGGTTGATGAAAATCATGTTCGGAGATTGTTCTGCCAAGGTTCGGAATTTTTCTTCAGACTCTTTCAGTATCTTTTCTGTTTTCTTACGTTCATCAATGTCCACCATTATTCCACGTAAACCTACAACCTGGCCATCATGAACTATCGGAGTGGAATTCACGATGATTTGAAAGGTACTGCCATCTTTTCTTAGACCTGTGTATTCGGTGGTGCCTACAGATTCTCCGCGTAACACACTTTCCATGTTCTTTTTGCATCTGTCGCGGTCTTTTGGAATCAGTAAATCCAACGCAAATAGTCCTTTTTCAAACTCTTCCTGAGAATAACCAAAACTAGTGTAACCTTCATGGTTTACGAATCGAATAACGCCTTGGGTGTCCATTTCAAAAATAACTTCAGGAAGAAACTCAGCTAAATCTCTGAAATGTTTTACACTTTCTTTAAGGGATTTTTGTTCCAGCTTGTGCTTGGTTATGTCCCGCATTAACACCTGAAAACCTGTTAGCTTGTCTTTTTCGGTTATCAAGCTCATGTGAACTTCGCCAAAAATAGGGTCGCCATTCTTGTTGTGGTAGCTGATTTCGAAGGGCTCAGGTATGTCTCCGTCTACAAGGGAATCGAAAATAGGCAACAGTTCTTTTGAAGTAGTACTGATTTGGTTTGCCAACTCGGAAAAATGCTTTCCAACAACGTGCTCTTCAGACAAACCTGTTAAAGCTAATGAAGCGATGTTGCAGGAAGTTACTACGCCGTTAATGTCGAAGGTCAGTATGCTGTCAGGAACGTTAGCAACGACCTTTCTGTAGCGCTCTTCAGAATCCTTGAGCTGTTTTTCCATCTGCTTACGAGCAGTTATGTCTCTGAAGATTACTTGAAGACCAACCAGATTGCCGTTTTGCTTAAGCAAACCAATCCGTGCATCCGATGAGCGCGAGGTTCCATCTTTACAGGTGTAGTTAAACTCGAAACTTTCAGGAAATTCTCCGCCCAAAAAGGCCTCAACCACTTTTTTGTAGTTAGGCGGGGGCTCATTTTGGGTTACCAACAGTTGGGTGAAATGTTTTCCCAAAAAGTCTTCCTCGGAAAACCCAGTCCTGCTTAAAATAGCAGAATTAACTGAAGTGATTACCCCGTTTACATCAACAGAAACAATGCCGTCAGGTGAAAGCTCCACAATAGTCCTGTATTTTTCTTCAGAAGTTTTCAGAGCCTCTTCAGCCCGCCTTTGAGCCACAGTCTGACTAACACCATAAGAAAGCTCACCATAAACCGTTTCTGGAGGCCCAAACTTGTTGAAAAACCGGTCTGCACCAAGATTAAGAGCTTTTATTGCTACCTCTTCTCGGCCTTGACCAGTAAACAGGATAAAGGGTATGTTGTTTTTGTTTCGTCTTAAAGTCTTTAAAAAGTCTAAACCGTTTTTTTCAGGAATCTTGTAATCTGAAACAACAACGTCAAACTCTGAGGATTTCATTTTTTCTAGAGCTTCATCAACAGACAGGGCAGTTTCTACATGAAATCCGCT
>PIXT01000213.1 GCA_003096235.1 Candidatus Bathyarchaeum sp. | reverse complement strand
TTCTAGGCGACACTGAATCTTCAATATCTTTACCGGAGACCGATTAAATTGGCAGATGAAAAAGAAACTACTCCTGTAAAGAAAAAGGTTGTAGTTACAAAGAAAGTTCAAGAAGCAAAGGCTCCTGTTGCTGAATCAAAGGCTGTACCCAAAAAGAAAGCAGTCGAACCAAAGGCTGTAGCTGAAAAGAAAGTGGTTAAAGCAGAGCCTAAGCCTGTAGCAAAGAAGCCAGCGGCAAAAAAGAAAGTTGCTGAACCTGTAGCTCCTGTTGCTGAAGCGAAAGTAGTGGCAGTAAAGAAGACTGTTAAATCTGCAGTGGCTTCTGTTGAATCAAAAGTTGCACCTAAAGAAAAAGTAACTGAACCCAAGGCTACTTCCGTCAAAGAAGAATCTGTAGCTGAAACAACAGTTCCAGCTGTAGAACAAAAACCTGCAGCAGAGGAACCAGTGAAACCTAAAGTAGCCAAACCTCCTCGCAAAGAATGGGCTGGAAACCCCATGCTTATGCCTATAATTGAAAAGGTAACTGTCAACATGTCAGTTGGGAAATCTGGAGCACCTCTCGAACAGGCAGTAACAATTATCAAGCAACTAACAAACCAAAAGCCCTCCAAAAGAAAAGCCAAAAAGACCATACGTGAATTCGGTATCCGCAAAGGAGAAAACATCGCCTGTCTAGTTACTCTGAGAGGCGAACCTGCACAAGCCTTTCTCAAGAAGGCTTTTTACGCAGTAGAAAAGAAGCTTTCCAAATACTCTTTTGATCAACAGGGAAACTTTTCCTTCGGAATCAAAGAACACATAAACATTCCTGGAACTAAATACCTGCCTGAACTTGGTATCCACGGTATGGATGTTTCAGTTTCTCTTGGCAGAGCAGGGTATCGCGTTAAGCGCAGACACCGCGTCAGATGTAAAATCGGAAAAGATCATCTTCTGACCGCTAAAGAAGCGATACTATTTATTAAAGACGAGTTTGATGTTGAAATAATGTGAAAATGGTGAATCTATGGTGAAACAGCAATCTAAGACTGAGCGAAAGTTTGGTAAAGGTAGTCGACCCTGTAGACGATGTGGTTCTTATGGTTCACTTATTCGTAGGTACGGTTTAGACCTGTGTCGTCAATGTTTCAGGGAGATTGCTCCAGAACTAGGTTTCAGGAAATATGAGTAAAAGGAGATGTATCAGATTTGCCTATGATGGACACGCTCGCAAACGGTTTAACAACAATAATTAATAATGAGATGAGAAGAAAACGCGAATGCATAATCAATCAAGCCTCCAAACTATTAGGGCGTGTTTTGAGAGTAATGCAGCTTAATGGGTACATCGGAGAGTTCGAATTCATTGATGATGGACGCTCCGGAAAATTCAGAGTACAACTTCTTGGTCGCGTTAACAAATGTGGTGCCATAAAACCCCGAATTCCTATAAGTTCTAAAGAGATAGAAAACTGGGAAAAACAGTTCCTTCCTTCTAAGGAGATAGGGGTACTTGTCTTTTCTACTTCTCAAGGGGTTTTGTCCCATCGGGAAGTTAAAGAGAAAAAGATCGGTGGCCGTCTTTTGGCTTTTGTTTATTAGGAGAAACAGAAAATGCGTGCAATCGAAACCGTGTCAACTGTTCAAATCCCTGAAAATGTAGAGGGTACGCTCGATGGTAGAATCGTTACGATTAAAGGTGAAAAAGGAGAGTTGACCAGAGACTTTTCCCATGCACCCATACAGATTCGACTTGAGGGAAAAACCGTAACTGTTCATGCTAGTTGGCCCCGCAAAAGGGAAGCCGCTCTAGTGGGAACTGTCCGTTCTCATATTCAGAACATGATCAAGGGAGTAACGACAGGATTCACATACAAATTGAAAATAGTTTTTTCGCACTTTCCAATAACCGTTAAAGTTGTTGGGAACCATTTGGCTATTACAAACTTCACTGGAGAAAGAAGCCCGCGAAACGCAAAGATAATGGGCAGCACCAAAGTTACAATCAAAGGCGACGATATCATTGTTCAAGGGATAAACCTTGAAGATGTTAGTCAAACTGCTGCGAATATCCAAAATTCGACTAAAATTAGAAATAAAGATCCGCGAGTGTTCTTAGACGGTATTTACGTTTACGAGACGCATGAGGGATTCGAAGAATGAGCATAGAAGAGCATGAGCCAATCGAAGAGAAACAATCCTCTAAAAAGGGTTATGTTAAACACAAGACACCCAAATTTAGGCGCCAAGAAAGCTGGAGATATAAACGAGTTCCTGATAAATGGAGAAAGCCTCATGGCGTAGACAGCAAAATGCGGAAAAAAGTTAAGGGTTGGCCCGCATGTCCTACAACCGGCTATCAAAGCCCCAAAAAAACAAGAGGATTACATCCATCAGGGTTCGTAGAAACTCGAGTTCACACCGTTGAGGATTTGGCAGGAATAGACCCTGAATTGCAGGCTGTACTAATTGCTCGAAGAGTTGGAGGCAGAAAAAGAGTTGAAATCTTGGCATTGGCTGCAGAAAAAGGAATTCATGTTTTAAATCCAAGAACTACTCGGGAGCCTGAAGAGTTCACAGAAGGCGCGGAGCCAGAAGAAACAAAAAGTCCGTCAAAAGGAGAGAATAAAAGTTGAGTCTAAAAAGTCAGCGTCGGTTAGCTGCCGATATCTTGAAGGTTGGCGAAGGCCGAGTTTGGATGGATCCTGAAAGAATAGATTACGTTGAAGCAGCGATCACCAGAGAAGAAATAAGAAAACTGATTCATGAAAAGGTTGTTAAATCCCTTCCAGAGAAAGGTGTCAGTCGTGCTCGAGCCCGAGTTCTGGCACAAAAAAGAAAGAAAGGATTGAGGAGAGGACCTGGAGGAAAAAGTGGTTCTGCTCGATCAAAGATTTCTAAGAAACAGGCTTGGATGAACCGAATTAGACCCTTACGAAAGAGATTAACCGACCTGAAGGACAGCAGAGCAATTACAGAGAGTGCTTACCGTAAATTGTATGACATGTCAGAAAGTGGAGTCTTCGAGTCAAAAGCTGATTTGGAACGCTACATTAGGACACATGATTTGTGGAGGAGACGATAATGGCAACTGGTCCGAGATACAGGGTTCCTTTTCGAAGACGTAGAGACGGAAAAACAAATTATCGATCACGTAGAGCCCTTGTTCTGTCACGAGTGCCTCGTCTTGTAGTTCGTCTCACTTTGAAGAATACTATTGTTCAGGTAATCGAAGCTGAATCCATAGGAGACAAAGTTATTGTTTCAGCACATTCCCGTGAATTAGCTAAAACATATGGTTGGACTAGTAGCGGTGGAAACATTCCATCTGCATATCTGACTGGTCTACTATGTGGTTTTAAAGCACTGTCTAATGGTGTGGAAAAAGCTTTCTTGGACATTGGCTTGCATATTCCCTCTAAGGGAACACGAATGTTTGCTACTCTGAAGGGAGTTGTCGATGCTGGTGTTGAAGTTCCACACAGTGAAGATATACTTCCCGAAGAAAATAGAATAAATGGAAAACACATCGCAGACTATGCACGCCAATTGTCTTCGGATCCTGAAGTCTACAAGCAGAAGTTCTCAAAGTATCTGTCAAAAGGATCTAAACCAGAAGAGTTACCTGAACACTTTTCGACAGTTAAATCTAAAATTACATCGTCGTTTGAGAAAAAGGTGAAAGAATAGAAGGAATAAACATGAGGTCCAGCAACGAAAAGTTTGAAACATGGATACCCCGTACAAAGCTGGGGAAAATGATTCTTGATGGGCAAATATCTTCCATGGAAGAATTGTTCATGGAAGGACTCAAGATAAGAGAGCCCGAGATAGTGAACACTCTGCTTCCTGATCTACAAGAAGAAGTCATAAACATAGGTTTAGTGCAGAAGCAAACGGACGCTGGAGAAAAATCCCAGTTTAGAGCGGTCGTAGTTGTGGGAAACAGAGATGGATTCGTCGGTTTAGGATCCGGAAAAGCACGACAGGTACGCTCTGCAATTGAGAAAGCTGCAGTGAACGCACGTCTAAACATTACCCCTGTTCGTCGAGGCTGCGGATCTTGGGAATGTGGATGTGGAAAACATCACTCTTTACCCTTTCAAGTTCAAGGTGAATGTGGCGGAGTTGAGGTTGTAATGATTCCAGGACCAAGAGGTCTAGGCATTGTTGCAAGCGAAACTGCCAAAATTATTCTAGGCTTGGCTGGAGTAAAGGATTGTTGGACAAAAAGCTATGGTTCCACAAGAACTGTTCCATCTTTTGCTTTCGCTGTCTTTGATGCTCTCAAAAAAACCTACTTGTTGGTTACGCCGAATGATTGGGTGAGTTAAGATGGCAGAACAAAGGAAATGCTTGGTGGCTGTTCGGATTCG
The DNA here is from genome assembly GCA_003096235.1 of Candidatus Bathyarchaeum sp. The sequence goes on along the minus strand of PIXT01000213.1, from coordinate 5,961 downwards.
TGGTTTAAGTGACATTTCTCAGGAAGTCAAAGATACCTTAATGATGTTGCGGCTAACACGGAACTGTCATGCAACATTGCTTGACGATCGTCCTGCATATGATGGCATGTTGCGGAAAAGTAAGGATTGTTTGACTTGGGGTGAGGTTTCCCAAGAGAGTATAGCTCTTCTTTTGAAGAAAAGAGGAAGGCTTACAGGCGACAAAAAATTAACGGATTTATCTGCAAAAGAATTGGGATACAACTCGTTGGACGATTTAGCTGAAGCAATCTTCAAGGTGGACATCGAGTTCAGCAGTCTTCCAGAAGTTAAACCTGTGTTTCGTCTTCGTCCGCCAACAAAAGGCTTCAAAGGAAAAGTGAAAAAGAGCTATGCAGCTGGTGGCGAAGCTGGATACCGAGGAGACGCAATTAACGACCTCCTGAAACGAATGGTGTAGCCGACGTTAGCGATAATCTTTATAGTTAGCTTGTTAGCACATTCTCAATTAAGGAAGGTGTTCCCTTGAGCGATCCTTGGTGGAGACGACGAAAGAAGAAAAGTCGATGGTTTAATGACATCTATGATGAACTGGAAAAATTAGGCGACATGATAGATGAAACTATGCAGAAAGCATTCGACAACGCCCCCGAGAATGCGGCAGGTAGACCTAATCGTGTTCAAGGGTTCTCAATAAAATTTGGTGCGGACGGAAAGCCAAGAATTCGAGAAGTTGGTGGTCGTCAATCACTGCACGATGAAACAGAGATTAGTGATGACTTGGAGCCTCTGGTTGATCTCATTGAGGAGGGAAATCTGTTGGTTGTTTTAGTGGCACTTTCTGGCGTCAGTAAAGATGACATTGATCTTCGCGTAACTGAGAACTGTTTAACTGTTTCAGTTGATACGGTTGAGTTTGAGTGGTATGATGAGTTTAAGCTTCCAACTAGAGTGAAACCTAAATCAGCGCGTGCAACATATAAGAATGGCGTGTTGGAAGTACGTCTAGAAAAATTAGAGAGTATAGTTAAAGATAATGGAATATCTATGAAAAAGTGAGGTTTGATATTTGCCAACTAAAGACAGAAAAGTAAGAAGACAGCGTGGATCTAGAACCCATGGATGGGGTCAGATAGGTCAGCACCGAGCCCGAGGTGGAAGAGGTGGAACTGGAAAAGCTGGTCTTGACAAACATAAATGGACCTATGTAGTAAAGCATGATCCCACCTATTGGGAAAAGAAGGGATTTGTATCCGCTAAAAGCCTAGGCAAAAAAGTCAGTATCATTAACGTAGGCAAATTGGATGACTTGGCTGAAAGACTGGAGTCCGCGAAAAAACTGGAGAAAAAAGAGAATAAAATCTTTTTGGACTTGGAAACTCTTGGATATGACAAGCTTTTGGGAACTGGTGAAGTAGTCAAGTCTATAATTGTCAAAGTTCCATCATACTCTGAGGCTGCCTCTAGAAAATTGGAAGAGGCAGGAGGAGAAATCCTTAAAGAAACAGAATAGACACAACTATTTTCTTAGTTTGACTGATTTAGTAACCTAAGATGTCAAAGTGTTTATATTTGTGTTCAACATACGCAACTTAACAAATTAGCTTATACAATTAAAATTAAGATTGAAGGCGAGGAGACCATGGCTGGCAAATTCCTTTCATTTTTCGGACCACTGTCACGGTTTATGCCGGAAGTAAACTCACCAACCAGAAAAGTAAGCTTCAACGAAAAGCTATTCTGGACCGCCATGGCGCTTATAATATATCTCGTCATGAGCCAGATTGCCCTCTTCAACGTTTCAGGGGGCGGATTGGACTTCCAAAGCATCAGAATAATTTTTGCCTCAAACCAAGGTACTCTAACAGAGCTTGGAATCGGTCCTATAGTGACTGGGGGACTCATTTTGCAGTTGCTCATCGGTTCCACCATTATATCTGCTGATTTAGGTAATCCTGAAGATCGTGCTCTGTTCACTGCGGCTACCAAATTCTTTTCTATTTTGCTTACTGGAGTTCAGGCTGCTGCTTATCTTTTGGGTGGAGTTTATGGTCCTTTGGACTCTGTGACGTCGATAATAATTTTCTGTCAGCTTCTGTTCGCGGGCATAGTGCTTATGCTCTTGGATGAGATGATGCAAAAAGGTTGGGGAATTGGAAGTGGAATCAGTCTTTTCATTTTAGCGGGTGTAGCGCAAGGTATTATGTGGGATAGCTTTGGAATAACGCCTCATGTGGCTGATGGGAACACTTATGGTGCGTTCATTTCGCTTGCTGAAACGATTATGGGTGGACAGCCTTTGCTTAACGCGTTTTTCAGGTATGACCTGAGTACTGGCGCTCTTACGACTCTTCCAACTATGTTAGGTTTCATAGTGACAGTTGTTATCTTCATTATTGTCATATACATTGAAGGCGTTAGAGTTGAACTTCCAATATCTCACGCTAATTATAGAGGATTCCGAGGCAAATACCCAATCAAGCTTCTTTACGTTTCTAACTTGCCTGTAATATTCGCTTCTGCGCTCTTTGCTAACATTTACGTGTTCGCGCAACTGTTATACAGTCAGCCTTGGGGTCAAGGCAACTTTTGGGTCAGCCTTTTAGGTAGCTTTGGAGGAGACAACGGAACAACCTTGGTGGGCGGTCTTGCATATTATGTAACTGCTCCTAACGGTTTAGCAGATGTTCTTGCGGATCCACTAAGAGCCGTAATCTACGCTGGCATCATGGTTGCGTTTGCCGTAATCTTTTCCTTAACTTGGTTGGAAGTAGGAGGATTAGGACCCAGCACTGTTGCAAAACAGCTTGTTGATTCAGGTATGCAGATTCCAGGGTTCCGTAGGTCTGGGAGATCCATAGAAATGATTCTCAACCGCTACATTCCTGCAGTTACCGTACTTGGAGGTGCGATAATTGGGTTGATTGCTGCTGTTGCAGGGTTCTTTGGTGTGTTCGGAACAGGTATGGGTATCCTGCTTGCAGTGGGCATCTTGTATCAGTATTATCAATTGCTTGTGCAGGAGCAGGTTGCCGAGATGTATCCTGCCCTTGGTAGTGTATTGGGATGATAACCGTTGAGTAGAACCTTTTACCTCGCACGTATAGCTGGAACTGGAAAAGACTTTCATACTGCCGAACTTAAAGACTGTTGGAGGAGTAAATGATGAGTTCATACTTAGCACAGGCGCCAGTCATAACCATTGTAGTGATGTGTGTTTCCATAATCATGTCCTTTTCTTCATCATTCATTAACAGCCGTTTCATGCCTAAAGAGCACCGCCAAAAAGTTAAAGACCTACAACGGAAGATATCTGCTTTAACTAAAGAAAAAAACGAGAACATGAAGCTGGCAAAGAGCAGTGACGATAAAAAGTTGCTCAAGAAGGCTCAAAAACAGGAGAAACAGATTCTGCAGCTTCAGTCCCAGTCTCTGTCTTTATCCTCCAAGCAGTTTCGAGTGTTACCCATTACAATGGGAGTCTTTTTCGTTGTTTGGCTATTGCTAACCGGAAGCATTCTTGGTATTGAATTGTTTAACAGCCCCTTCATAGGACCAGACCCCGTAGCGTACCTTCCATGGTTTGGCGGTGTAATGCAACTAAATCTGTTCTACTGGTACCTCATCTGCTCTTTCCTGTTCGGAGCACTATTCTCACGCATCTTCGGATTGACAGGAGCAGTAGATTAAATGCAAGAATCTTCTAGCCAAACTCACAACAGATCTTCTGTAGACCCAACAGTTATCGTGCATTCATCAAAAAAGACAAGCAATCTACTATGCTGTTCTAATAATGTTCAAACACTAACTGGGCTTCGTTATCACAGTTGTTTCCGTAGCCTCCTCATGTCTGCTGCGAGAAAACTTTAACCTGAAATGGCGGCTGTCCGACTGTGAAAACTTGTGATAAAGACAAAAAGAAAAATGTTGTAATCTGCATTAGCGGAATGACAGGTTCTGGAAAAAGCACAGTGGCAAAAAGAATAGCCGATAAGTATGGGCTTAAGTATTTTTCTGGCGGGAACGCCTTGCGGGTTTTAGCTCAGGAAGAGGGATACAACTCTGACGTAAGAGGCTGGTGGGAAACCGCTGAGGGTCTGAATTTTCTTCAACAAAGGATGGGAGACCCTGTTTTTGACAAAAAAATTGATGAAAAGTTGTTGGAGTTGGGCGCGGAAGGCAATGTTGTTTTGGACAGTTGGACTATGCCTTGGCTGTTAAAGGGCGGGTTCAAAGTGTGGCTGGAAGCTTCGTCTCAAGTTAGAGCCAAACGGGTGGTAAGCAGAGACTCCATCACTGTTGAAGAAGCGCTGGAAGCTCTCACCAAAAAGGATGAACGAACTAGGCAGATATACAAGAGCCTTTACGGTTTTGATTTAGGTCACGACCTTACTCCATTTGATCTTGTTCTTGCAACAGACGAGCTTGACCCCGACGACGTTTTCTATGCCGTATGCTTGGTTACAGATCGCCTAGTTTTCAACGCCAAGTAATTTCCTTACCCCACATTTTCTTAGTTTTGCGGTCTTTTGTTACACTGTTTTTCTAGAATTTTTTCAAAGTTTTCTCTTGTTCGTTCCTGTTTGTACACTCGCAAAGCGTTTATCAATTCTTTTTTGTCACATTTCCCCAGTTTGCTCTTTACTTTGTCAGCGATTTGGCTTCCCAAAAAAAAGTATTGACAAATAGAAGTAACATTTGATACTCTACGGTTTATGCTGGCTGTCTCAAAGTCAATTAGATGGGGGACCTCATTCTTGTCAACGATAATATGCTTTGGTGCCCTGCTTAATTCTCCATGATCCAAGCCTGCTTCATCAAGCCTGTAACATTGCTCCAAAACATCCTGTATAACCAAGCGAACACGTAATTGCACTTCGTCTTCTATTGCTTTAAGCCATTCTGGAAAATGTGCTCCCTCCACCAGTTCCATGAGAAGAAAGTTTTCGCTGATTTCAAACACTTTTGGTCCAATGTTTATGCGGTTTGCTATGGTTAGCATTTCTCCTTCATGGAACATTCCTTTTCTATCCGAGTCCATTCTGCGAATTTTCAAAGCAGCTTTTCCCAAGTTTGTGTATGCTATAACAACAATGCCCACGCAGCCTTTTCCCAGAACGGGCACATCAAAAACGTTTTTCTCTCCACCGAATTGTAACGCTTGAACTCCTAGACTCTCCAATTCTTTTAGGCGCTTTTCAAATTCTTGTTGTTCACATCTTGGATAACATAAAACTTGACCATGCTTTGATGCATCTAACTCTTTTAGAGAGACCACTTCGCCAGCTTGCAATTCTTTTCACGTTAGATACTAGTTTCCAAGAACAGTTATTAAATATGGCAATTTATCATCTGATTTTGGGGCATGTTCTATGTCTATCATATCTTTGCTCTCTGATTTTGGTAACAGAGACCCTTACGTGGCGGAAATGAAAGCTGTAATCCTGTCAATTAATCCCGAAACTCGTATTGTTGATATAACTCATGAAATCGAAAAGTTTAGCATCCGCATGGGCGCCTACGTTCTAGCTTCAGCTTCCCCATATTTTCCTAAAAAAACAGTTCATGTGGCGGTCGTAGACCCTGGAGTGGGAACAAAGAGGCGTCCCATTATCGTGGAAACCTGTCGCAGTTTCTATGTTGGACCCGATAATGGGCTCCTTATGTTGGCTGCCCAAAAAGAAGGCATAAAAAGTGTTTACGTTATATGCAACCCAAAATATCTGCTATCTATTGTGTCAAATACTTTTCATGGACGAGACATATTTGCTCCATCCGCTGCGTATCTGGCAAAAGGCATAAAACCGTCTGATTTTGGACCTGCAATACAAGATTACGTTTTTCCTGAATTCGTAAAACCATGCACAAAAAATGGCCAGCTGGTCGGTGAGGTTCTTCACATAGACGATTTCGGCAACATTATCAGTAACATTTCAGCACAAGACCTTGACCACTATAACCTCTGTGCTGGAGACTCGCTTG
>PIXT01000212.1 GCA_003096235.1 Candidatus Bathyarchaeum sp. | reverse complement strand
GTTTCTCGGCTGTGGGGCGTTTAGCATAGAAAAGCATATTCTAAAGAAATTGTACAATAAAATAGAAATATCTAACATGAGTGTTGAAATTGTCTGAAGAATCAATAGAAGAACTAAGATTTAATGTTATTAAAAAGATGCTCACCGATTTTCCAGAGCTAAGAGAAAAAGTGAAAGAGTATCTTCTGAACGATAAAGAAAACAAAGAGTAAACAGGCGGTAGTCGGCTCGTTTTAAACAGTTCCTGTTTACTCAAAGACTAGTTCCACTGTCAGACAAAAACAAACAAATTGTTTTGTGGCTCAGCAGTTGTCTCAAAAGCTGGAAGAAAAACACACAAGATAATCAATAAGGTTTATAACTACTCAAGAAACCTAATTCACAAACAAAATATGGTCAGTTAAATTGCATTTTGAGATGCAAAAACGAGGACTATAAGTTGCCAATTAAAATGCTGAGAAACGAGAACGACGACGAACTTGTTATAGAGATGGTTTTGCACGCCAAAAACTATTCAATGACCCTGAGCAAAAAAAAGTGCACTGGCTGCGGCATATGCATGGAAATTTGTCCCACAGAAGCAATACAAGTTTTAAGAACACCCAAAAAAGGAGAAAAAGCAAAAAAACCCACAGTGTCAATCAACGAGCAAAAATGCCATTACTGTGGAATGTGTGAAGCCCTTTGCCCCTTTGGTGCCCTCGACTTGAGGGTGGATGGAAAACCTGTTGTTCCAGTCGTGAGGACTGAAAGCTTTCCACAACTAGTCCGCAACATAAAAGTCGACGAATCCAAATGCGGCGTTGAATGTCTCGAAATTGAGGATGCTTGCCCGCTAGACAACATCAAAGTGAAGGGAGACAAAAAAGCCGCCAAAGTAAGTATTGAGGTCGATGAGGCGTCTTGTCCGTGTTGTCGTTTTTGTGAAACAAAGTTTCCAGCGGGCGCGGTTCGTGTTGAAAAGACGTTTTATGGAAACCTAAAAATTAACAGCGAAAAATGCCCTGAGGGCTGTCACGACTGTGTTGATGTTTGTCCGATTTCCGACGTTTTGTATGTTCAAGACGGAAAAGTGCAGGTTAATGACACCCATTGCGTTTATTGTGGCGCTTGCAAGATTGCGTGTCCAGAAGAAGACGCGTTAGAACTCAGCAGAACACAGGTACGTCATACGGAAGTGCGGTCTGGAGCGTGGAACAGGGCTCTTGAAAAACTTGCGTCAAGAAGCGCTGTTGTGAAAGAATCCCGCGTTAAAAGTGCAGATAAACTCAAGAAAATTGTCACAAACAGATTAGCGCCAGAGGAGCTTGATTAGCAATGCCTGAAGAACCAAGAGTAGGAGTTTTCGTTTGTCACTGTGGACTTAACATTGCAGGCACTGTTGACGTCAAAGAGGTAACAGAGTACGCCAAAACTTTGCCCAATGTAGTAGTGGCCATGGACAACCGTTACACCTGTGCAGACCCCGGACAGGAAGAAATACGAAAAGCAATCAAAGAAAACAAACTGAACAGGGTCGTAGTTGCTGCGTGCTCCCCAAGAATGCACGAACCCACCTTCCGAAGAACAGTAGCCGACGCAGGCCTGAACCCTTACCTTTTTGAAATGGCAAACATCCGAGAGTTTGCTTCCTGGTGCCACCCAAGCACACCCAAAGAGGCAACAGAAAAATCTAAAGAAATTGTGAAGATGGCTGTTGCAAAGGCGAGGCTATTGCAGAATCTGGAAACAATGGAAGTTCCAGTAACAAACAAAGCCCTAATAATCGGCGGCGGAATAGCAGGAATCAGCTCTGCCCTAGACTTGGCAGGAATGGGCTTCAAAGTTTACCTCTTAGAAAAAACAGAAAGCATTGGCGGTCACATGGCTGCTTTGGACAAAACCTTCCCAACCTTGGACTGCAGCATCTGTATTGAAGGCCCAAAAATGGTAGACGTTTCCCGTCACCCCAACATCGAAATAATATCGTACGCCGACCTTGTCAGCGTTGAGGGCTTTGTTGGAAACTTTAAGGTAAAAATCAGAAAGAAACCCAGATACGTCAACGCCGACAGCTGCACAGGATGTGGAGAATGCAGAGACGCTTGCCCAATCGAGTACCCTAACGAGTGGGACGAAAACATGGGTGTTAGAAAAGCGATTTCTGTTCCACTGGACCAAGCTGTTCCTCTGATTTACACAATTAACATGGACTACTGCATCGAATGCTACAAGTGTGTAGAAGCCTGTGGAGCACGTAACGCAATCAATTTTGACCAGCAACCCGAAGACATAGAACTAGAGGTTGGAACAATCACGGTTTCAACAGGATTTGACGTGTACAAGCCTTACGAAGAAAGCCAATACGGCTACAGCAGATTTGACAACGTCATAACTGCCATGGAGTTTGAGAGACTGATTCTAGCTGCAGGACCCACAGGCGGCCATGTTACTCGTGCTTCGGATGGAAAACAGCCGCGTTCGGTTGCGTTTATTCAGTGTGTTGGCTCACGGGACATCAACAAGAACGAGTACTGTTCGGGCTTCTGTTGCATGTATGCGTTGAAGAACGCGGTTTTGCTTAAGGAGCACTACCACGAAGATGTTGAGGTTTACATTTTCTACATGGACATGCGAACCAACTTCAAAGGCTACGAAGAGTTCTACCGAAGAGCCCGCGAACTTGGAGTCAACTTCATCCGAGGCGGAGTTTCTCAAGTTGTGGAAGACCCCAAAACAAAGAATCTGCTCATTCGCGCAGAGGACATGACCTTAGGTGAGCCCCTTGAGCTTGAGTCTGAGCTTGTTGTTTTGAGCACAGCGGCGATTCCAAGCAAAGGATCAGATGAGGTTTCAAGGATTCTGAGCATAACACGAGGTGGAGACGGTTTCTTCATGGAAAGCCACCCCAAACTGAAGCCCTTGGACACTTCAGTTGATGGCATCTTTTTGGCTGGAGCATGCCAAGGACCAAAAGACATTCCCTACAGCGTTTCTCAGGGAAGTGGAGCCGCAGCCCGGGCTGCAACTGTTCTGTCTCAGCCGACGTGGAAGATTGAGCCGATAATTGCCAGTGTTGACCCGAGAAAATGCAAGAATGTTACGAGTAAATGTGGCATCTGTGTCTCAAAGTGTCCGTATGGGGCAATTAAGGCAAAGGAAGGCGAGGCGGCTGTTGTTACTGCAGCTATGTGTCATGGCTGTGGGACATGTGTTGCAGAGTGTCCCCATGATGCGATAACTCAACAGCACTTCACTGATGAGCAGATAGAGGCTCAGATTAAGGCGGCGTTAGAGGATAAACCTGAAGAGAAGATTCTAGGTTTTCTGTGCAACTGGTGCAGTTACGCTGGTGCAGACCTTGCAGGCACAAGCCGTTTTGAGTACCCGCCTACGATGAGAGCCATACGGGTGATGTGCTCGGGCAGGGTAGACAAGGACTTCGTGTTGGAAGCTTTCAGGCAGGGCGCAGGAATGGTAATGATTGGTGCTTGCCACTTGCCCTATGACTGTCACTACATTTCAGGCAACTACAAAATGAAGGCACGCATGGACGCGTTAGCTAACATTTTTGAGAAGCTTGGACTGAGCAAAGAACGTTTCAGAGTAGAGTACGTTTCCGCTGCAGAAGGAGTCAAGTTTGCGGCAATCATGAGAGAGATGACAGAACAGCTCCAAGCTTTAGGTCCAGAAAAAATCAAAGAAGAAAACGCGAAACTAAAGCCCACAATAGACAGGATGCTAGCAAGAAAGAAAAAGTAAGCTGTGTGTAGTTTTCTGAAAAAAGATTGTTTTCAACAATTTACCTCTATTAGTATTCTAATATGATTGTTGAGTTAGCCTTCTGTTTGTGTTACGCCTCTTACCCAGATTTCCCAGCCGTCACAGTAACCTGCCAGAAAGGTTTGCATTTGGTCTACAATCACGCCGATTTCTACGTCGCTGAGTTCCTCGTAATCGTCGATGGAAGTTTGCACGGTCAAAAACGAGAAGGCGTCATATCCTTCAGGCCAGAGCCGTCCGTATTCCATTTCGGTCATTTCGCCTGTGTCGGGGTCTCTGTAGCCTGCGATTGCTGACCCTGTTCCTATCATGCCAATGTAGCCGTCATAGGTTGGGTCGCTGTTGAGGTAGAAAATTTTTCCTTCCCGAAAACTCAGCAGACTAGGGTCAACCCACGACTTATCCTGTTCTCGGAAATCGTGTCCCCAGCCAAAGGGTTCGGGTTCGTTGCCGTTGTATACAACTTTGACTTGATAAAACTGAACATACGAAACAGGTTTCCAGTACGCGCTTACGCCACAGGTGTAAGTGTCTTTGTGGTCGCCTTCCAAAATTCTTGGACTCTTAAACGAATAATGGTAAAGGTCTGCTTTGAACCAATACTGAGCAGAATAGCCGTCAGGAACAGAATCATCCAACTCATCTTCGGGCTCTTCTGATTCAGGGGGTGCAGAGCTAGAGGATGCTGAGGCTCCACAAGCAAAAGTTGAGAAATGGGAAACCGTTGCAGACACAGAGTGAGTGGTTGGGTCTGCGTGGCTGTTGTCAATTACTTCCCAAAGGTTGTTGCCGTTTAAAACGTAAATTTGAAGGGAATTCTCGTTTACGTCTTCGGGCAAGTCCTCAACGTCGTAATAGAGCATTATTTGAATGGGAGTTTCAAAGGTCAGTCCATCTGGACCAAAATCATAACATGAAACTGCGTACACAGCACAATCATTAGATGGGTTTGTGACTGCTTTAACGGTTATGTCAACCTGCTCTGTAACTGAACCTTGAAAAACAACCAAGTCAACAGTGTTGTCTAACACTGAAAAAAGTCCTCCGTTGGTGCATACAGAAATTGTGTTATTGTTTTGTTCTTTAGGGTTCTGGTTTCCGTTCAAAGCAACCAAAAAAACTGCAGATAACACAACCACAGCAACAAGAGCAGCAGCCACAATTTTCGTGTTCATATCAGATTCCTCAAATAACTACATTGCATAATCTAATAGGTTATTTAAATTTTAACAAAACATGAGTCCT
>PIXT01000211.1 GCA_003096235.1 Candidatus Bathyarchaeum sp. | reverse complement strand
TCTTGTTACAGGCCAGTTTTCTGTGTGTTCGTAGTTCCACGTGAAGAATTTACCGTCAGCAATGATTCCACCTACACCAAAGGAGTAGAATGGATAAACAGTGTTACCGGTTGCCCCAGTGTACGGAGATTCATAAACAGATTTTGCCTCAGCCTCGTACTTCCAGACGATGCTTCCATCGTCCCAGTCAAAGGCGTAAACTCCGTCCATAGATTCTCTGAAGATCATTCCATAAGCCGACATCGTAGAGTAGGCACCAAAGCCTGCAGAGCCCCAAGGATAGTCCATTTTTTCGCTTTGCCACAGGAAGTCACCTGTTGCGAGGTCATATGCTTCATAGTATCCCCTTGAAGACAGTATTGCGAATTTTCCGTGGTCAACTAGGTTACAGAGTCCACTGTATTGTGGTTCGTCAATTGTTTGAGTCCACAACACTTCACCGGTGTATAGGTTATATCCAGTCAGAGTCATTCCAACGTATGAACCGGCTTGAGTTATTCCAGAAGCTGCTGCACCATAGCCTGCTTCAAAATCGATAAGGCTTGGAAGACTGCTCATTGCATAGCTTGTGTTACTAAGAACTCTGCTAGCTAAATCTGCGCTGGTTCCTGCGGTCGTCCAGTTTATCAAACGGTAATCTGGGTGAGTTTGATTGCCTAGGTTCTGTACACTCAAAACACATGGCATCGTATCCCGTGAGAACGCGTTTTGATAATATGTACCAGAGTCTAAGGGTGCAATCGAAGCGTTAAGCGTCATGTCACCGGACCATGGGTCATACTTGTATAGTCGTCCATTAATGATTTTGATGAGACTAACTGCAAAGGTTCCTGTAGCTTCACCCTGTGATGGGTCTGTTGTTGAGTACTCAATAGTATCAGGTACATAGGATGTTGTCATTGGCCAGAAGCCGAACAACAGAACGGTAGTTACAAGAGCTTCCTTTTCCCAGTAAACTTCACCTGTTCTTAGGTCATAACATCGCCACATGGTTTGGCCATCGGTTCCAGCCTTTGTGTACGTGTCATAGCATCGTCCAGAATAGATAATGTCTGGTGAAGGAATTCCACTGCTTAATCCACCGCCCGCACTGTTACCAAACTGTTTTGCCTGACCACCGATCATGCCTGCTATCGCTTCTTGGCGTTTCCATACAATGTGTGCACTGTCGGGTGCTTCGACCCATGGAGTAAATTTCTGATCAGGACTCCAAACTTTGGCAGTGTTAGGATACACTGTGTCCCAGTTTTGGTCTGCATATCCAACATAGCCTGTTCCTGGCCAGTTTCCAAGGGATGGCCACCAGTCTCTGTGCTCAACCTGTACAGGTCGAGTCCAGTAATCATCGATGATTCCTGGCTCAGGCCAAGGATAAACAAGGGCTTCTTGGACAACTAAGGTCAAGTCTCCAGAAGTACTTGGATTGTAGTACGCAGACTCAAGAGTAACTGGGCCATATTCCATGAATCCTCCTTCAACCATAGCTCCTGGGAAGTAGGTTCCTTGGAAGTCGAATCTGATTGTCCATTCACCTACTTCACTTGCAATCCATTCGAACCATGCGGTTGCGTCAGCTTTGTAGGAATCAATGTAGAACACGGTTTCTTCTCCGCTGGGTGTCGTGATTGTTACTTTGTAGTCTGGATGATACCTGGACGCATGGGTTGCTGGCGAAGTCCAAAGGTTAACCAAGAAGGTTTCGCCTACCCCTACGGGGTCAGGCCTAAAACTACAGTGGGCAGTAGTATCAATTGTAACAGATGGGTCAGCACCAGAAGGCAAGGGTCCAGCAACTGGCACTTCTCCTTCCTCTTGAGCTAATACAGTTGCGCTTGACATCACCATAAAAGCAGACGTAAGCAGTAGAGTAATGATGATTGTAGCTGTAAATCTGGTTTTATTTATTGAAAAGTTCATTTTTTTCTCCTCTCATTTCTTTTTTCCTTTTTGTAGCTGAGTTTTGTTCGAATTCAGCAATCATAAAAGAGCCGTCAGTTACAAGAGCCACATGATACGTAATAGTGGAAAATCGGCAGAGAAATCAACGGGACAGTTGTAATGAAACCTGCATGAATTAGCGAATTTTTTCTCCCTTCGAGCATAACTTAACGTATTTGTAGTTCCAATTGCTGGAAACGACCATCACTCATCAACGAGCGTGTATATCATTCGTTGAAAATATAAAGTTTTGCACTTTTCATCGTTCACAGGCAGGATTTGGAAACGATTTAAACATTTTAGGGTATTAATGGTTTATTTTATGCTAAACCAAAACAAAGTTCAAAAAAAACTAAAAAAAATAAAGAAAAAAGCAAGAAAAAGTTTATCTTGCTCGGGATTGAACTCTGGGCTCTAGTAGCGTCCACAGCCAGTCGACAAACTCTCGCAGGTTCTTGGTCTGAATGTAAACTTCTCCTGGACCTTTTATTTCGGTCACTAGTCCTTCTCCGCCTAGAAGAGTTGATTTTAGGCCACCGAATTTTTTTACTTTGTAATCACACGTATCACTGAAGGCTACCAGATGGAAGTTGTCGACAATCAGGGTTTTATCTGCGTCCAAAGTGTGTTTGTCAATGGCTCCAAAAGTGTTTATGAAAAGGTTTCCTTCTCCAGAAGATTTTATCATAAACAGACCTTGCCCGAACAGGCCTTTAGTGAAGCCTTGCCATTTGATGTCCAAGTCAACACTTTGGGTAGAAGCAATGTACGAAGAAGACTGGATAATGTAGCCTTTGTTCTGGGCTATTTCTAGAGTTTCAATGTCACCTACAGGGGCAGAAACAAAAGCAACTTCTCCGGGTTGGTTTTGTGCAGTGTAATCGTTGACAAAGAAGGATTGGCGTCCAAAGAGGGAGAGCCCCAAAGTTCCAAGAAAGCTTTTTTCTCGTTTTCGTGTTTGAACTTCTATGTTGGGTTCCATGTAGGTCATGGCTCCGGCTTCTGCAGTTACAGTTTCGTTAGGTTCCAGACCGACAACAAGCATAGAATATGATGGCTTGTATTTAATTTCATGTTTCATTTTCAATTCACCTTCTGAATGCGAGTAAAACTGTGTATTATCTTGATTTAAAATTATTCGGAATCACATCTCAGTTGGAAGCAAAACTTTGTCTAAAGGTAGTCCAGATTCTAGAACAGTGTGTTCTAAGGCATGGCACTATATGACGCAACCATACAGGCTGGGTTGTAAGAAAGGTGAATCAAAATGAAAAAAATGAGTGTATTTAGCGTAATAATAGTAGTAGC
>PIXT01000210.1 GCA_003096235.1 Candidatus Bathyarchaeum sp. | reverse complement strand
CTAACGTGTTCACAATGAAAGTAATGATGAGAAGAATCAGCCCTAACCCGAAAAGGGCACTGTATTCTAGGCTTCCCACGGCGGCTTCGCCCATGTGGGTTGCAATAAACGACGGAATTGTATAAACAGCATCTAAATAACTGGTTGCAACATGAGCTTGGTTTCCAGAAATCATTGAAACTGCAATGGTTTCTCCGACTGCTCTGCCAAAACCCAGCATTATGCTTGCTAAGATTCCAGATTTTGCGATTGGTAAAACAACGCTTTTGATTGTTTCCCATTTAGTTGCTCCAAGTCCAAGAGCAGCTTCTTTGTAGTCTTTAGGAACTGCGGAGATTATTTCGCCTGAGACACTCACGATAGTGGGAATTGTCATAAGTGAAAGAATAAGAGATGCTGTTAGGGCGGTCTGACCTGATGGTAGACCAAAAGTGTCTGCTATGAAGGGTACCACAACAAGTAATCCTATAAACCCGTAGATTACCGAGGGGATGGATGCTAAAAGTTCAATAATTGATTTTATTGGGTCCCGTAAATGGAAGGGTAATACTTCTGAAACAAATATGGCTGTGGACACGCCGATTGGGATTGCGATAAGTAATGCACCAAAAGTAATCATCAGTGAGCCGTAAAGAAGGGGAAATCCTCCAAATATGCTGGACTCAAGGTCCCAACGCATGCCAAAAAGTAGGTCTGGTCCAAATTGGGTGAATGCGTAAGCGCCTTCTCGGGCTACAAAAAAGAGCATCAAAAACAGGATAACAATCGAAAAAGAAGCACAAAGAAACAAAACAACAGTCATTGGTTGAGACTTTAAACTAACAAAAAAAGAAGATATTTTGTTGAGCGTTTTGTTGCTCATCTTCATTCGAAGTCCTGTGTTGTTCTAGTTGTCCAGAAAGTTACGGGTAGTTGTAGCTAGCAGGTAGTTTAAGGAATCCTTGGTCTTCAACTATGTCTTGTCCTTCTTCGCTGAGAACAAATGATATGAATCGGTCAGCAAGTGAGCCACTTTCAAGGGGGCTTCCTGTTATGAAGTAGAGTAGTCGAGATATTGCGTAACTGCCATTTTGGATGTTTTCTAGGGTTGCTGGAACATATTCTGCGCCTTCTTCTGCTGCCAAAGATACCGCCACTATGTCGTTAGTTAGGAAACCGAATCCTACGTAGCCTATTGAGTAGTCGGTGTCTTTTACTGCTGTTCTTACCGCAGGGTTACTGGGTTGTTCATGAACGATTGTGCTGTCAATTTCAAGTTCGTATTCGTCAATTGTGTATTCTTCGAAGGTGCCTCGGGTTCCAGAGCCGGATTCTCGGACAACAATGTAGATTTCTGCGTCTGGTAGGCTTGAATCAACTTGGTTCCAGTTTGTGTATTCGCCAGCAAAAATCATAGCAACTTCTTCCAGAGTCAGTTCGATGTTACTGCCTACAGATGGGTTGACTACAACACATACTGCGTCAAGCGCCAGTGGGTGTAACCATAGGTCTCCTTGGTCGATTTCTTTTTGTTTAGGACCTCTTGAGCCCATTCCGACGTCAACTGTGCCGTCAATTGCTGAAGCATAACCTGTTCCTGAGCCACCGCCTTGAACTGTTACTGTGGTGCCAACGTATGTGTTCATGAATTCTATTGCAGCTTTTTCAGCTACAGGCAAAACAGTTGTGGAGCCTGCTAGGCTGAGGCTTTGAGTTCGCCATTCGCTGTCTTCTGCAAATTCGTTATCACCAGTTTCGGTTGTTCCGGAGTTTAGGGTATAACCGATTCCAAGTCCAACTACTAAAAGTGCTATCATCGCGATGAGTGCAATCATTGTTGATATGCCTTTATTTGATTTGGAAATCAATTCTTTCACCATGCTTTTTAATTAGCAAAAAATGGGCGAGAAAACATATAGTTTCCTTACATAATATATATAAACTATATAGGAAAAATACATGAGTAGATACAGCTTTGCTTCTATGAAGGGCTTAGAAGTGACTCATTCTCAACATAGTCGAAACGAGGAAATAAGAAAACTCCAGATAACCGGAGGCTCAACATACGTAATTTCTCTGCCAAAAAAATGGGTCACTCAAAATGGACTGGACAAAGGCAGTTCATTGCTTATTCGTCAAGAAGAAAACGGTACATTAGCAGTTTTATCTCCAGAAATTGGAAAAACAGACAAAACAGAAGAAGCTTTGATCAAAGTAGCTCCAGACGAAACCGCTGATTCAATAATAAGAAAAACAGTTTCTACATATTTACAGGGCTACAACATAATTCAAATCAGAGCAAAAGACCAAAAAGAACTTTTGTCAAGCCACAGAAACGCAATTAAAACTTTTGCTCGAAACATGCTGGTTGGAACCGAAATAGTAATCGATACATCAACGGAGTTACAGTTGCAGGTTTTGTTAAGTTACCCAGAATTGTCTGTTCCCAGTGCGTTGCGTAGGATGACAATTATAACATCGTCTATGCACAAAGACGCAATAACTGCTCTGAAAAACCTTGATTATCAACTAGCAAAAGATGTCAGGTCCACAGACTACGAAGTAAACAGGTTTCACCTTTACATTATTAGGCAACTAAAGATGGCGCTTCAAAATCCAAGGATAATCACAGAGATTGGGTTGCAAAAACCAAACGACTGCCTTGGTTACAGGTTGATAACTAAAATGGTGGAAAGAACCGCCGACCACGCTACTAACATTGCAAAAAATGTTCAGGTTCTGAAAAAGCAGTTGAGTGAAGAATTTATGCAAACCATACAGGAAATGAACAAGGTGGCAATTTCGTCGTTTGAAACGTCTATTGAATCATTGTTTAGACTCGATTACAAACTAGCGGACACGGTGATTACTAAAGCTAACAAAATAATTGAGTTAGAAAAGAAGGCGCTGCTGTCGTCAAAAGAAACAGACATAGAAGAAGCTGCAAACATTCGTTTAGTAATTGAAAGTGTTAGAAGAATAGCAGAATATTCGATGGACATAGCAGAAGTTGTGCTCAACATGACCGTTGAATCGGTAATCGAATAGATTAAGCATTTATTTACGATTCACCAAAGTGTGTCTGGTGTAATGCTTGCAGTTTAAGGGACGCGACATAGTATCAATCAAAGACTT
>PIXT01000209.1 GCA_003096235.1 Candidatus Bathyarchaeum sp. | reverse complement strand
TGGAATCTGGCAATCAACATTTAGATTCTCTGATTTTGGATGTTTCTTTAGTTGAACCTGAAGCTTTTGAGGAAATTGTGGCTAACACCAAGTATCCAGAAGTAACTGTCGAAGCAGGTGAACTCGTTGAATATCAGGTGACCCTAGGAAACTTCGGAGACCAAAACAGGCTACTATTCCTGTCAATTAACCCACCCGCTAACTGGAAAGCAGTTTTCAAATCTGGAACCCTAGAAATAACTCAACTTGACCTATCCCCTATGAGCGTGGACGGCGCTGAAAATTTGGTTATCGAGGTCATTCCTCCAAGCACTATGTCTCTTGGTACTTACTCTATTCCAGTTCAAATCCAATCAGAAACTGGTTTAGTACTTGCGGAACTCGAACTCAAAGCCACAATAGTTGGCTCCTTCAAGTTGGGGCTGTCTGCTTCAACTCTTCTAACAAAAGCCGCAACTGGAGAGACCGCTTCCTTCACCATGAATGCTGTGAACATTGGCTATTCAACATTGAATGTTGTTGGTTTGGACATTGACGTTGAGGAAGGTTGGGATGTTATATTCAGTCCTGTCCAAATGGACATGATTAAGCCAGGAGAAGCAGTTACCTTTGACGTGAAAATCAATGTGCCTTCTGATGCGGTTGCAGGTGACTACTTGGTTACTCTGACTGCTTCAAGTGACGAAATTGAATCTAGTCCCGTTCAAGTCAGAATCACAGTGAGCGCTCCAACTTCATGGGGACTTTGGGGATTCGGTATTGCGGCGTTTATCATAATTGTGCTTGTTCTGGTTTTCAAGAAGTTCAAGAGGAGATGAAAACGGAATGTCTGAGCCCATGATACAAACCCAGCAGTTGACCAAGCAATACAAAGACGTACTTGCGGTTGACCAGCTGGACATAACAGTAAACACTGGAGAAATTGTGGGTTTTCTAGGTCCAAACGGGTCTGGAAAAACTACAACCCTTCTAATGCTCATGGGGCTATCCCTTCCCACCTCTGGAACTGCGACTGTAGATGGTAATAACGTAGTAACCCATTCCAAAGAAGTCAGGAAAATTGCAGCAATGCTCCCTGAAGGTGCAGGCTACTACGGAGACCTGACTGCAAGACAGAACCTACGCTACATCGGTGAACTAAACGAAAAGTCAGGACCTGAACTAGAGAAACGCATTGACGAGTTGCTTGAAGCTGTAAACTTGACAAGGTGGGCAGACTCAAAAGTTAATACCTTTTCCAGAGGAATGAAACAGCGTCTGGGAATCACGGAAGTGTTGGTCAAGGACCCCAAAGTTGCTTTCTTCGACGAGCCAACCCTTGGTTTAGACCCCAAATCTACTAAAGAACTTCGAGACATTCTAATCAAACTGAACACGGAAGAAAACCTCACGATCTTGTTGTCTTCTCATTTGTTGTATGAGATTCAGCAAACTTGCCAGAAAGTTCTGATTTTGCGTAAAGGAAAGCTTGTTGTTTCTGACTCCATCGAGAACCTGTCGAACCACTTCGGAAGTACAGAAAGGACATCAATCGAGTTTGAGTTGACAAAGGTAACTTCTGAGCTGATTACTAAACTCAAAGACGTTGAGGGCGTAACTTCTGTCGACAAAGACAACAACAGACTCTATGTTCACACGGAAACCGACAAATCCCGAGAACTTTCTGAAACAATCACCAAGTCTGGCTCAACGATTCTGTTAATGAAACCCAAAGAGCACAGCTTGGAAGAAATATTTCTCCAATATTATGAGGAGGACTAAAAATGTCTGGTTGGATGGTTGTATGTCGTAAAGAACTTGCAGACAATCTTGGAAGCAAAAGGTTCCTTCTACTCTTCGGATTAATCATTGCTTTGGCACTTTTATCCGCTTATCAAGGAGCCGAATCAATACGAGAAAGCGGTTCATCGGGACAGCTTTTCATCAACATTTTCTCTGGCTCTTACGGTGGCGGAGGGTCGTTCTTGTATATGATGTACTTGTTTGGAGCAATCATTGGTTTGTCGCTAAGTTTTGATGCAATAAACAGAGAACGAACTGAAGGCAGTTTATCCGTTTTGTTGTCCCAGCCAATTTTCCGCGACTCAATAATTAACGGCAAGTTTTTGGCTGGTATTAGCGCACTTTCTTTAGTAGCTGTAAGCACTGTTGGAATCATGTCAGGAGTTGCAATTCCAATTCTAGGATTCGGACCTGGACCTGACGAAATTGTAAGAATCGTTCTGTTCACTTTGATTACAATACTTTATTTGGCTGTGTGGTACGCCATTGGTCTTTTCTTCTCTACTGTCACCAGAAAAACAACAACGTCTATGCTCATGTCCATATCTGTTTGGGTAATGTCTATCCTTGTAATTTCGATAATAGCATCCTTAGTTGCCAATGCCCTTTATCCCACTCAGATGCCAACAGGAATGTTCACCATTTCAGAGGACGGATCTTACAGTCAAAACGAACTTATGATGACCGAATATCGAGAAAGAATTCAAGCAAACTCCGAACTCAGGCAGATGATTCAAAGGATTTCGCCGTCTACTCTGTATCAGGAAGCGGCATCGTCTATCACTACGGTTAGTGGTATTTTCATTTCTGGGCCTACCATTGTATCCTACGGCAGTTCCAGCAGCTATTACTCAGGTGCCGAACAAGACATGCTGTCAAGCTGGCCCCAGATAACGGTATTAGCAGTTATTCTGATTGTCTGCTTCGCGGCGTCATATATGCTGTTCCTGCGCCAAGAAATCAGAGCTGGCGCATAAGCTACAAAAATAGCTGTTAAACAATTCAGAAATACAAAACTGGCTGGTCGTATGCCAACGGCTTGCCAGCCCTTTTTTCCTATCAACTCTTCTTTTTGTATGATTGAATATTTTGGTTTAATTTTGGTGCAATTCTGGAAAAGCGTTTTATATATACTCTATAGAGTTGTCAAAAAGGTAAACACAAATGACTTTAGAAGATTTAATTTCCGAGTTCATGAATCCACCGAACACGTATCAGTCACTGACAATTGAACGAGTTGTTCTAAGTCTCGTTGTCACATTCGCAGTTACAATGTTCATATTCTATGTTTACAGAAAAAC
>PIXT01000208.1 GCA_003096235.1 Candidatus Bathyarchaeum sp. | reverse complement strand
CTGCTACCAAAGAGAGGACAACTGCAATCCAAACTGGGGTCATGTCAACTTCGCTTAGTCCTTGGACATCAGCTTTGACAGTTCCAACTTCAGTTTCAATTGTAGCTACGCCATCATCAATGGATGTAACAGTTCCGGATAGTGTTCCGAGATCTGTCTCGATTGTTGCAACAGTTCCAGATATGTCAGTTACTTCTAGGCCGATCGCATCGAGATCAGCGGTCAAAGCACCTAGACTTGTTTGGATTGTAGCAACATCGCCAGCAATTTCCATTACATCACTACCAAGAGTACCAATGTTCAGGTTTGAAACAGCAGTGTTGATTGTACCAACAGTTGTGCTTATGGATGCGATACTATTTGTAATGCTTGTGAGTTTTGCATCTAGGCCGTTAAGGTTGTTGATGATTACTCCTTCAGAGGTTGTGATTGCTTCAGTTATGTTTCCTTGAACATCGTCGAGTTTGGTCATGATTGCATCCAAGGTAGCTGGAGCAGAGACAGAGAACACACCAGTAGCTTTGGTTGAAACACCAGTGCTAATTGGAGTGTATGTAATTGTCCAGTTCCATGCACCTAGAGGAGCATCTGCTGGTAGTACTGCTGGGTTGCCGTTGAATAGTTGGTCTTGGTATAGAACGCTCATGGTTACACCACTTGTGGTTAGTGTCCAAGCAGCGCCACTCCAATAGACCACACCTGCAGGTGACCTAATCACACAAACTGGACCTGCCGTTATGGAGGTTTCAGTTGTGCGGAAAGTGAAGCTTAGCGCATCACCTTGCATGTATGCGGCACCGTTGAGTGCTACTGTTGTGACTGGTGTGGGAGTGATGACGAATGTGTAGATCGGCTGAGTTGTTGCACCATATTGGTCTACGACTTTAACTGCGTAAACGCCAGGTGTAAGAGCCGGAACAACGAATTCTTCAGCAAAGTTACCGGTTGCAGCACTTGTTGGACCGAATCTGCTGTCCATTGCAGTGCTGTTAACAACTGTTGTGCCAAAGTATAGTGTAATTGTAGCGTATCTACTAAAGGTGAAACCATTAATAGTAACTACAGTTCCAGCAACACCGGTAGTAGCACCAAGAGTAATTGTTGGAGGAGCAGTTACCTCGAAGTCTGCAGTACGGTTTATACTGGTGTCCCAGACAATCATTACTTCATAAGTTCCCGTTGAGAGAACAGATGGAATAGCATAACTTTCTGAGTAAGTACCAGTTGCGCTTGATGTACCAGTTGCGATAGGTGCAGCATTGAATCGTACTTCGTATGCCTTTGA
Organism: Candidatus Bathyarchaeum sp.; assembly: GCA_003096235.1. The sequence goes on along the minus strand of PIXT01000208.1, from coordinate 1,967 downwards.
TGCAGGGATTCTACCAGCGATTACAGTTGTAATTCCGGTAGGACCACCGTTTGGTGTCAATATGATGTAGTAGTCGATGTTGATTTCAAAAGTATCACTTCCTGCAGCTTCATCTTCAGCAGTTACATCATAAGTGCTGTAGTTAGCGGCTGCAATTGCGGGAATTACGATTGTTGCAGTGAATGAACCAGTGGAGTTTGTTTCAACTACTGGAGTAGTGATAGTAACGGTGTTAGTAACGCTACCAGTTGCTACAAGTGTTATTGTCATTTCGTCTCCTGGGGCATAACCGTGACCGGTTACAGTCAAGGAGTCGCCTGGCAAAACACGTACTGGACCAGGTACTGGTGGTACAGAAGCTGCTGTAACTATAGGTACTACAGTATATACAGCATAAGCAGCGTCGCCAGAATCTTTCACAATGACGTAGTGGTCTCCAGTTATTGCCGAAGGAATAACTGCGTCGATTCGGAAGTAACCGTTAACGTCTGCGGATACTGTTCCAAGTACTTTTCCAGTTAGACTGTCCCAGTAAGCTGTGACAAGAGTGAACGGAGCAGCTGGAGTTCCATGCGTTGAGTTAGCAATGATGGATACTCTAGAGCCAACAGGTCCACCAGTTACTTCAGTTACTGGTGTTCCAAAGGCTGGTGTTGCGAAAAGTGCTGGTGGTCCAGCAATTGCGCTTACCATTGGAATGGCTACGGCAATCATTGATAGTGCTAGTAGTGAGATGATGAGTGTTGAGTAAATTTTCTTGTTTATTTGCATTTTTTATTTTTCTCCTTTTTATTAATGGGGGCGGTTGCCGATAATATCGGCTAATCGCCTTCCAACCTGTGTTGGTTCGTAGAACCGATATTTAAGATTAATGTAGACATTTTCTGACCGTACACACCAAATGTATACATTTTCGGGAAATGTGCACATTTCTAGCATAAAAATCACGTATTTGAAGACATTTTTACTAAAAATGTGGTTTTTTGTAATAATAAATCAGATATTTTCATTCAGTCACGTATCGTATGATACAATATATGTGAAAAATGCTTATGTGTAGTACCCAACTACAAGAACAAACAAGTAAATATTGAATATGAAATCACGCTATAATAGACAGGTTTGTTAAAGTACACAGAATTCATATTTTAAAATCTAATAATATCATGCCTTTGAGCGCATCACGTTTCTGTGTAGAGTAACCAAAACTGTGCATAGCACCTTCAATAAAGCGGGCGAGCAATTCTGTAGCCGCGCCAGTGAGCAAATTTGAGATGCACCTAAATTTCACATGGTTTTGGGTGCGTTTAACTTCAACTTCACTCAGGTCCCAGCGAGTGGCTTTAAGAAATTTTTTGAATGCACAGACGGGGTCTTCAAATTTTTCTTTTAGATATTTTCCGTGCCAAATTCCACTTTCGTACCATTTTTCAGGAAGCATATCTTCGCTGGTTTTGCAGTCATTATCGTTGAGGTAAGTTAAAACATCCAGGGGAACAAATGCGCCGCCGAGGTTTCGTTGGGCTTGCATTATTTCTAAGTATTCTGCTGCTTCTTTTGGGCTGTAGCCTAGACGGTTTGCTCGTAGTGCCAGTTTTAGGACGTCGCTGACGAATAGGCTTAGGGATTCGCCTCGTCTTCTTGAGACGTCTTTTATGTCGTTGACTAAGTTGCCTGGTATGTAAACAAGCCGCTTATCCTTAGCACTAGACATAGCTTTACTCCCTTGACTACGTTCATTCCCTATTGTTCTTGAATTTATTTCTATTGATTAGTACAGATGATATTACTGTTTAACTGCTTCTAGGCGTATGATTCCTCTAGAAACGTCTTTGTTTTCGATTTTATACTCGAATGTTTCTAGTGCACCTTCAAGAAAAGAAGTGAATAGTAATGTGTATGACTCTGTAAATCTTGGGCTTACTATTCGGACAGTGATTTTGTCTTTGTGTTGGTTGACTACGAAT
>PIXT01000207.1 GCA_003096235.1 Candidatus Bathyarchaeum sp. | reverse complement strand
TTTTCGAAGAGCCATGTTCGAAAATTGAACTTGATAACGTCTCTTGTACAGGAATTGGATACAAGGTACTCTTTGAATGATAAGCCTTGATCTAGAAGATATTCTCGAAAAAGCGAATCTTCGTCAAGTTCAGAAAAACTGTCTTTAATCCTGTATCGCACTCTGAAACTCTGTGGAGTAGTAGCTGTTGTCTCCGCTAATTCAAACTTGAATTTTTTGTTTATAGTTTCAAGTTCATAGATGAAGTCTTCAAAGTAGACTTTTGCGCCACAGGTTGTACAGAATGATCCCTCAAAGTCGAGGATGAACTCGTCTTTCTTTACTTTAACAAGTTTGGCTGTTGTTTGTGGGCTTCGATACCTGTTGTAAACTTGTATGGTTCTTAAAACCAGATCCTTCAAATGATCGGAGTTTGTTTCCGTCATCAAGGTCGCCATTAATAGCCAGAGCTTTTCGTATATTTCAAGTTTTCCAGTTTAGCTAGGGATGTATTGTCACAGAAGAATAATCGATGCTTCATTTGATTGCTTTAAATTTCACTCTTTTTGTGTCTTCGATACGTTTAACTAGTTGCATGGATTCGAGTTGGCACAGCCGCATGTGAACGTATGCTCTTGCATATCCCAGTTTTTTGGCTATTTCTTTGGGTGTGGTGGGTTCTTCACAACAGTAGAGGGTTATGTAAATCTTCTTTAGGGTATCATTTAGCATAATGGCGTTCTCCAAAACTTTTCTAGGTATTTTCTCAAAATTTATGTTAAACGTCATTTTAAGCCTCAAACATTGTTTTGTTCATTCTATTGGTTGTTTACTTGTTCTTTTGAGTACACTATTGTAACATTATGATTAAAAGAATTTCTACATGGGGCATAGTGACGGTAAAATATGCATATTGTTATCTCACAGGAACGTTACCGAAATGGTGGCAGCAACCAAACAACAGTATGGCTTCGTTTTAGAGGGTATAATTTTTTTAAGAGAGAACAAAGACGATTATTTGTTAGCCCCTGAGGAATTACTGATGCCTTACTATGTTTACATTCTCCGTTGCAAGGGCGGTAGCTACTACACTGGGCACGCGAAAGATGTGGAAAAACGATTTGAAATGCATAAGAAGGGACGAGGGGCTAAATACACTCGGATGTATGAACCTGAAAAACTGGTTTACGTTGAAGAGTTTGAGAGCCGTAGCGAGGCTATGAGAAGAGAACGGAAAATCAAAACATTGAGCCGCAACAAAAAACAGCAATTAATAACCGACAGCAAATCAGGTGCATGTTAACAAAATATTCAACGTGAAAGTAACTATTGTGCGACAGAAAGGTGTGGGAAAGCATAAAAGCTTGAGATGCTGCGAGGGCTAAGAGAACCATGGTCCTGTATGTGGTATATAGAGCGTCTATAGAATCCAAGAAGAGAAGTAGCATTCCCGCTCGTTTAAAGGAGCTTGGGTGCCAGCAGGTACATAGGGCGTTCTGGAAAGTTAACGAAAAGAAAGTTCACCACATCTTTAAGGTGCTTGAGAATAATCAGCCAATACTTTTGAGGCGATTAAGGGAAATCAAGAACCCGAAACTTGCCAAAAAGAAGGAGTTCTCTGGGCTTGGAAGCTTGATAGTGGTGACATTTACTCTTCCAAAAGGAGCCAACAGAGAGAATGTGACAAGCTTTCTTAGACGTGCGCCATGTATACGTTTGCGTCGTTCTGTTTACGCTTTCTCTCAGAAGCATTCTTTGTATGAAAAAGAGCCAAAACTTGTTGACGCTTTAAAGTTTGTTAACTTCATCAGAGAGATTCAAGGAAAAGTAAAAATTATTTCACGAGCAGTGATCGTCAACGTTGCATCTGTAGAAAGGCTTATGCAAGAAACCAGAGAACGTGTTGAAAAAGCTGCCGCCGATATTGTCAGCTCATGCAAAGAAATCTACATAAAAGCCCGCACTACAAACGATTATGGAGTAATACGTGACCGTTTTTCAAGAATCAAACGAAGATTCTTAATTCTAAAGAAGGTAGCTACAGTCTATGAAGTGTGGCTAAAGATAGATTTTTCGAAAAGCCTAATGAAAGCGTATCATGCTCAAAGAAGGGTTAATGCCATCATTAATCCTACGTGAATTCATAAAAAAGTTTGACGCATAAACATTTTGAATAAAGGGTTTAAATTCAATCATGAGAATATAACATGTAGAATCTGTTGACTTCGGGAATTCTATAGTTTTTAGCTTCCCGCGGAATTCGATGCCAGCGTTAGGATGAAAATGAATAAAACAAAACTTTCAAACAAGATTAGAGTGGTTTCAAATCCCAAGAAACTCAAAAAATGCCCAGAAAAAAGGCTACAGTTTTACACTTGTTACGCGTCGGCAGTTTCTGAAACTTTGAAAAAACCTTTGTTCCAGAAGTTTCTGCGTTGGATAATTAAACGAGAAAAAATTGAGAAAAAAGCGGTTAAGGATATTCAGGTTCGTATGTTTCCGTTTCAAAAAGAAAATGGAAAGTCTCTTGCGGGAAGATGCAACAATGAGGGCGTGATTCTCATTTTTCCAAAAAGGCGTAGCCTTCTTAAGAAAAAACTACAAAAGCACAAAAAAGAAAAAGTTCTCTTTTATTTGAAAAGCAGAGCCATGGCAGCTTTGATACATGAACTTCTTCACGTAAAGTATGAGGACAATGAAAGCAAGGTGCGGCAGCTTACAGAGAATTACTTTGGCATCTTCATCAGGCACCAGAATGCCGATGTTAAGAGCAGGCATAATGTACAAAAGATGTTATTTGGGTTTTAGTTTGTATTTGAGCATGGTGTTGGTTTGTTCGGGGTTTTAAAGCCTCTGATAGTTTTCAATTGTTGTTTTCACTCTAAATTCACAAGTAATTCGAACAATAAACCCAAAATGGGTTTATAAAGATAGATAAGGGCTTTAATAAGACTTAATTTGGTTCAATGCTTTGAATAATGGCGTTTTAGATAAAATAACTTAAATTATTCCACAATACGCCTAAATAGCCTGTTTTTATCATCTTTTTCTGACGCACAAATCTTATTTGATTTTTATTGTGACGTTCTCTCAAGGAGACTTCACCTGGAGGTGAAACATATGATGTTCGAAGAAAACGAGTGGGAAGATTGGGAAGAAGACGACGAAGAAGAGGAAGACTGGTAAGTAAACCAAACAGCAATTTGCTCATTGAAAGGGGAGGTGAGCTAGATGCCAAAGAAGGGGAAGAAAGGAAAGAAAGTCAATAAGACAGGCAAAGCATAAACTTGGTACAACTACCATGAATGGTTTTTTTAACCAAATTATTTTTTATATCAACGGTAATAGTTCAAAACAGACAGCACCAAAAAGAAACATGCAAATGCTGTTAAAATCATCGCCTTTTGTATAATCCTTTGATTACCGCTTTTTCGATAGTGTGCTCTTCAACTTTGTTTAGAAAGTTGTGTTTTTTGATTCCCTCTAAATGTTCAACATCAAGTGCGTAGATGACAAAGATGTATCTGTGAGTTCCTGAAGGCGGACAAGGTCCACCATACGGTTTTTTGCCAAAATCGTTTTCCACCTCTTTGGCTCCCGCAGGCAAACTGTTCTGTTCGATTTCGCGTAACGCCTTGGAAATATCATACACTAGCCAGTGAATCCACATGCCTCCTGGAGCATCAGGGTCAGTGACACCTAACGCAAAGCTCTTCGTGTTAGCAGGAACATCTTCCCATGAAAGCTGCGGCGAGACATTTCTTCCGTCACAGGTAAATTCGGAGGGGATGTTTTTGGTATCTTCAAAATCTTTACTTAGTAATTTCATCAAATAACCCCAAAACTAACTGGGCAGAGTGTGAAATAAAAAACTTGTCGGCGCATATGCTTTGTTCATAGGGTGTGTGACAAATTATATCTAGGCAAAGTGTGTTAGTATTAAATATCGAAGTGTTGGGGGGAATGTTTTGGGGGAGCAACTTCGAGAAGTTGGGCGAGTGTCGCATTTCTTTGGGCATATTAGTGTGGCGATTATAGAGGTTGTGGGCACTATTTCTGTTGGCGACAAAATATTCATCAAGGGACCTACAACAGACATTGAACAGACTGTGGAGTCCATGGAGATAGAACACACAAAAGTTAAGCAGGCAACCAAGGGACAAAGCATAGGCATGAAAGTAAAAGGTCACGCAAGAGAAAACGACACAGTCTACAAAACAGCGTAGAAATTGTTGGTCTGAACAAAAGTTTTGTGCCACTACATCTTTTGGCTTCATAAGAAATATCTTCAGCAACGTACGAGTTAACTAAAGAAAGTGATTCTTTGTTGAAGTTGACAGACCCAAGATTCCAGAACGTCATCAAGTTCTTGGAGATAACAGGAAACCTAAAACGAACCCCCAGAACAGGTTGGGTTGACATTGGAGTACACCAACCTGAATCGGTTGCAGACCACACATTCAGAACAGCGTTTCTTTGCATGATATACGCAGACATGCACGCCTTAGACACTCTAAAGCTGTTGAGAATGGCATTGATTCATGACCTGCCAGAAGCGGTAATAGGAGACTTGATGCATTCACAAAAAACCGCAAAAACCAAACAGAAAGAACAAAACGCAATACAAAGTATACTAGATTTTCTACCAGAGACACACAGGGAAAACTACTTAGCAGTTTGGAACGAATACAAAGAAGGAAAAACAAAAGAGGCAAAAGCCGTGCGGCAGCTAGATAAGATCGAGATGGCTCTACAAGCAAAGGAATACGAAAAAATGGGGACACCAAACAAAAGTTTGGAACGATTCATCAATTCTGCAAAAGATGCTACTGCATGGCCAGATTTGAAGCAGCTTCTTTGTTGCGTTTTGGAGGAAAACTAACATGAGTTTTAGGGAAAGGTGGACAAAAGAGTTCGCAAAGATGCTAACCGAGGAAGAGAGAAAGGCGTTCAGTTTGTGGATGGAGTTTTCTCAAGGAAAAATTCCGGAATCCGAGTTTCAATCCAAGCTGGACATGAAGATTATGCCCAAGATGCTCGGCAAGATGAGCGCAGCGAGAATGAATGCACTCGAGGACGAGGTTGAGCGCCTCAGAAAAAGGGTAGCAAGTTTAGAGGATAGGCTACATAAAAAGTCTTGAATCACTTTGCTTGGAGTTATTTGCGAGCACGATAACCAGACTTACTGTTGCTCTGCAGCCTGCCTGAGCGTTGTTGATTTCTGGGCTGAGGCTTTTCTCTTCGCAGAAAATCTCCTAGATCCAAAATGTTCTTAACAGCAACCTTATTCAAGTCAATCTCTGCCCGAAGAGTAATCATCATTTTGCCAAACCCCAAGCATTCATTGTTCTTGTTCATAATTAGCACATATTCGCCTTTTTTCAGGTTTGCATCGTTAACGATGCCCTTTTTGAATATGTCTCGTCCACAGATAAACAGCCAAGCCGTCTTCTTGTCAACGATTAACTTGTTTGCTTTGGTCTTTGTGATCATCCCTAACAAAAGAAAACTAGGAAAAAAACCTGTTCCCTTCACAGAACCAAGATATGCACCAGCATAAAAGAAGCCTTTTGGGGCTTGCTGTTTCAGTTTTTTTGATAACAGGTAATACCGGTTTCTGTTCCTGACAATTTTGCTTTCATCTAGGGGGATGCTTGTATTAAATTGTGCCAGAAAATCATTGAGTTCATTCATTATCTTCACCCTTTTGTTTTTTGAGTTTGCAGACAAAGAAACCTTGAGTTTTGTATGGCCAGATTCGCTTACAATTTTTTATGGATGGGTCAAGTTCTTTGCCGAAAACGTTGGTTAATCCTTTTTCTCCGTAACAGTTGATTTTTTCAAGTTTAAGAGGCAACTTGCTTATTGCCCAATCTACGTTAAACTCGTTCTCTTCTGGCTCCAGCGAACACGTAGCATAAACGATTTCTCCGCCATCTTTTGTGACTTTAGCAGCCTCAGCTAAAATTTGCCTTTGCCGACGAGCATTCCGGTGTACATCTTCGATTGTTCGTTTGTTGAACCAGTCCCTGTCGGTTATGGGGTTGCCTGAGCATGGAACATCCAAAAGAACACAATCAAATTTCATGTTCAATTTTGTGGCTTCTTTTGCGTCCATGTTATAAACTGCGGTGTTTGTTACGCGGCTGCGTTCCAGCTGGTTTGTTAGTGCAAACATTTTTCGCTGCTTAAGCTCAAGGGCAACGACTACGCCGCTGTTGTTCATCAGATTGGCTAACTGAACCGTTTTTCCTCCCGGAGAAGCACACGCATCCAGAACGGTCTTATCTTTTAAGGCTGTGAAGAGTGTGGCGGGGATTTGGGCAGCTGTCTCTTGAATAGAGTACAATCCCAGAAGGTATTCTGCTGTTGCTCCGACAGAAAACTTGCTTTTGTTTATCCAGTAGCCGTCTTCAAGAAAACCAATCTTTTCCAGTGTTACTCCTAAAGACTCGAGCCTAAAAACAACATCATCTTGGCTGGCGTTCATGGTGTTTATTCTGATTGCTCGTTTGAGCCTTGGTTGTTTGTAGGTCCATCCTAGTTTCTTGTAACGGTTAACGAAAAATTGTTTGCCTGACATTAAAAGGAATACAATCTGGTTGTGCTAAATAAAACGTTGGCTTTTTGCGTTTATAGGTCGCCTCTGTGCCATGCCTGCAGTGCTTCATATCCAAAAACTATAGCAAATATTAGTGTTGTAGCTGTGGAAAAGAAGTATTCGCGGCTGATTGTGCTTGGTCTGAGTAGCGTCAATTCGATTGCTAATGATGCAACAGCGAATACAAAATAAAAAAGGTGTCTTGGAATAATAAATCGGCTGATTCGTACGCTGTGGTCGAGGATAATCTTGCTGACAATGTAGTTTCCTTGTTCTCGTTTCACAAGACCTGCTTCTTCCAGTTTGGAAAAGTGGTATGCAACCACGGAGGGGCTACTTAGGTTCAGGGCTCTTTGTACTTCTCGGATTCCAACAGGCTTGTTGTTTTTCACTAAGAATCGGTAGATTTCAAGGGTGTTTCCCCTCAGGGCATCTTTGGCGTTTTCTGCAGTCAACCAAGTTACCTCTTCACATGGATATTAACAATGCTGCTTCAGTTTTCAGGATACGGCTTTTTTGTTGTTCTCATGTTTTTCTGAAAAAAGGCTGTTTTCAACAATGTACCTCTATTAGTCTCCTAATATGAATCAGAGCTCCAAGAATTAGCTAGGTTACAGGTTTTGTGTTTGAAATTGAAATTTTTTGTAAACATATTCATATTGTCACATATTACAAGCGGGCTACTTTGAATAAAACGGTTTTTGTCAAGGTTTCTTGACCTATGAATGATACGGTTTTGTCAATGTTTCTTGACAAAAATTACTCAACTGTTCTAGTATACATAGACGAGTTGCTTTAGTTAAACTGCTCTTGCCGTTTTTGTTTATGTCCTTTTGTGGGGATGCTTTGTGGCATAGCTTGTCATACCTGTTCGAAAGATTAGAACAACTGTATAGAAATATAGCATTAAATAATTGAAGACATCTTGTAGGACTGTAAATCTGTAGTGAGTTTGTGCAACTTTGAATGGAGGAACAAAAATTGCACTGGGAGTAATTCTTGGCGTGGTTTTGGCTTTTTCAGTAGCTGGGATTAGCTATTATTTTCCGTCATCAAATGAACAATCATCTGCAACTCAAACAGATGAAACACTCTCATTGCCTTCATTTTCAGTTACTAGTACTAAAGAAGCTCCTCGACAACCCATATACAGCATGTATTTTTCGACCAAATTGTCAAACATCACCCTCAGAGAGGATGGAACAATTGAACCACAAGATGCGCCTATTCAACGGGATGGCGATGTTTACACTTTGATTGATGATGTGGTCAATCGAACTGTTAGGGTTGAGCGAGACAACGTCGTTATTGATGGTGCAGGTCATAGTATTCAGGGCTTCATAACTAACGCAAGATATGCTGCGGATGGAATAGTTTTGCAGGACATAAGTAACGTGACGTTGATGAACATGGAGGTTACGCAGTTCTGGAGTGGGGTATCAGTAACAAGTTGCTCAGATATCACGATTACTGGAACTAATGTAACAGATATTGGTTCAAAAGCGATTATGTTTGATTCGTGCAATAGTATTGTCGTCTCAGATAATACGGTGGATAATGTTGCGGTTGCTATCGAAATTGGGAACCTGACTGGACGTTCTGAGACAGTAAACAGTATGGTTGCCAGAAACAGCATAACTAATGCTGCGCAGGGAATTACAATGGACAGCTCTTTTAGCACAATTACTGAAAACAGTGTTGGGAACATCTATCTACAAATTGGAGCGCGGGGTAATCAAACAACAATTTCAAAGAACAGGTTGGTGAATGGCATTAGCGGCATCATGATTACTGGGTCAAACTACAGCGTTTATGGAAATAGTGTAACAAACTTTTCTGAATCGGGTATAACGTTTAATGTGGGTGCAAACAGCAGCATTTACGAAAATGATGTATCATGCAGTGAATCTGCTATAATAATCAGAAACTCTGGCGGCTCCGTTATTGAGCAGTGCACGTTTTATCATAACAATTTTGTAAATAACACTCAAACTGTTCAGGTTGAATCACCTAGCAGCCAAAACTATTGGGATAATGGTTCTGAAGGAAACTACTGGAGCAACTACAATGAAACAGACAGCAATGGAGACGGCGTAGGCGACATATCATATGTAATAGATGATAACAACATTGACCGTTACCCGCTCATGAGTCGCTACGAAACTGTGCAGCAATCAAATCAACTACTTTGGGTACACTTGGGAATATTGGGTTTAGCTGCGTTTGGTGTTATCGTTATGGGAATAACGCTTGTTAGTGGACGAACAAAAAGTAAACCCACTTCTGAAAAATAGACAAAAAGGTTTCTGGCTGCTTTTTGTTATGCCTTGCTTCGTCTTATCTGTATTCCTTTCTCCAACGCTATTACTTCAACCAAATCCTGTATGCCTGAAGTCTGAATCTTTTTGTCAAGCACTTCCTCTATTTGAAAGACACCCGCAGGGTTATTCATGTTCACAAAGATTTGAACAGGTCTATGTTTCCCTTTCTCGATTTCCACTTGAGTTATAGACAACGCAGATACCGAATGAATATCCACTTTTCCTGTGCGATACGGAATTCTGGTCCGCCCCCGAGCCATATCCGTTCCATCAGCTACCTTTGCTGCGCCCGCCTCCACACTCAAACAATCGACTTCCTCTTCATGAGCAAAAATGGCGTGCAGTATCTCAGACTTTAACCGCACTACCAAACCCGCATCTTTGGGATACACCGTCTTGAGAAGCCTGTCCAAGATAGGATTTGCTAGTATACAACTGTGGAATGGATGATCAACCCTGTGAATGCTGTTGCCCAAGTCATGAAGATAAGACCCACAAAGAACAACAACCTTAGCGTCTTCAAGCGAACAAACGTTATTGTGTACTGTTGTAGGTGTGACTTGCTGGGTTAACAAATCAAAAATTTCCAAGGCGCTTCCCGCAACGATTTTAGCGTGGACTGGACCGTGGTCGTTGTATTTGAGCCGCTCCACAGCCATCACATTCGACATGCGAAGAGTATTTTTGACTTCAAGGTCGCTTTCCATTAGCTGGAACATCTGCGCAACTTTTGGTTCATCCAGATGTGAGTTGATTAGATTTGCGGAAACTGTCACCATTCTTTGGGTCACCACAATTAAACTAGGCGTGTAGCAAATAAGAATCTTAAGCTGCACAAACTTACAAAACTGTGTTTTTTGTTTTTATGTTGACGAAAAAAGGGAACGCTTCTCTAGGTATGTTGCAGGGTCAACTTCTCTTACAGATATTCCATCCACATCTATTATGTAGATTGTATGAATACGAGAGTTTCTGATTTCATCGAGGCTAACTGGCGGATTTTTGTAGTAAAGGTCACACAGAGTTTTGAGGTACTTGAGGTCTTTTTTTGTTCGGTCTCTAGGAGGCTTCACTAGCATCTCGGGAATCTGCAGCACATAATATGGCGGAACACCTAAGGCAAACTTTTCTGAATGGTTACCGTACCTGATTATTTTGCTGGCTATCCGTGACTTGCGGTAGTTAGCAGGGTCAAGGGCGTGACTTGGAGGAATAAAACCAGTTTCTATTTCGACAATGTGTGAACCAAAGCCCTTTACGCCGTACAGGTCACAGATTAACCCGTTTACGGGGCGTTCAATATCCACTTCGTAGCCTTTAAGAACCAAATGTTTAGCGCATACCATCTCCATAACAGAATGGTTAATCTTGACGACATTCTCGTCATGCATCCGAATCAGCTTATCTTTTAGAACATTCAGCTTCTTCTGGGCTTCTTTGTCTGTGTCCATGTTTAGTTTTGCAGATAGAATCTCTATGTCTCGGTCGAACTTGTTCATGGTATCATCCTTTCAGAAGTCTTACAACAAACGCTTTCTGCCAAATACGTGGTATATGTTCTATGTCAAAAGCTTTTATGCACAAATACAACTAAAAATCCTACGGCTTTGCTTTTTTCTCAGCCTAGAGGCATGCACTTCAGGCAAGCCATGTATAGATTTAAGTGTTAACAAAAATTGGGTCTGAGCACCACATAGGGTGTCTGAGTCAAAAAATCAGATAGGAAAGAAAAGGATGAAGCTCCCTGTTGATGATGTTTATGATGTTGGGGATAAAGAAAACATCCCAGCTGGTGCAGTCTTTTAGTCTTTGATTGCTTCGAGTAGACTCATGACGTTCCAGAGCTTCACTCTGCTGTAAGGGGGCATGTTGGGGTCTTGCAAGATTTCGTCAAGAATAGAAATGGCGTTTGCCGCTCTGACTGCTGGAGTGTTGTCAGGAACTTGAAGTGATGTAATTGATTGTTTTGCAGCTCTTCTTATGTTTCTTGGAGTGGTAGTGTCTTCTGAAACCATACCGAGCACATTCATGGCTTCTTTTATTCTTTCCTCGTATTCCTCTAGTTTCTTTTTGCGTACCATGTAGAAGCCTCCTATTACACAGCTTAAACGAAATGCAGCGTATTTAATCTTATCCTAAACAGACAGTGATGCATACCAATTATTAGGGCACAAACCTTTCTGCGATTCAGTTTCATCACAAAAAAGGGCGATAGATAGTTAATTAACCTAGCAAAAACATACTCTACCTGAAAGCTTACGCAGAAGAGGATTTAACGTGGCTAAAAATTCAGAAAACATCAAAATCATGGCAGATTTGCTCAGGCAGGGAGCCACACTCACCGAACATGCCTGCCCCGCTTGTTCTTCACCAATATTCAAACTAAGAAGCAGTGAGCTGTGGTGTGCCAGTTGCCAAAAACGTGTAATAATTGTAAGAGAAGGCGACCCTGAACCAAAGGCACCTGAAGCACCCGCATTTTCTAGCCTAGAAACAACGATTATGACAAAAATTAAGGAAATCGAGAAACAGCTTGTAGAAGAAACAGATGCAAAAAAACTCAAAACTCTAAGCGCAACACTGTCAACGCTTCTTGAGAATCTTGAAAAGATAAAGAGCATGAAAAAATAGTCCAAACAAAAAGGGCGTTTACGTTGCTTGGACGTTACGAAAATTTTCCTGAAAACATCCATGGCGTAACCATATTTCATCATCAGAACCCCACGAAGAGTCTACAGCAAGCGATTTTTTGTACATTTCACCGTTTGAACAGTGAACTCTTTGATTTAGGCACTGTAACACCATATTTGAAACAGAAAAGTGAAGTGGGCTTTGAGTTCGGTGTGGCTGATGGCATTGATTTCAATTTTTTAGACCAAAATGAACTGGATAACGCTCTGAGAACAGTTAATGAAACAGAGCTGGAAACTTTAGATTTTTTCTTTGCTGTCCGATATCACCTTATTAGGGATAATGGTAAACGGGTTCCGTTACGGTTCGATTATCATGTGCTCCGTTTCTTCTTCCAAGAAGATGTTTTGGAGGTTCGGATTCGTCATGAAAAGGGAACTCAGCGTGTTCCGTTAGATGAATTGATCAGCTTTTTGGTTAAACAGATAAATGTTGAGTTGTCGCAGAGGCAACTGGTTCAGTTGTTTTTTGGGGATTTCGAGAAAGCCAGCATACAATAGATGGGCATGTTTTTTGGGTTAACAAACACGCAGAGGAGCCTTTACTGGGATGTTGCCAAAAACTGATAGGTATAAATAACAAGAAGTTACTAGAAGGTAATAATGAAAGTGACAAGATTGTTTTCCGAATTTAAACCAAACCGTCTAGTACGAGACGAAAAACCAAAAACAAAAAAAAGGTTACCCAACACTGAGCGCTACTGCTCACTGATTGATGAGGCTGAAGGCTTCAAAGGAGTTTGGGAGATAGTTAAAGAAACAGTCAAAGTTTGTTTAGGCAAACAAAGATTACACATGCTTCTGTTTTTGGACGATTTGCCTCTTCACTTGGGCGCATACCACCAGCTAGGCACAAACAACATAGTGCTAAACCGAAGTCTGGTCAACATTGTTGAAGCTGTAACAAAATCAAAAAAGCTAGTCAACGCTTTCGTCTACAGCATATTAACCCACGAGTACCTTCACGCATTAGGACACGTTTCAGAGGCGGAGGTTCGTTCCCTAGTCTGCGACGTATCCAAAGAATGCTTCGGGGACGATCACATAGTTACAACACTAGCTGAACAGACGCCATGGGCGTTAATCAAAGGCGTTCCATTAAATGGGCTAAAAGTGCCTAAGCAAGCAATGGAACTCATCAAGGATCTGGAAAAACCGAACCACACATACATAGTCTAAAAGCAGCACAAACAACGAACCATTCATCTAAGAGCGCTTTGTTTCTCCAGAAAATCTGTGGTCACACTCAAAATATTCTGTTCCACATCACACTTTTTTCGGTCACCGTTAACAGGCACAAGCTTTCCAGCATCAACGAACTTCATGTAAACCTTTTGTACTCTTCGTTGAGTTTCAAGCCTCTCCATAACAGACTTCTTGCGCCTTATCCTTTTCACCATAATCTCAGGCGGCACATCAATGTAAATCGCTAAATCCGCTGGAAGCGCAAGCCTGTTAATCTGCTCGATCCAGTCTAGGTCAAGCCCAGCAGCTCCCTGATATGCAAGGGACGAATAGACACACCTATCCGAAACCACAATTTTTCCCTCATCCAAGGCTGGTTTCACGTCCTTCTCAAAATGTTCAACACGGTCAACCGCAAAAAGAACAGCTTCCACAACCTTTGGAACCCGATTCTTTCCCTCCAGAAGAGTTCCCCGTATAAACGACCCTAATTCTCCTCTGCTGGGCTCAGTTGTGTATACCGCGTCTAATCCCTGTTTTTGCAGGTTTTGTACAAGTTTGTGGGCGTGAGTTGTTTTTCCACTTCCATCCAAACCTTCGATACAAATGAAAAGCCCTTTCTTCTTCACTTT
>PIXT01000206.1 GCA_003096235.1 Candidatus Bathyarchaeum sp. | reverse complement strand
TGCATACAGAAAAGCTTCTACTCAAAGATATATCTTTAGCACCCAAATTGTGAACCTTTATAAACACCTCTCCAATACTATTGTTCAAACATCAGAAAGGAAGTGAAAATATGCCATCACACGGTTCGTTATCAAAAGCAGGCAAAGTCAGATCCGTAACTCCCAAACTCGAAGCAAGAGAAAGACACTCCGCAACTCCTCGAGTAGACAACCAAAGCGCATACCACAAACGTTTCATTCTCAGTAGGGATGCCGGACAATACAAGCCTGGTAGTAGACGCAGAAGAAAACGAAGATAATCTCCCAATTTTCTGGGACAACTAACTTTTTCCATTTATCAGTTCTAAGTTTCATTTAACTTTAATGTACTTACCATGAGCCAGCTTTCAAGCCATGGTCTGCTCAATGGAATCGGTGCTTCTGCTACAGGAATGTGATAGATACGCGTAATGACCCTGTAAACTTCTGGCATGTCTAAAATCGTTTTTTCGATTTCCCTACCCCTAGCAAAACTAGGGTTTATGGTTTCAACCAAAATGTCATAGTTACCAATAGCCGAATGAATTGAAGTAACCCCACTTATTTTAGACAATTTGACAATCGTCTCTTCCATGTTGCTTCCTGGTTTTAATGAGATAAAAAACCAGTCCGCCTCAGTATTTAGCGTCTTAGCCGCATTAATGGTTATAGCAGCCTTAATTTTTCCGCTTTCCTTTAACTTTCTGTATCTTCTGATTACTGTGTCTACGGACAAATCCAATTCCGTTGCAAGTTTCTTAAATGAAATGCGAGAATTCGCCTGCATTTTTCGGATAATTCGTATGTCTGTCTCGTCAAACACTTATTTTTCCTCCTTGTTTAACAGGTGGTCAATTGGAATGTTTTCGGGAAAGTCGAAATTGTCCACCCACAGTGTAATTGTCATATCTACTACTGATTCGTTTTGCCTAAACCTCTGAGTGATTTTCTGCAAGTCTTGGTTACGTTTAAGGAATGCTTCAACATGAACGTTAAATTCTTTAGCATGGTCGTAGTTGAGCGAAAAAAGTTCCAGATAATCTAATGAGTCAATAAAGTTCTTGACCTCTTCTGGTTTCACGTTCAGGTATATGCTGGCAACTGTTTCGTAGCCTAAGTCTTGGGGATTAACCAAAATTGTAGAACCTAGAATTATTCCTTCATCTTTCATCCGTTTGTATCTTGCTCTTATTGTGGGTACAGAGACGTGGCACTCCTTTGCAATGTCAGAGAAACTTTTTCGAGAATCTCTTAACAGATCCTTCAGAATTTTAACATCAACTTCATCTAACATTGCTTACTTTCACTGGCTTTCAGGTTGTTTTTTTGGATTTTGGTTGAGCTTTTACCTATTATCTTAACTAGTATAAATAATGAATTGATATAATTACAATCCATTTTTAACCTTTTTCGTTTTTACTGATTATTGATTAATAATCAAAAATAATGCTAATAAACTTCCATTAAATCTTTCTATAATTCTGATTATATGGCTTCTTGCCAAAAATTTTAAAAACTCCCTCTCCGTATAAGACAGCCAAAATAAAAAGGAAATGAAAGACAGATGAACATATCAAAAACAAAATCCAAACTAACAACTATATCATTAGTTCTATTGCTTACCTTATCTGCTGTTCTTGTTGCAATACCTGCAGTTTCTGCACAATCAACAAGCAAACTCTATCCATTCATTGACGCTATCCCAAACCCTTCAGGCGTTAACCAGCCAGTACTGCTAAACACAGGAGCTCTTAACTTCCTGATGTCTGCTGAAGAGGGATGGAACGTATCCATTCAAATCACCGCACCTAACGGCGATGTTTCAGTTCTTGGTCCATTCAAAACATTCTCAACAGGAACCTGGGGAGAATACATCATACCAGACCAAGTCGGAACATACCGCGTAAAAACAATAATTGAAGACCAAGAGTACATGGGCGTTACATACCTTGCTGCAGAAAGCGAGGAAATTGAGCTAGTAATTAACGAAGATCCAGTAGCCGAATATCCTGGCCAGACAACACCAGAAGAATACTGGTACAGACCAATCGACACTCAACTACGTGAGTGGTGGTCAGTAGCAGGAAGTTGGCAAACAAAGCCAGACAACGTATATGCACCATTCAATGCTGCCCCAACAACTTCTCATATCCTTTGGCAAATGCCAATAGGCGATACCCAAGCAGGTCTCGTTGGTGGAGAACTATGGGCACACGGAATGGACGATGGTGACGCATATGAAGGAAAACTTTCAGGCTCAATCATTCTGAACGGCATCTTCTACTACAACCAACAACCAGGATTCTTCAGTGGAGGATCAAAAGTCCAAACTGTTGTAGCAGTTGACATCCACACTGGCAACGTGTTGTGGGAAAAAGAATTCCCATATGGTGATGGCCGATTAGACTATGGTCAAATTATGCACTGGGACTCAATCAACAACCGAGGCTCTCACTCATACCTATACTTCACAAGTGGCGGTTATGGTCCACAAACATGGTATGCAGTTGACGCCTACACAGGCGAACCAAAATTCAACATGACAAACGTACCCTCAGGTACAATCTACCGTGGCACAAACGGCGAACTATTCATCTACAGTGTAGTCAACTACGGTAACACAACAAATCCAAACTGGCGCTTACTACGATGGAGTTCATTCCAAACTGTCACAGGTGCTGCCAGCAGCGCATCCTTCATGGGTATGAGCTGGGCACCATCCGTAGCAAATGCACAATTTGATGCAGCCGCACGCGGATACGACATGAACGTCTCCATATCTGGATTATCTGCTGGTGAAACACTTGCAGGAAGCGTTGCAAAAGTCTTTGTTGATGACAAAGTAATTGGCGCACAAGTAACACAAACTGATGTCACACTCTGGGCACTAGATCTTACAGCTAATAACGAAGGTGAATTGCTGTACAACACTGTCTGGAACACTCCTGCAGAGTGGGTTGAAGGCAACCTAACCATCTCAAGCATCGGACAAGCTGGATGGTGTGCATGGAGCCAAGCCGACCAAGTTGGAGTTTTCTTCACCAAAGAAAACATCGTTCACTACGCATTCGACCTAACAACTGGAGAATTCATGTATGAAACTGAACCACAAATCTTCATCGACGCATGGAGCGACACAGTCAGCGCAACCTTTGGTCCTGACAGAATCATAGTCAACGGCAAACTCATCTCAGCAAGCGTTGGCGGTATTGTTTACTGCTATGACGTTCAAACTGGTGACCGCCTGTGGACATATGAAGCAGATGACCCCTTCGGTGAATCCTACATCGGAAACAACTGGTGGATCATCCCACTGTTCGCAACAGACAACATGGTATACTTCGGCAGCCTAGAACACTCTGCACTAGATCCTAAACCACGAGGCGCACCCTTCTTT
>PIXT01000205.1 GCA_003096235.1 Candidatus Bathyarchaeum sp. | reverse complement strand
GTTAGGTGGTTGCCGTCTTCGAGCATGAATTTGATGTAATGCAGTGTGCCCTGTTTGTGTTCGTGTTCGACTTCGGCGTCTGCGATTGCGGTTTCGCAGCTTGTGCACCAACTGATGGGGTGGGTCCCCTTGTAGATTAAACCTTTATCAAATAGTTGGATGAAACTGAGTTGCGTGTTTTTCCAGTAGCTTGGACTCATCGTTTTGTATTCTGTAGTCCAATCTACCGAGCAGCCAAGCCGTATGATGGCTTTTTTCATTATGACGATGTATTTGCTGATGACCTTTTTGCAGAGTTTAACAAATTCTGCAGGTGGCAGGTCTGTTTTTTTGATTTTGTGGATTTCTTCTGTTTTGACTTCTGTTGGTAGCCCGTGGCAGTCCCAGCCTTGGGGAAATAGTACGTTGTAGCCTTGCATTCGTTTGTAGCGGGCTAGGGTGTCGATGTATGTCCAGTTCAGGACGTTTCCCATGTGGAAGTTTCCAGACGGGTAAGGAGGAGGAGTGTCTATGGTATATGCTGGGCGGGTGTCGTTTCGGTCAAACCTGTAGATGCCCATGTCTTCCCATTCTTTTTGCCACTTCTCCTCAATCAAAAGTAAATTGAATTTCTTGGGGAACTTCTTCATCAGTTAGCCTCAGCAAATATGATTTACCGTAAAATTAACGCGGAACTAATTTAGCTTTTGGGCTGATTACCAACTGTTTAGCAGGCTATCATCTGGATTTCTGCGCTCAAAAAAAGAATTAGTCTTTGATGTGTTCTTGCAGTTTTTTGATTTCTTCTGGACTTGCAGAGTCAAGGTATTCAAGAATCTGTTTTTTGTTTCGTATTTCGTCCATTCTTTGTTTTCTGTTCTTGGATATTTTGTAAACTGGATACATTCTCCATTACATCTTTAACAGCATCGCTTTTTTATCAAGGGTCTTTTCTACAAGACCTTCATTGACCAATTCTTTGAGGTAGTTGGATAATCGTTGTCGCGAGATGTGCTTTTCTGAACCGTTGTCAACAAACTCTTTAAGAAGCTGACTCCAACGGGTTTTTCCGTTTTGGTCAATAAAGAGTGCTATATCATATTTTGAAAAATGAATTTGTCTCATTTTTAGATTCAATCTCTAATTAGACTAAGTCTAAAAACAGACTGATGAACATTTTGGACCTGATTGAAGTTCAAACGTTAAAAGATGTTGTTGCTTGGTTTTTCAAAAAAAGGTTGAGTCCAATAATGTACATCCAGTATTCACGAATAATGCAAATAACATATGTTAGAGGTTTAACAGTAGAAGTTACTGTCTTATCGACCTACCGTTTCAGGGAGAAACAAAGATTTTAAAAGTGCAAAACAGAACACCAAACGCAATGCAGATTGGTTTCTTTGCAACATATCAAGTTTTCAGCACAAATGCAAGTGTTTATGTGTAGTACATGTCAGTTTTTGAGTTAAATGAATGAAATATGATATTTTGTACTTTTCAATGTAATAAAATTTATATGCATCCAAAGATGATGAAGTAATAAATATATGTCCGAAATAAGACATATTGCAGGTATGGAGTACAGAAAGACAATGTTGATAGTATTAATCACATGCATCTGGTCAGCTTTATTGATATATTCCGTGTGGTTTTTTTTCAGTGCCAAAACGGTTCAGCCATTAACACTAAACGAGTTCGCACTAAAATACAAACTGCACAAACAAAAAACAAAATGCAACGCACGGCGTATCCAGATAATATTCACAAAAAACAAAGAAATCGTCGGATTCAAGTGTGAATGTGGTCACAATTACATACAGAAACGGTTGTTATCTCAAAAAATTTCTAAACACATAGAAAACAGCCAAGAGAGCCATGCATCATACAAAATTACAAGACAGTTAGAAATGAAGTGGCACCTTCGTGCAATTGGTTTGCAATACTCCAGCATCAAAAAGATCTAGATGATAAAAAAGGGAAGTGATTTTAATGAAAAAAGTTCTACCAATAAAAAATGAGTGTGAATCAGAATTTAATATGATGCTACGTGAAGCAATTCATGAAACGTTAATCAACCTTGTTGGTGAAAAAAATACACAATCAATCTATTTCTTTGGTGAAGAAGGATACAACCTTAAACCAGATGAAATAGTAGAAAACATCCAAGATTTTGAGTTTTTATTGGAAGAAATTTTCGGATCTGGAACAATCATAATCGAACAAGAAATAATGAAAAAGTTGTACACAAAAGTTAGTGAATACCACAAAAACATCATATTAACATACGCAAGCATCGAACAGTTCAACTTCTTAAAGTACATAAATGATCTGAAAACAGCAATAAAAAACAAAGCCGTCAACAATAAAAACAATAACAGGTCCACAAAGCGCCAAAAAGACAGAAATAACTCATCACTCAAAAACTATCGGGTATGATTGGACCTCAAGTTAATGTAAAGTTAAAGAGGCTGTTGGTTTTTCTTAAAAAACAAGTAACAACACATTTTTGTTGCCACCCTTTTCGGAAAAAGGTTGATTTCAACATACTTCTACTATTAGGCTCCTAATATGCTCAGGTTTGGATGACAAATCCTTTTGTTGCTTGAAATTTCTGAAAAAAGGCTGTTTTCAACAATGAACTACTATTAGACTACAAACATGATTGTTGTTTGCTTAGTTTTCGTTTGCAGAGCAACGTAACCAAAGATATGCAAAGAACAGTCGGCAGTATAGCCCATACGGGAAATTCGGGGATAACTTGTGTTGGTCTGGGGTCTGTTTCTGGGTTTGGTTCAGTCAGGAACGGGGTAAAATTGACTGTACCCAGATTGAAATCGTTTTTGAAGTCGAACATTGTTTGGTTTATTGCTTGTGTGTCGGTTGTTCCCCACCAGTTATATGCGGCAGTTACGTTGCTTGCGCGCCGTAAACCGATGTTATATTCCGTGTTGTTTTGGATGTTGTTGTAAACTATGGTTGTGGCAGTTGTGGGTCCGTAGATTCCTTTAGAGTTATCTTTGATGGTGTTGTTTCGAATTACTATTTCACTGTATTCTCCAATTACCATATCAGTAAGCGAAATACCTTTTCCAATTAGTATTCCGTAGGTGTTCCCGAAAATGGAATTTCGTTCAATTGTTGACTTGCCTGCTGCTAATATGCCACTGCTCCGAAAACCTGAGATTGTGTTGTCATAGACATAAACATGGTTTTCTCCTTGTATGCTAATTGCGATGCTTCCAACATCCCCGTGACCTGTGATGTTGTTGTTTGCTATTACAACTGAGCCCATAGTAACATCTATCGTGGTTGAGTAGTCTTTTTGGGCTATTACGTTATTTTTTGAAATTTCAACTGTAGATTGGCTGCTGACAAGGATTCGGTCTGTAATGGTATTGTTTGAAATTACTACAGGTGGCTCGCCAATAACTTGGATTCGTTCATTGATGATGTTGTTGCTTATCTTTGGAGAATTGCTAATGGATAGTTTTGTGTTAACAACTGCGTTTTCGATTACGCAACCAGAACCAGTTTGTTCGTCCCAGTTACTGCTAAAGGAGGTGAACTCTATTTCTTTGCCCAAATAGTTGACTTGTGTGTCACTGATTTCAAAGTAAATTTTGTCTGCGTTGGTGCCTCTTGCGGTTAATGTGCCGTTCACTAGTATGTAGTGGTCATTGAGGCATACCGTAACGCCAGGCTCGACAATCAACGTTACTCCATTTTTTACAAGAATAGGCCCAGTTAGGCTGTATGGGCTGTTTGCTTTGGTCCACGTAGTATCTGAACTGATTATGCCAGTTACGTCTGTAGAAGCATATAAAGCACCAAGATTTACAGTACAAACTAACACCAAGCAGCTAACCAGAATAGCTGCCAAGGATAAACGCGAATATGAGTTAGTCATTTTTCAGTCCTCCTTATGGTTTTCGTTCTAAGAGAAGCAACCGCAAAAGTTGCTAACAAAAACAGTGGTACAAGTATCCATGATGGAAACTCTGGGATTACAACGTCTTGAAGAGAAGGCGATTGCGGGTTTGGTTCGGTTAACAAAGGTGTGAAGTTAACTTTGCCTAGGTAAAAATCTTCATAATAGTCGTATATCGTTTGGGCTATTGCTTCTGTGTCGGTTGTTCCCCACCAGTTATAGGTGGCGTTTAAGCTGCTAGTAGAAAGAAAGTTGATATTGTATTCTGAGTTGTCGTAGATGTTGTTGTAAACAAGCGT
>PIXT01000204.1 GCA_003096235.1 Candidatus Bathyarchaeum sp. | reverse complement strand
CTTCACAGCAAGAGTCGAAATTATACTCAAATAGACCCTGCCTCCAGTTATACGTTCAATCATGGTAGCTACTGCCTCAGCCATTGTGTTTACGGCGTTGGCGCCCATGGCGTCCCTACAATCAACATGAAGCTCTGTTATGACCATTGGACCCGTTTTTGCATCTATTACCTTAACTTCTATGTCTTTGGCTCCGCCTCCAACAGAAACCAGCATCGGGTCCTGATCGTTGGCTTTTTGCAGAATCTCCTTTTTGGCTGACAGTATCTTCATTTTCGCTGCAAACGGATCTTGTATTTCCACGGCTTGGATTTGCCCAATCATTACTGGGTCTGTGCTACTTGTGGAAAACCCTCCCTTTTCGCGTGCCATCTTGGCGGCGTAGGTGGCTGCAGCAACAACTGACGGCTCTTCGATTGCCATGGGTATCATGTAATCTTTTTTGTTGATGAGAAAGTTCATGGCTATTCCAAGAGGTAACGGGAACGTTCCAACCACGTTTTCGATCATGCGATCCGCCAGCTCCATCTCTAGGGCGCCAGTTGACTGTAGAATCTTTACTTCTTGATCAGTTAAATCTGCAAAATCTTTAACGTGATTTATCCTTTCTTGTGGTGTTAGCTTGTAGAATCCTGAAATTTGAGACGTCTTTTTCATTGTGATGCCTCTTTGACAACGCAGTTTACTTGAGCGGAATCGCATATGAATTTATCTGAGCAACCATTTGTTGTTGTTTTACACTCTTTCGATGCAGGAAATGTAATAGACAACATCTTTTGTGAAATCTCGCCAACCTTCAGCTATCTTTCGAACTTCAGACTCTGACAAGATTCCCTCATCAGCGTAGAATTTTGAAAACGTTCTCCTGACGCCAAGGTCACCTGCGGCAATTGCTGCATTTCTCTTCAGTCCAGCTGACAGAACCATCTCGGCAGTCCATGTTCCTACTCCACGAAACTTTGTCAGCATCTTTATAGCTTGCTCGTTTGAAACTGAACGTAAAGCCTCTGGATCAAATTCCCTGTCTACTGTTTTGGTGGCTATTGTTTTGATGCATTCTGCTTTTTTCCAGCTTACTCCACACTGTCGTATTTCTTCAAGCTTTGTTTCAGCAAGTTTTTTTGGAGTTGGAAAGTCGTAGTGCATTTTTGTTTCTGCTTTTGCTTGTTCACCAAATCTGGTTACCATCTTGTTTGTTATCGAAAACGCTACACGTATTGAAATTTGCTGCTGGATTATAGCTTTAACAATGTGCTCAAAAACTGTGGTTCCAATGCTTGCTGCTTTTAATCCGTAAAATCTTCGCTTTAACTCTCTTAGAACATTGTCCTTTTCCATAAACAAGTAAAGCTCGGTCAGGTCTTGGCTAAAAGAAAATATGTTATCCAGAATCTGTGTCAGTTCCTTGTTTTCCTGCTCTGTAATTGCTTGGAAATGTTTTGCTTCAATTTTTGGTTCGTCAACAGTGCCTACCGACCGTAACGCAACCGCAATCAGCTTCCCCGAACTTAATTGTATGGCTCTTCTCCAAACTCCAGCTTCAAAAACTTCTGGCATAGGCTTGTCGTATCCAAAGACGCGACAGTTCAACTCAAAATCGAATGGAGCCTTAGGATAAACATGGAACATTTGATACGACAACATGTTTCCTCTCATGTGACAGTAAGCAAACTGTTAATTTTCCATAAATAACAAATTAACAAAAAAGGGCACACAGATGGAGCTACTCGCTCCAAGCTTGATTTGAGAATTCGATTGCATGCAAAATTTTTTGTTTAAAGTCGATGTTCTCACACTCAAAGGTGTACATTACAAAGCCGTCAAAGGAAAAAAAGTGCATTCTGCCTGTTTGATATATTCTCGCTGGTTTTGCTATTTCAACCAATTCCAGAAACTCTTTTTGTTTGAATTTGACTCTATATGAACTGGTTTGTTGGGCTGCTACTGCAGCTGCTGTTGCTCCTGCATATGCCATTTCAGTAACCCCAATGTATTATCGCATCTTTGTGCTATAGTTTTTTCCATTATCGCCTTCAAAACCAAAGAAACCTTAAGGCGTCTTCTATAAATTTCTGTTCAACTCTTGTTTTAATGGAAGAGGCTGTATGTTGCCCATCTGGAGACCAGACGCAAAAACCGTTCTCACCGACAAGAAAGCACGAGCCAGCCTGAAACGATACTTCGATGTAATGCAAGACGACAAACCCGCCAAATTCCTTATCGCAAAAAAACTGCCAGTAGCCTTCAGCAAGAACGATTCACTCACGAAACTGTGGAAGCTCCACGAGCGACTCACCGAAGAATTTTGCATTCTAGAAAAAGAGGTAGACACAAGACAAACGCGTCTAGAAGAATTGGATACTCCACAGCAATCGTTTCTTGACCTTAAACTCGAAATAGCAAACCGCATACTAGAAAACTGTCACTTTTGTACACGCAGATGTGGCTCCGACAGAACCGCAGGAGAATTGGGTTACTGCAAATGTGCAACAACCGTCACTGTTTCAACCATGTTTCCTCACACTGGAGAAGAACCTGAGCTGGTTCCCTCTGGAACAATATTCACTTTAGGCTGCACCCTAAGATGTCTACATTGCCAGAACTGGGGTATATCTCAGTGGTTTGAAGCGGGAGAAACCTATTCACCTAAGCAGTTGGCTACGGCGATAATTCGTCTTCGCAGGGACGGCTGTAGAAACGTCAATCTTGTTGGTGGCGACCCAACTTCATGGCTCACTCAATGGCTTGAAGCATTCAAATATGTTGACTTGAATGTGCCTGTGGTTTGGAACTCCAACTCCTACTACAGCGAAGAAACAGCAAAACTTCTCGCAGGCTTTGTTGATGTGTATCTTCTTGACTTCAAGTATGGACCAAAAGACTGTGCCGCAAAACTTTCAGATGCTCCAGATTATTGGATGGCTTGCACCAAAAACCACTTGTACGCCAAAAAGTATGGAGAGCCAATCGTTCGAGTCTTAGTCTTGCCCGAACATCTTGAGTGCTGCACTAAACCTGTTCTG
The DNA here is from genome assembly GCA_003096235.1 of Candidatus Bathyarchaeum sp. Next base: position 439 of record PIXT01000204.1, on the reverse strand, counting down.
AACTGGGTCGCCAAACACCTCGGCGGCTCTGTGCGTGTAAACTTGATGTTTCAGTATCATCCACAGTGGCGTGCCCACGAAGTACCTGAACTGAGGCGGAGATTAACTGAAACAGAAAGAAAACGTGCCCTAGAATTGGCGAAAGAGGCAGGGCTAACAAATTTTATTCTCTGACAGTTCGCTGAGAATCCAATTTTTGGCATATTAAACATGTATCTTTATATATTGACAATGGAACAAAAAGGGAAAAGGCGAAAACCATGCGGTATTGTCCTGAATGCGGTGGCGAACTACAGTACGTATCCCTTACAAAACGTTATGTTTGCAAGAGCTGCGGGCTTTCTCTTACTCCTCAAGAACTTTACGAGCTGCGTGACAAGCTGAGACCAAAATATGAGACAGATGAGGATCAGCATTAACATGAGAGAAAAGACTACCT
>PIXT01000203.1 GCA_003096235.1 Candidatus Bathyarchaeum sp. | reverse complement strand
TCGCCTTTAATGAACCCGAAACCTTTCTGGTCAAGCCATCGTGCAACTATACCATTTACCATGTAATTCACCTCTTTGTTCATTTTAGTTGTACTTTCTCTGAGGGCTATATATAAGTTGCATTTGCACGCACACAAATAGATAATCCGTCAATACTTTCGATTTGTTATCGAGTTGCCTAGGTTTCACGGCTTTGCTCATACATTGTTTCTAACTGATAAGTAATTTAGCGAACACCTAGCGTAGCAACATATGCAAAAAAGGAAATTGTGGAAAGTATGATTGCGTTAACATAGCATCTAAAATAAAAAACATGTAACTAAAGTTAAAAATGAAGAAAATGGGTTTGCTGAGGCCCTTGCACATAATTGAAGGCGAAAAAATGAAAAAACCATGCTACTATCGCTTTGGTAGTATTTTCATTTTTGTGCTCAAGCCTTTTCAGCCCCATTTTCTTCCATGGGTTTCTCCCAGAAAAAAGAGGGAGAAAAGATGTGTGGATTTATTTGCGTTTTAGCATCCAGTATGCGGCTACACCGATTACTGCTGCAACTGCTACTGCGGCGATGATGGCAATCTCGGTTGAAATGAAAGGTGCTTCTGATGTTGGTTCGTTGTTGTCTACGGGTTCATTATCTACTGGTTCGTTGTCGATTGGTGTTGATGCTGAGACCGCAGGACCAACTACAATTGAGGTTTCTGCAAATGAGCCATAGTATGCGCCAGAGCCTTCAAAGGTTGCAATGATTGTGTAGATTCCTTCTTTGTCTGGTTTGAACGCGAAGCTGTAGTATCCATTGCCGTCACTTGTTACGCGGTCAAGGTCCATATAATTGCCTTCAGGATCAACAGCACAGAAAACTACGGTTACTCCGGTTGCGTCTGTTGGCATTTCAAATTGTTTATAGACATACAACATCCATTCGCTCATAGATTCGTCTGAGACTGCGGGAACACCGTTCGGGAATCTCATTGCGATTTGGGGTGTTTCAGTTCCTGGAGATACGTCTGTAACCATTCCGCGAAGGATTACATCAGAGCCTACTGTGACACCACTCATCGGAGCGTCTAGAGTAAGCTGAGTTGGGCCTTTACCAATAGCGTATACACGTTGGTCGTAGGTGTCCATCAATGCGATTATGCTGTCACCAATGATTCCGCGTCCTCCCCATCGGGTTGTACGGAAAGCGCCGTCAATTCGGAAAACTACATCACCAGTATAGGCATCAAGACAAACAAAAGGTGCACCTCTTGGTCTGGGGTCTACAGGAGAGTGTTCAGTGTGAGAAATGTAGATTTTTCCATCACTAATGAACAATGGTTTAACCCACCAATTGTTTGACCAAAGCATTTCAGAGTATGGATCGTTGACTTCGTAGGTCCATTCTATGTCACCTGTTTGAACATCATAACAGTAAACAATTCCGCTAACACTAACAGAATAAAGTTTACCGTACGCGATGTTCCTGACGTATGAGCTTGAGTCTTCAAGAGCGTTTAGGTATTGTTCCTTTGGTGTTGGTCCCCATATGTTGTCTCCAGTTTCTAGGCTGAATCCAAATTCTTCTCGGGTTTCCTTTGTGTATAACACTGCAACTTTGTCTTCAAAGCTCCATGCAACCCAACCGCCTGCAAACCCTGATACCGTAATGTTTAGTTCAGACCAATAAGCAGGGGCATCCCAAGTGTTAGTGAAAATTTCATCGCCTTCATCTCCAGCTTCTAAGCTTAAACCCCACATTGAGACTTCTTCTGTACTGATGCTTGCACCGATTACTCTGTCACCATATTTTGCTTGTTGGACACTTCCAACTAATCCTGATGGAATAGTTACGTTCCAAACCCATGCACCTTCAGCAGCTGTGGAGTTTTCTGCGGCATCAAAAGTTCCACCATGAGCTGAGTTACCCCAACTGCCTCCAGAATATCCAGATGCATGAAGGGTAACTAGATCGTTCATGCTCCAAAGAGCCATCCATCCATTAGCAGTGTTTGTTTGAAGTATATACAATTCGTTGTTTGGACCATATAATGTTGTACCGGAAGGAATGTTCTCGATTGTGAATCTCCAGTCTCCAGTGGCTGCGTCAAAGGCATACCAGTTACCGCCAGTAGACACATAAAGGTAAGCAAAAGCGCCGTGATAATTCATTCCATCCCAATACAGGATTTGCCCAAAAGATATTGAATTGTTGTTCATGAAGACTTTGCGCCATTGTTCTTCGCCGGTGTGAAGGTCAACACAGATGGTTTCGTGTTTTGCGTCATTTCGTGAGCCACCGATTTCGTAGTAGAGTTTTCCAGCTAAGATTAGTCGCGTGGACCATTTTCCTTCATAAGCATCACCAATTCCATAGCTTAAACCGCCTAGTTCTCCACCTGCAAGTCCACCAGTTGTCAGTTCCTCTTCCCAAAGGATGTGGGCTGTTTCTGGGGCGTCATTGTAGGGGGCATACAAGTTTAAGGGGTCAAAGGGCCAACTTCCAGAAATGCTATACCATTCCCGAAGTTGTGAGTCAATTGGTCGGCTCCAGTATTCATTTGGAAGTGCGTGTCCTGGATGGAATTCTATTGGGTCTTCAGTGACCTCCAAATACAATGTTTCACTGTGGCTTTCTTTGTAGGTTATTTCTACTGGAGGTCCAAAGAATCCTGCAGTAGTTTCTACTGTTTGTTCTGGGAATACAGTGTACATTTCATAGGTACCTGCCATGTCTGGCACGTAAATGTCACCAGTTCCTCCAGTGGAGTCTGTTCTGTAAGGTCCAAGGGTTTCATGTGAGCCGTCAGGTTTAGTGACTTCAACAGTCATGTCTTCCCAGCCATCTTCTGGACTTGCTAATGATTCTGTAATTCCAATGTGTAACAGTACTTGTTGATTAACCCCAACAGGGTTAGGCATTGCACCAAGGTAAGCAACAGTTGCTTTATGTTGAATGTCATCCTGAGCAGATACAGAAGGCAAAGTAATTGCAATAGCAGAAATAGTCAACAATAAGACTAAAAATGCAACAATACAATTTTTTGTTTGTTTAAAATAATGCATATTCATTCCTCAGTTTTATTCGTATATTATTATTATTTATTATTTAAATTTTGTCATAAAACAATATAAAAATGTTATAAAAAATAAAATAATTAATATATTTTTGTAAAAATTCACAGATTATAAACGATGGGTGTCAAAGACAAAGGTTATAAAAACATAACTGATAAAATAATTCGAGTCGCTCATGAAACAAAAAAAACAAGTCAAACTCGACGTAACCGATGCAAAAATTTTGAGGGCACTCCTAAAAGAAGCAAGAACAACATTCACAGAAATCGCTAAAGATTGTGGTACCACAATATCAGGAGTTAGAGCAAAATTTCTACGACTGAAAAAATTAGGAGTAATAAATGGGGCAATAATGCAAATTAATCCATACAGTTTCGGATATAACTGCATTTGCGAAATAAAAATCAAAACAGTTCCAAATAAAGAGAAAGAAATAATTCAATTTTTAGAAAACAAACAATACACACGTTCAATATTTCGACAAGGGGGACGACAAAACATCTCAATGAGAGTAATGTTACAGTCCATCAATGAACTGGAAGACACACTCGAAGATGTTGCAAAATGCGATTATGTAGAAAAAGTAGAACCACTAATTTGGGCTAAAATTATAAACATGGATCATCCAGAAAATCTAGTTATCAAACCACTAGAGCACACAAGTAGACCAGAAGATATTTCCAACCCAATAGAAGAAGAAACAAAAAAAATAAAACTTGATGAAAAGGATGTGCAAATTGCAAAAATATTGATGAATGATGCCCGAACCCCATTTAGCGTCATTGGAAAAAAACTTAAGATTCCCACTCAAACAGTTATTCGCAAATATAATAGACTACGAAAAAGTGTTTTGACAATGTCAACAATAACAGTTGATATGCGAAAACTTGGGTACAATGCCATAGCAAGAGTGTTCATGAAATCAACCAGTAAATCAAAAGAACAAAGAATCTATTCAGAACTACTTCAAATACCGAATATGATAGTTGCAATAAGACACATAGGAATTTATGACATAGGAATAATAGTCGCTTTAGAAGATTTTGAAGACTGGTTTAAAGTAGAAGAACAAATCAAAAAAATTGAAGACATCGCACATATGGACGTTTCATTTAACAAATTACATGAAAAATGGCCCTTAAACGTGTTCAGTAACATCTTAGACAAAGAAACAAAATTAGACACAAAAAGATGTGTGAAAAAATAAGATAAAAAAATTGTAGACTTTAATTTAAGGGATATAACAGATTGTATTCAAGGAGGCCAATTGTCAGAGCAATTAGTGTTCCTGCAAGGGTCTGTGAAGGCGTATGGTTTTTTAGTTTTATTCTGGACCAACAAACTGCAACTATAATCAAAGACAGAGGAATAATCTCTAAACCAAAAACAAAAACTAAAGCAAATATTGGTCCGGTGACTCCGGCGCAGTGGATGCTGACTTTCCAGAATTGGTTAACTAACAAAAGAATTGCAGTAACAAAGGTGTAGCCTATGGCCAGCAAAAACAGGATAGTAGTGTTAGTGAAATAGAACAACACCGCCG
>PIXT01000202.1 GCA_003096235.1 Candidatus Bathyarchaeum sp. | reverse complement strand
CAGGAGATATCAGATACGACCAACCGTAAGGGGTCTGAACAAAGTTTATTGTCAAGAAAAAGAACGTGAAGAACCTAAGCAACACAGGAGCAAAGACCAAAAGAAGAGACCGTTTTTCCCGTTGGATACTCAATACAGTAAGCAGATACGCTGGTTGACTTAGACTGCTTGTAATCAAAAGAATGTAAAAAAAGCTAGCAGAGGCTTCTGCAGTGGGAGCAGTCCTTTGGAAAAATGTTGCAAGTTCCCATAGTGCAGTGAGCAAACCAAATAGAAAGAATGCTTTCAATGTCAATGTTTTGTTATTAGTAGCACTTCTGGTGAAGACATATGCTGAAACAAATAAAGCAAAAACTCCGCCTAAAAAATATTGCAGAAGCCATATTGTCTGAATCGTCTACACCAGCTCATGAACTTCTTAAGGTTTCATAGATTTCCATTCTATCGGGTGGAATAAGCTGCGGTGGCTTATATTGCCCTAAAGGAGAACCCATTTTTGTCTTCAATGCAGAATATCTTAGAAAGGCACCGTGCCTGAGATACTCAACTTTAATAGCCTCAGAAGGGTCCGTGATGTTAAAGTCGGTCACGTATTTCCTGAAGTCGTTGTGTACCTCTTTGAGAGCATCAAAGATTCTTTTTTCAGCCTCTTTCTCAGAATATTCCCAAGTTTTTTCCATAATAAACACTAGTTTCTCTTTTGGGTCCACCAATTTAGCTACCGCCCATTTGTCAGATACCCTTAATCCTACATTAAATAGTGCGTGAACAAGCGTTTTCGTGGTTATCCGGTAGTACCCGTATATGTCGAGGACCGCGGTTTTTCTTCCCTCAAACGAGAATACAGGCATTCCATCATCCCTGAAATCGACAACCCTGAACAAATCTTCCATATCATACCTGAAAAGTATCGACCCGAAGGGTGTTATCACCATATCGTATGTTTTTCCTTTCGTCAGTTCATTCAGCTTCTTGAGTTCGCCTTCTTCAGTCTTGAATTCTAAATAGCAACATGTCAGATTTGGAACCAAGTCAGTCTTTCTGTCGGGGTCGCCTCGCATTAGGTTCCCCGATTCGGTAGAACCGTACGCATGCAAGGGTTCGAAATCAAATTCCTTCTTAAAGAAGTCGATGTATAGCTGGGAATCCATTCCTCCAACGATGACTCCTTTAAGGGGTAGATAATCGGTAATCCGTTTTGCTGTTTTTCCTTTTATTTTGAGTTGAAGAAGTTTAAGTGAAAGCAAAAATTTCTTTAAACCAAAGCTCATTCCACGATGATACTCCGAAAACAGTTCTTCGGGGTCAACAAGATACTTGCATATCATGTAAAACATTGACCCTATGCCGCCAGCAACATCAATTTTTTTGCCTTTCTCGATGGCTTTTATCACATACTGGAACTTGTCTTTCATGTTCTGAAGGTTATCAGTTACATTCATCGGTGGAAGTAACTTAAATTGTGTCTGAAAAATATCTGCGCCCCACCCAGAAATGTAGGGTATAGGCGCTGTAATGTTCAGGGCAGTGTCTCCTTGTTTCAGTTTTGTTTCGCCCCAATCATCACTGCAAGAAATCAGAATCGTGGACAGTGTCGCTTGAGAAAAGTTTTTCCAGAATGTTTCTCCAGCAGCCACCCACTTGTTTGTGCCCGTGCTACCTGTGGTTGTTGAACAAAAATAGAAAGGCTCAGTCATATATTTGTTAAGCGAGGACCCCACTTCCTTGCCTATGCGTAGATAATAGTCGGACAATGATTCGTTGTTTGAGCGTGGAGTCGCTGTTGTTGCCGCGGCTATATTTTGGGCGAACGTTTGCATCATCGGATAATCAGCATATGCTGTGACTGGAACATCTTCGTAGTGCTTAAACGAGTTTCCCAATGTTTTGGCAACGTCTGTTTTCTTCCATTTTGAAAAACATTGTTCAAGATGTTCATTGCTATGTTCCATCTGTTCTTGGAAAGACTTGTCATAGAAACTGCAATATTTTTTCCAAAGGTTGTTGCTGGACATTTACGAATGAAAAGCAATGTCAAGTTTATTAACTATACGGATTTCAAAAAATAACCAGTCTCAACTTGGTTAAAACAAGAAAAAAGAACCATAATAACCATTGACAACAAAAACGAAGTGGCTATATATCGGAAAATAAAATGACTAGTAGACTGGATTAAGGGCTCCGGTAGTATAGTCCGGTTAAGTATGACGGCCTCTCGAGCCGCCGACCCGGGTTCGAATCCCGGCCGGAGCACCATTCATTATCTTGTTTTGTTAGTTGTCTAAACGTTAATTTGAAATATACTTGAATTGAATTTTGAGCTAATTCTCCAAAAGCGTAAAAAAGCAAAAAATTTCGTTTGAACAAAAATACAATCGTCCCAACTTGTTTTTGCTGGAACGTAAATGAAAGGTTATTGTGGAAATTTTGAAAAAAGGTTGTTTTCAACAATGTACCTCTATTAGTCTTCAAATATGATTGTTGGATTTTAGTTGATGCTAATCAGTATGACACCAACAACGATCAACAATGCACTTGCAACAAGCTTCAGCGAGAACTTTTCGATTTTTCTCAGAAATACGTAACCCAACAACAAAATGAACAATAATTCAGTTTGCAGTAACGGCGCGACTATTGAGACCATGGTTTGGTTCAGTGCCAGAAAGGACAAAAGCCAACCCATAGCTATTCCGACTCCAGGTTTCCAGAATGTTTTCAGGGTGTTTTGTGTATATTTTGGTCTGGTTTTGTCTTTTGAGAAGAACAATATCGCCAAATAGACAACCAAAGAAGTTGTATACCCCACGGCAACGCCCAGCAAGGGTTGGCTGTATAGGTTCAGTGCTTCTTTTCGCACTATTTGTGAAGCGGCTATAGATAACGAGCCGATTATGGGGAGGATTAAGCCTTTTTTTGAGGTGTTTGCTGTTTTTGTGTTGCTGTTGTTTAGGTTTTTTCCAACAAATATCACTCCAAATAGGATGCACAACATTCCTGCCCAGTTTTCGGGGCTCAAAGTTTCGCCAAGAAAAAGAACGGCAATAATTGTGGTGTACAGCGGGTATGTGGCGAATATTGTTGCGTTTGTTGAGATGCCTGCGGTTTGCATTCCTTTGAAGTAGAACAGTCTAGCAATTGCTGGCGCAAGCGTTCCTGCGATTATGAACAGAATTAATGCTTCGGTGTTGATTGTAGCTAGGTCTGTAAAAGCAATTGCAAGCGGCCACAAGATTATGTTACCCATTATGGTCACTGTTAAGGAGATGTGCAGGTAGTTTGATTTTTCTAGGTTTTTTCTGACCATTATTTGGGATAAACCAAACGAAAAGGCAGAAAGCAACGCTAGAACGATTCCAAGCATGACAGTTTCAAAGGAGCATGGAGTCTTTTAAAGAAAACCGTTTTTGTTGTCTTTTGGTTTTTCTGAAAAAAGGTTGTTTTCAACATACTTCTGCTATTAGTCTTCAAACATGATTGTTGGTTTGACGGATTTTGTTTTTGGCGCCAAAAATAACCATTTTTGATGGTGTTTCAGCGTTATTCTCGCGTTCTGATTTGTTGTATTAGATACATTATAAACCCAATAAAGAACAGAAACAAGCCGCCAAACATGAACAGAAACGGAAACACAACATACACAAACGCGCTTGGCATCAGAAGGTAATGAAGCAGCAAACCAACTGCGCCCAGTACGGTTCCTATGCTTCCAAAGAAAAGCAGTGGACGGATATCAAACATCAACCGCACAGTTACGCCAAGTATTCTGCCGCCGTCTTTTATTGGATTAAGTTTAGTTTCTCCAACTCTTGCGCTGTAGGTCACGGGTACTTCACACATTCTCGCTTTTGTAGCATGAGCTTCTGCCAGCATCTCCATCGCAAATGGCATACCCACAGCTTCTAGTTTCATGCTGTCTAAAAGCTCAGACCTAAACGCTCTCATACCGCTTTGGGTGTCAAATATGTTAAGTCCCAACGCCAGCTTTGCAACAAACGAAAGCATTCGGTTGCCAACTCGGTTAACAAAAGGCATAGCCCCTTTTTTCATTCCAGCAAAACGGTTGCCAACAACCATGTCGGCTTCATCGTTCAAAATCGGGTCAACCAGCGTTGGAATAAACTT
>PIXT01000201.1 GCA_003096235.1 Candidatus Bathyarchaeum sp. | reverse complement strand
CGTCCTTTTGAAGACACACTTTGTGCAACTGATACGTTGATTGACTACTTGATCATCTGCCTTTTTTCTTAGTGCATTTTTGCAAGACATTCAGAAGTATTTCCATGTCCTGAACATTTATGTTGAGAATGTTCCCGTTGATGCAGATTTTCAGTTTTGGCTTTTCCATGTGCTGTTTTTCTCTTTCTCGAAGCCAACTAATAGTTGTTCTAACCAGTTTTTCTGTCACGTCAACGAATAATCCTGAGATAACAGAGTCTCCAAAATCGGTTGAGTCTGGTATTGGCGGAGGGGAAATGTTTACGTAATAGTCATCGTCCAAGTTCAAGTCTATCTTCTGTTTTAGTAACGTCATGATTAGGCTGTCAACTGCGTATGAAACACCGAAAATTAGAGGCTTCTCATCCATTCTGATCTCCATGCAATATTTTCTTCTTTAACTATAAAAAATGTGGCATACGTGCGACTTATTTATGTTCAATCAACAAAATTGAACCTAAGTCACCTAAAAAAAGAGAAATGTGGGTTGTGGTTCCCTTTTCTAAACTCAATCTTGATCTTTAGTGCCTGTTGGGTTTGTGGGCTCTTTTTGTTCTTGTTCTTTGTCCTTCTTTTTGCCTCGAATGAATAGAACAATAATCAACACGAGCACTATGATTGCGAGAATCAGCAACCAAATCGCATTTTGATACATCATCCATGCAAGAGCTAAGAGAAACGCTTCAGGTACTTGAAATGAGCTTTGGCTGGCTAATTGTGCACCACTTGTTGTCGTGCCAGTTGCTGTGATTGTCCGTGCGCCACCTTTTATGTAATTTGATAGTCGATAGTCAACCGTAACTGAGTCTCCTGGATTTAGTGTTCCACCTGTTAAGCTGAGAACGTTACCTGCTAAATTGACTGTCCATCCTGAGGCTTGTTCTGAAACCATTACATCAGCTAAATCTTGGGGCAAAGTGTAGTCGATAGAAACTATGGGTTCGCTTCCTGCCATGTATGAATATGTGAATGATCCTTGAGCTGTCAAACTGCTCATGAGTTCAACTAGTGTACCTGCAAAGAAAAACAGGAATAGCAGTATAATAAAGACGATGATTAGCGGGATTGATGGTCTTCGCTGTTTTGCCATACATAAAACAACTCCAAATGTAGAAAAACGTATTTTCCTCTTAGATATTTAATACTTCTTGTCTTTGACCTATATGCGGAGTCCCTTTCATGGCTTTGTTAAGTGGGTTCTATCGATTCCTTTTCTTGCGTCCAAGTATCCTTTTATCATGTTGAAACGATTAAAAATGATCGCTTGTGCCAAAATTAATGGAAACGATCTTTTGGCTACATTCCACGAAATCTGTCCCCGCACATAGTGCCGTTTCGGCGATTCCACAGGCCTTAGATGAAGCGTATTTGTCAACACGATTATGCTTCTACGCTGCTCTGAAATCAACAGCTTATGAAATAGAGTATCCTCACCTCGTTTTACTTTAGACAAATCCACTTTCTTGCTTTCATCTTCCTGTCTTTTCTGAAACGCCATTTTCCAATCCTCAAGAAAAAACAAAATATTGCCCCCCAGCCACCTCTCGCTTTGAGGCAACGGAATCCCAATTTTCTCCAAAAACCGCTTTATCATATGCCTGTAAGAAATAGGATAATCAAGATACTCAAAAGTTATAATCCCAACATTGTCCTTTCCAAGCAAAGGAACATAATCCTTTATTTTCTGGTCTAAAACTAAATCCGCGTCAGTTTTCAGTATTTTATTACATTTAGCAATTGAGTAACCTATCCTTCTCAAAAATGTTGGTCTAAACGAAAACTGCGCCCCTTCTTCACCGCTAACCGTCTTAAAGACTGTCTTTTCAAAAAACTTCATTTTCTTTGCAATTTCCACAGCCACATTGTACGAATCATCTGTACAATTGTCAAATAGCAAAATAGTTTCTGCGGGGTCTAACCTGTATAGCGCTGGCAAACTGAGCTTTAGCAACTCAGATTCGTTATGAATTGGCATAACAGCAGAAAAATCTGTACTTGCTTCACACATAACTAATCAAATCTTCCACAAATGTCATCCGCAGTCTAAATTGTGCATGAACAAAAACGGGTGGAACAATATTATGTCTTGCAGGCTCTGGTTTAGCCAAATTTAAGCATCCCCTCGCATCATCCAGACTTTAGAGGCTTTCCTAAACATCGGTAGTGTATCGAGTTTTTTAATTTTGTTGAATCAATGAAATTTCGGGCGTCAATAACACAGCAGTTCGGCGACAGCTCATTTATCTTGTCTTCAATGCTGTTTTCTCTAAAATATGAATGGTTGACAAGCACAATTACACAGTCTTTACCTTTGATGGTTTCTTCTAGACTTCCAGTTTTTGCGCCAAAAGTTTCATCAGTTAAAGGATCAAACGCCATAACATTTTTGGACGCTTTGCACAATTCGGTAATAACCGTTTTTGAGGGAGTTCGACGTATATCCAACACGTCCCTCTTGTATGTGACGCCAAGAACAGCAAAACTTGAATCTCGAATATTCTTGTTACGCCTATTGAGAGCTTCTTCTGCGAGGTGAACTACATAAAGAGGCATGTTCCTGTTTATGCATGCTGCCTGTTCAATAAACTCAACACTTGTTCCCATTTTTCTTGCTTTATACAGCAAATAAAACGGGTCTTTTGGAATACAATGACCGCCAACTCCTGGTCCCGGATAATGCGGCAAAAACCCAAATGGCTTTGTTGATGCTGCGGCTACGGTTTCCCATGTGTCTATTCCCATTTTCTCAAAAAATTTTGACAAGTCATTAACTAACGCAATGTTAACGCTTCTGAAGATGTTTTCTAGCATTTTTGTTGCTTCTGCAACTTGTAAAGAAGAAACCGGAACCACTTTTTCCATGATTTGTGAAAACAGTAAACTTGCAGCATCAACGCTGTCTTTGTTTATTCCGCCCACAATTTTAGGTATCTTTTCTAGGCTCCACTTTTTGTTTCCTGGGTCAATTCGTTCAGGAGAAAACGATAGATAGAAGTCGTCTCCGGCATGAAGACCAGATTCTTCGAGTAAGGGTTTAACTATTTCTTCTGTTGCTCCAGGATAAATTGTGCTCTCTACTATCACCAAAGTTTCTTTTCTAAGATATTTTGTAATTGCTGTACATGTATTTGTTAGAAAAAGCAGGTTCGGAGTCTCATTATCTTTCAGAGGCGTAGGCACATCAACAACAAAAACATCAGCGTTCTTCAAGTCCTCTTCTGTGTTTGAGACGTTCATGTTTTTTGCGATTTCAGCCAATGTTTTTTGCTTTTTAGTTTCATCTGTTGGCAGTATAGATGAAAGCTCCGAGACAACCTTGCCCTCTTTTATGTCGCTTAATCTTTTGCGATTAATGTCGTAGCCGATGGTTTGGAACCCATTTTTAGCAAACAGCGAAGCCATCGGATATCCTACATGCCCTAAACCTAAGACTGCAACCACTGCTGTCTTGTCTTTGATTTTTTGCTTTAACATTTCAGTTGTATACTGAAACTTTAGACGTATTTGTTTTTTGTCCACACTTAGACCGCATTCAGACCGTTGTTTTGCACAAAATAGAAAACATTTAAATCCTCTGAGGCATCGTTAACCAAGTTTAGAGGCTTATATTATGTCAGAACGAGCTGCACGTGGACTCACCTATGAATGTGTGAAATGTGGCGCCAAAGTTAAAACCGAAGAACTTGAGTTGCGCGGCGGAGGAGTAAAATGCACCTACTGTGGTTACCGAGTCCTCAAAAAGAAAAGACCTCCCGTAGTTAAACGGGTCTCCACAGGATAAAATAAACAGATTTTTTGCAAAAATATCATCTAGTTTTTATGCTAGAGTATTCTGTCTTTATTTTGGCTGATTTTCGTTACATACGCCGTTTTTTAGGCGATTTGCTGTAAGCTCATATTTAAATACAAGTCTTGCAGTGTTTTCTGAATTTAAAAAGGAGACGAAAAGATATGGGAGTTCCTTTGACTAAGAAAGTTGAAGGCTTTAACGTTACAGAGAAATCTGTTTCTCAGCTTATTTCTGAAATGGGCAAAACCGCATATCAAGGCAGAAAACTATCAGAAGCCGTGGACCTATGGGAGAAAATGGTGAAAGAAGACGACCTTGTAATCGTTTTGGGTTTAGCTGGTTCCATGAGCACTGCTGGACAGTGGACGCTGGTTAATTGGCTCATCAAAAACAGGTTCGTTGACGTTATTGTTTCTACAGGTGCAAACGTGTCAGAGGACATCGTTGATGCTATGGGGCTTGGATACTGGCAAGCAACCAAAAACGTTAACGATGAAGAGCTTCTGGCGGCGGACATTAACAGATACTACGACGTTTACGGCATAGAAACTGACTACAGAAAAATGGAAGAACTCCTAACAGAGTTTCTGCTCACCCTCAAACCTAATAATCCCTATTCCTCAATGGAAATTTTGCATTTACTTGGCAAATGGTTAAGCAAAAAGAAGATACAAAGCATAACCGCAACTGCAGCAGAGCATGGTGTCCCCATATTTAGTCCTGCAATGCTCGACAGCGCATACGGGGAAGCAGTTTTAATGGCAAAAAATGAGGGACACACCCTGATAGTGGATCAGGTCAAAGAGTTCGACCAGTTTGTAGGTATAGGCGAAAAAACCAAAGACACAGCCGTTATATATGTTGGAGGCGGGGTGCCAAAAGATTTCACGCAGCTCCTAGCAATATCGATTTCGCCGAAAACTATGGATCAGAAGATACCTGGAAGAGACGGCAATTGTCGTAAAAGCTTGCAGGAATACTATTATCCCCACAAGTATGCCATTCAAATTACAACTGATTCTCCGCAATGGGGTGGACTATCAGGATGCACTCTTGAGGAAGCTAAAAGCTGGGGCAAAGTTTCAGGTAAAGGAAAAGATGTTACCTGTTACTGTGACGCAACCATTGCTTTGCCTCTTATAACGCATGCACTCAACGAACGAGTAAAGCCTGATGTGCGCAAGAAACGGGCTCCAGACTTTTCATGGCTTTTCCCGAAGGTTTAGACCCAAAAAGACAAGTTTAAATTGGAATGTAAACTGGTAACTAATTCGGTCTTGGTGGTTTGAGCGCGATGATTCCGAGATATGTCTTCCTGACAAAGGGTGTAGGTAAACATAAGGACTGGCTACAGTCTTTTGAGTTAGCTCTGAGAAACGCAGGTATACAGGCATGTAACATAGTGACTGTTTCTAGTATACTGCCGCCCGGATGCAAAATTGTCTCTAAAGAGAGGGGCTTGAAGATGCTTCACCCCGGAGAGATAACATTTGCCGTTATGTCCAAAAATTCTGTTCAGGAGCCCCACCGGTTGATTGCAGCCTCTATTGGCATGGCAATTCCTGCAAAAAAGGACAGTTATGGCTATCTTTCAGAGCATCATTCTTTTGGTCAATCCGCAGGAGCAGCGGGAAACTATGCTGAGGATTTGGCTGCAACCATGTTGGCGACCACTATGGGAATTCCTTTTGACTCTGAGCAAGCATGGGACGAGAAAAAGCAGATTTTCAAAACTAGTGGGATGATTATTAAAACAAGTAACATAACGCAATCAGCAAAAGGAGAAAAATCTGGTCAATGGACAACGGTTCTTGCAGCAGCAGTTTTTGTGCCTTAATGTATTTTTAGAACTGCTTTCTAGGTTGTTCACTTTCTGTAAAACTGCTGGTGAGCCTTGTTATTTGCCTAAATGTGGCTTAAGCTACCCCGATAGAGCAGTACACCAGTTTTTGGAAATATAGAACTGGAACAGGTGAAGCTAAACTAGTAAAACTCGTTGTCTCTTAGTTTTCGTAGGGCTTTACTTTTGAATTTCACGGATGGCATCATGTCTTCTTCGGGTCTAAGTTCAACTGTTTTGCGTTTCACAGATTCGCCGCATACTCCGCCAGGCAGCAACTGTCTTCTTACGCATGTTGCGTAGCTACAGTTTGCTACACTGCATTCTTCATCAGTCCATCTGCACCAGATTCGGTTTCCTTGGTAGATTACAGCTCGTTTCATACATTTAAACAAACGACATTTGGGGGAACAATATTTCGTTTCAACCAATATGTGCCACGACCTTCGTTCGAACAAAAACTTTTTTGCAGTTTACGTCATATCAGCAAAATATGCTTCAACCACGGAACGTTATAAATTTTTTGTTTTTCAAATACAAACTTACAATTTGCTTTTTGTCTTTTGAAGCAGTTACAAAAAAGTGAGAAAAGGGTGTAGATTGTGCCCTTTTTTGATAAAAGGGCATTTTTTGGGGTTTTTGCTGGTTTATTCTTTGAATTGTGGAATTACCTGTTCGCTTATGAGGTCGATGGATTTCCGGACGTTTGGTCCTATGGGTGATCCTACAACGAACTGGGTTATTCCCGCTTTAAGCAGTCTAGTTATTTTTTGGTTGCATATGTCGGGTGTACCTGCGATAGAGAATGCTTCTATCATTTCTGGGGACACTGAGCCAAAGGCTGTGCCGAAGTCGCCTTTCTTTAGGGCGCCTCGAATCTTGTTTGCTGCTTCCAAGTTTAGTCCATGTCTTTGCAGTATTACGTCTGGGCTGCCCGCAACTATGAATGCAACTACTGGGGATGCTGCTTTTTCTGCTTTTTCTTGTTTCTTGTGCACCGAAAATGATGTGTAGGCTGTAACATCTACGTCTGACATGCTTTTTCCTGCTTCGTCTACTCCCTTCTTTATCTGTGAAACTGCGTAGTCCACATCTTTGGGGTGTGAAGCATTGATTAGAACTCCGTCGCCGATTTTTCCGGCGGTGGCAAGCATCTTGGGTCCTTGGGCTCCTATGTAGACTGGAATTTGTCCTCTTGGTTTAAAGTTGAATTTTGTGCCTGATACTTTGAAGACGTTTCCTTCATAGTTGACGCTTTTTCCTTCCAGCATTGCCTTAAATATTGCAATGGCGTCTACAACTGCTGATAGCTGCTTTTTTGCCTCTATTCCTGTTGATGCAAGAGTTGTTTTGTCTCCTGCGCCCATTCCTAGTACAACGCGTCCCGGAGCTAGTTCATCTAATGTTGCCAGAGATTGTGTGGTCATAATTGGATTGACCATGAATGGGTTGGTTACTCCTGGACCAAAAATAATTTTTTTGGTATACATTGCGGTTGCTGCTAGGGTAACGTAGACGTTGCGGTTGTTGTAGTGGTCTGTTATCCACAGGTTGTCAAAGCCTCTTTTCTCGGATTGAATTGCATAATAGACTGTTTTCCAGTATGCTTCTTTTGGAACAAATTCTACTCCAAATTTTACCATTTCAAAACAACTCCTATCCTGTTGCCTCTTGGATTGCTCTTGCAGCTTCGGCTAACTGCAAATCGTTTTTCACAAATTCTGCTGTTTTCTCGGGTTCAACTGTTGCAGTTGCCTCAAGGAGGACTGCAAGACCAGTTTCATCGTCGAATGTTCCTCTTTGCCATTGGCTAAGGAAGCAGTGTGCCATGCTACTGGGCATCTTTGCTTCTTTTTTAGTCTTTAACAAGTAGTTTAGGAGTTTATCTGAAAGTGTTTCTCGTTTTTCAACGGGAACCATTTTAACAATTTTTTTGTAAACCACAACGTACACCTCTTTCAGCACCACGTAGTTTTTATTACAACGATTTAATCTTTATCCTTCTAACAGGTTGGCAGGCTGAAACTTTGCAATCTTTGGTTCCAGAAGAAATAATTCGGATGCTGCAGCACCAAAAGTATCATCTGGTGGGAAACCATTCGGCTGTGAAACGGTGCAGATGGCTCTACAATAGTATAGTTCAGGACAGAACTTGCTATAAACAAAAATTTTATGGAATAAAAAGTCATCAGTGCCTTCAGATGACGCCCTCTGTTTTTCATTGTACTCTTGGTTGTGTTTTTTGTTGGCGTGCCCAGAGCGGAGACCACAATATACGGTGGGATGAAACTCGGTTGCCTGATTGGGATGATCCTGAAGAGATAATTGATGGTTGCATCAAAGAGCAGAAGCGGATATTGACGGGATACAAGGCGACCCCTAATGCGGATCAAAATAAGCGTTTAGAAGCGCTTACGCCTAAGCATGCTGCTATAAGTTTGACTGGAGAACCCACGATGTATCCTTATTTGGATGGGTTGATCAGGGGTTTTCACAGGCGGGGGTTAACGACTTTTCTTGTAACCAATGGAACAGTTCCTGAGGCTCTTTCTAACTTAAGTGAGGAGCCTACTCAACTGTATGTTTCTGTTTCAGCGTTTGACAAGAACGCTTTCTCTAAGATATGTCGTCCGCATGTTGGTGGTGCGTGGGAAAACCTTAACAAAACCTTAGAGTTGCTTCCCAGCTTTAAGTGTCCAACTGTTATCAGGTTTACTTTGGCGAGGCACCTGAATCTTGAGTTTCCCAAGCTTTTTGCTGAGCTTGTGCGAAAAGCTAATCCAACATACTTGGAGCCGAAGGCTTACATGCATGTAGGTTTTTCGAGGTTACGTTTAGAGTTTAGTAACATGCCGACTCACAATGAAATCAAGGATTTTGGGGTTCAGTTATCTTCTGAGTTGGGTTACAGCATGTTGGATGAGTCGCCGGATAGCAGGGTTGTTTTGCTTAGCCGTTTGGAAAAGGCTATTAAGTTAGCCTAGCCTCTTTTTGGTTTGTTTCTGGCTGTGAACTTTATGTCATTGAAAGAGTTTTTGGAAAAGATACAAGAAGAGTTGAGTCAAAGAGAGCAAGTGCGTGAAGATGCTCAACGGGACATGCGGAAGGCTACCCGTCTTTCTAAGCAAGCCATCCAAGTTACTCACCAAGAACGGTTTGATGACGCTAAAGCATTGCTTGAAGACGCCAAGAAGCTGTTTGTTAATCTTCGGGAGACCGCAAAAACTTATCCTTACCTGTTTTACAGCGGCTCTGTTGGGGCTGCGTTTGAAGAAAATGCTGAAGCTCACATACTGCTTACTTTGATTCGGGAGGGCAGGTTTCCAAGCCCAAAAGAAATTGATGTTCCTGTGACGCCTTATGTGCTGTCGTTGGGGGATGTTATTGGGGAGCTTAGGCGTAGAGCGTTAAATTTGATTCGGAAAGGAAACATAGATGCGTCTGAGAAATGTCTAGAGTGGATGGAGCACATCTACGTAGAGTTGACGGCTCTGGATGACGCCTACATAATCGTTAATGGTCTTAGAAGAAAATGTGATGTTGCTAGGCGCCTTATTGAAATAACCCGCGGGGACATAACCATCGAGGTTAGAAGAAGCGCTTTGGAGCAGTCTATTTCAAAGCTAGAGAAAACACTTGAAAACAAAACTAAAGACTAAAAACCCCGAATCCGAGCATGTTTTCAGCTCTGCTATACTGTTACTAATGTATGTGTGAACTTTAGCAGCAAATGTGTGCTGTGCTAATTTTTTCAGAAAAAAAGGCTGTTTTCAACAATGTACCTCTATTAGTATTCTACTATGCGGAAAGAAAGTGTGAATACGTGTAGTCATCAACACACTATTTTTGTTGTGCTTGAAATTTCAGAAAACAGGCTGTTTTTGTGTTTTGTTTGGAAATCTGTTGAATCTGTGATTGTTTGTGTTTATGGCTAATTTGGAGTGTGGATTCATAAATGATTAATTAGCCCGAGTTT
>PIXT01000200.1 GCA_003096235.1 Candidatus Bathyarchaeum sp. | reverse complement strand
TATAGGTTGTTGATTTTAGCCTGCGATTTTTTGGCGGATGGTAATAACAGCAAAGATTGCTGCTACTGCCGCAACTAGAGCCAACACAACTGCAATCCATGCAGGAGTGCTGTCAACATTGGCTTCTACGTCACTAATGTCTGCTTGTAGTGTGCCGACATCAGTTTCGATGGTTGCGATATTACCTTCGATACCTGTGATGGTTCCTGTGAGGGTTCCAATTTTAGTATCTACTGTTGCAACGTCACCAGCGACTGCGGTTACAACTGCGTCAAGAGCACTAACAGATACCTTCAAAGAGGCAACATCGTTAGTCAATGTTGTTAGCTCTGGAATGTCAACTGTAACTTCCAAGGCGTCAATCAGATCTTCTAGGTTGTTGATGTTTGTGTTGATTGTTGCTACATCATCAGATATGTCAGAGATATCGTCAACAAGGTCTGCAATGTCAGTGGTTACTGTGTCGAGTGTGGCTGCTGCCATAACACTGAACAAGCCAGTTGCTTTGACGTTAGCTGCAGATCCAGTGGAGTAGACAGCTGTCCAGTTCCATGAACCTAGTGGAGCATTAGATGGTAGAGTTGCATGAGCACCGCCAAAGAGTTGGTTTTGGTATAGTACTGTAGTCATTGGGCCAGATGTGGTTGTTGCCCAAACGCCTTGCCACCAAACTGCACCTGTCGGGCTTCTTACTGTAACAGTAGGAGCAACAGTAACGGTGTCAGTTGATGAAAAGCTCCAAGCTAGCGTATCGCCAGGATAGAATACAGTTCCTACCATGGAGACAGCAGTCTCAGGAGTTGGGACAACAGTGAAAGTGTACATTGTTCCGGTTGATGCACCATATGAGTCAACAAGTTCAATTGCGTAGACGCCAGGAGCAAGAGCTGGAATGGTAAATTCTAGGTCAGTGAATGTTCCTGAAGCAGGACCGAATGCTACGGTTGGACCGAAGCGGTCGTCAATTGTAGTACCGTTTACAACAGCACCATTAATGTATAGAGTAAGGTCAGCACCTGCACTGAATGGATAACCTGGAACGCTGCTAATTGTGATGACTTGACCAGCCATTCCTGAAGTGGAAGATAGTGCCATTCTAGGAGATTCTGTTACTGTAAAGGTTGCACTTCGTGTATTTGTACCACCCCAAACTACATAGAAGGTGTGGGCAGTTTTTGATAGGAATGAGGATATTTGATGAGTTTGTGTGTAAGTTGTATCAGCTGCTGAAGTTCCAGTGGCTATTGTTGTTGTGTCCAATCGGATTTCGTATACAGTGTTTGCTGGAATTCTTCCAGATAGTGTTACAGTGATGCCAGCCGGACCACTAATTGGGTTCACCAAGATGTAGTAGTCAACAGATAGACTAGCGACGGGAGTTGGGTTTGCAGTGTTTCCATCTGTGTCAATTGCTGTGTCAAGATAGTTACCATAGGAAAGTACAGGAATTGCAGGAACAAGAATTGATTCTGCAAAAGAACCGGCTGCACTGGTAGTTATTCCACCGAGTGGAGTTACCTCATATTGAGCATATTGATATGCTGCATCAATTGCGTCAATTGTTACTGCAATGTTCAATACAGTTCCAGTACCGGCTGCGGAGTCGACACCAGAGGCGCTAAGTGCGATACCACCAGTGGCATAGTTAATTGTACCAACAATGGTTACATCAACTTCTCCATCTTCAACTACAACTCCGTCATCTACAACGACGTCAGATAGAGTGCCTGAAAGGACACCTTCGCCATCGTCGGTAACGGTCAAAGTTGCAGGTCCAGTTACTGCAGTACCACCAATGTCACCATCAACGGTTACATCAACGGTCAAGACAACAGTACCTTTTACAACAGGACTTTCATCCAAGTCGTCATCAGCTACTGCTTCTGTAACTACTGAAGTGATAGTTCCGAGATAAATTCCAACTGGAACTTCATCTCCAAAACCAGATCCAGTAACTGCAAGTGAGTCACCTGGTAGTGCTTTGGTTGCAGAAATTGTTAGTTTAGGGTTGATGTTGGAATTTAGTGCAACATTTCCGGTTCCATCGTTAACTAGAATTTGATGATTTCCAGCAACATCTTCAGGAACTGTGATGCCTGTAAGTAGGAAGTCACCAGCTCCATCAGCATAGACTTCTCCTATTTTATTTGCTGGACTGTCCCAATAAAATTGGACTAGCGCCCAAGCAGCAGCACTGTCTCCTCCAACACGGATCGATTGACCAACCGTTCCGCCAGTTATTGGAGCACCCATAGCAGTATAGGCTTGTAGATTCGCTACAACAGCGAAGGCAGAGGGAATAGCAATTGCGATTGTGGATAATGCGAGCAGTGTTACAATGAGACCTGTGGATAATTTTTTATTTATTTGCATTTTATTTTTTTCTCCGTTTATTATTTTTATGGAGGCTCTGCTGATAATATCAGCTTGTCGCCTCTCCTGTCTATTCGGGTTCGTTAAACCGATATTTATATTTAATGTGCACAGTTTCGGAAGGCGGTACTAAAATGTATACATAGTTTAGAGAAAAACATACAGAATGAATAAAAAAGAATGGTTTTTAACCAATAATTGCTTAATTATAGATTTTTTGAAAGTAAAAAGTTACTTTTCAATTTTATCGTATATCTTAAGATAAAACGATTCAGAGAGGGAAAAAACTGATCCCCAAATATTTGAATAAAACCATAAATATTGAATATTCAATCACACTACAATAGACAAGTTTATTTGAGAATTGAAAATTCATTTGGCGAACTCCAAAAGTATCATACCTTTCATTGCGTCACTTTTGTGTGTTTTGTAACCCATACTGTGCATTGCGCCTTCTATAAATCGGGTGAGGAGTTCTGTTGATTCCCCGGTCAAAAGGGTGGAAATGCACCGGAACTTTACCACATTTTCGTTGTTTGTTACTTCAACTTCACTTAAATCCCAACGAGTGGCTTCCAGAAAATTTCTAAGAGTTTGAATAGGGTCTTTGAATTTTTCTACAATATATTTTCCGTGCCATTTTCCACTTTCGTACCACTTTGTTTTTAGTTCTTCGATGTCTGTTCCACAAGCAGAATCATTCAAAAATTCTAAAACATCTGTAGGAACAAAAATTCCACCCAAATTTCTTTGAGAACGCATCACATCCAAGAACTCTGCTGCTTGTTTGGGTCCGTACCCTAGGCTGTTTGCTTTTAGACCCAGTTTTAAAATGTCACTTACAAATAGTCTTAAGGATTCGCCCCGGCGCCTTGAAATTTCTTTAATTTCGCTAACTAGGTCACCGGGTATGTATACCAGCCGCTTATCCCTAGCTTTAGACATTCCCACTACCTTACATTTTCAACCGTGTGTGATTTTCTTTATAATTCTATTTATTAGTACAGGCACCTAACATGATTTTTTTGTTGCATGCAAACATATTATTCCTCGTGAAGTGTCT
>PIXT01000199.1 GCA_003096235.1 Candidatus Bathyarchaeum sp. | reverse complement strand
GGTTCAAACGACCATAACGTCTACGCCTTAAACGCTTCTGACGGGTCGCTTGTTTGGAATTACACAACTGGAGACTTTGTGATATCTTCTCCTGCTGTTGTAGACGGCACCGTTTATGTTGGCTCATACGACCATAACATATATGCTCTGGACGCTTATACTGGCGCTGAAGTATGGATTTACCCGACTGGCGGCGCAGTGTCCTCCTCTCCTGCTGTTGTTGATGGCGTGGTGTATGTTGGCTCAAACGACAACAACATATACGCTCTAGACGCTTCTAATGGCAATGTAATATGGAATTACACAACAGGCGACCATGTAGCCTCTTCTCCAGCCGTGGCTGACGGCATAGTCTTTGTTGGCTCACACGACAAAAACCTGTACGCTCTGCAAGCTTCCTCAGGTACCCTATTGTGGAGCTACAGAACCCTCAAAAAGGTGGTTTCTTCTCCAGCCGTCGCAAACGGTGCCGTTTACTTTGGTTCATACGATCACATCGTCTATGCGATCGGAGAAATTTCAAGCCCGCAAACTTACATGGTCTCTTTTGTTGCGTCAGGGTTGCCTCAAGGAGCAAACTGGACCGTAACCCTCAACGGTCAGACAAAAAGCTCAACTTCAAACACAATACTGTTTAGTATACAAAATGGCGATTACTCATTTTCTGTAATTCCGCCAGTTGACTGTACTGCTTCGTTGTTGTCTGGAAATGTAACCGTTAACTCGGATAACGTTAACCAGCAAATAGCTTTTGTTTCGAACCTTCAGGGCTTTTCATGGCTTTTTGTCGTTTCATTGTTTGTAGTTGTGCTGTTTTTGTTAGCTTTAGTAGTGTTTGTGCTTCGTAGAAGAAAACGTTAAGAAAAACTGCGCAGAATGCTTTTGCTGCTTTTTGAGCATCTGTTTAGTTTGTGTCAAAACAGCCCGAAATGTGTGTATGGCAATTCTATTTTACGTAGAACATGTCCTTTGGTTCTTGAGGGCGCTTTATTCCGTCTTTTTTTATCTTTTTATCCATCTTCTTTTCTTGGCTTCCAGTTATCTTTGCATCGTAGTCTACAAATGCGCACACAAGATCGGCTAGGTTCTTGTTTATTTCCGTCAACTCATCTAACGAAAACTGAGCCATAATGTCGGGGTTGTCAGCCCACTGCATCCACCCAGTTACGCTTCGTTGCAGTGCAAGTATTGTGAACCTGATTGTTCGCACCATGTCTAGGCGGTCTTGTCCTTCGTTCTTCTTTGAGTTCTTTATTTCGTTCAAAATACGTTGGCAGTCGTTAACCCATCTTCCTTCCATGAGCTGTACCACATTATGCCCTAGGAATTTCGGGCATAAAAGGTTTCTTTATTTCAATTTTTTTCACAAAAGCATATAAGAATCGATAAATTCTCCTTTCAGATATGAGCCTAAATGATAAGGGAAAGAAAGAGCCGTCATTAGCTTTTGGTGGGCAAGCCGTTATGGAGGGCGTTATGATGCGCTCTAAGGACCATCTGGTTATTTGTGTGCGTCAGCCCAACGACGAGATAGTGACACAAAGTGAAGAGCTGCATTCTCTGTCTAAAAAGTACAGGTTTCTGAAAGTTCCCTTTGTAAGAGGTATTCTGGCTCTGATCGAAACCCTGTATTCTGGAATTAAAGGCATCTATTTCTCTGCAAACGCCGCTTTTGATGATGAAGACGATGAAGAAGTGAACCTTAGCGCTAAAGAAATCGGCGTGGTTGTTGCTGCGTCAGTACTGTTGTCGGTACTGCTGTTTAGTGTTGCACCTTTTTTCTTAACGTCCTTCCTAAATCTGGGCAAAGGAGTTGTCTTTAACATTGCTGAAGGAGTAGTTCGCCTAAGTTTTCTTTTAACATACTTAGCTGCCATCTCTAGAATTGGAGACTTCAAACGGATACTACAGTATCACGGCGCAGAACACGCATCAATCAACGCTTATGAGGCTGGAGTCGAGTTGAATGTTGAAAACGTCAGAAAATACTCCCGTTTTCACTCTAGGTGCGGAACATCATTTCTTCTAATAGTTACTGTAATCAGTATTCTGATCTTCTCGCTTTTCTCAAGTCCAGATTATCTGACAAGGCTAGCCTACAGAATTATTCTTGTTCCCGTAATCAGCTCCATTTCATATGAGCTTTTGAGGATCAGCGACAAATACAAAGACTCAACAATCGTGAAAGCAATGGTGGCTCCAGGTCTACTTCTTCAACGATTCACAACCAGTCAGCCTGACGACAAGATGCTAGAAGTTGCCATAAAAGCTGTGAAAGAAGTTGAAAGCCTGCAAAAGGCAACTGAGTGATGATTCGATTTCGGTTACTTATAATAGGCAGTTTATCTCTTCTCAGAACTAGGCGATTAAAACGTGGACCACCTGAAACTTGATTTAAGGTCCTGGAAACTCTTCTTTACTTTGTATAAGTTAGCGGAGTTGGGTGCCTCCAGCCGAACCGTTAAGGTTTCCACGGAATATTTGGCTGAAAAGATTGGGGCATCACAGCAGACGGCATCTCGGCATCTTATCAACTTGGAGAAGATGGGGTGGATAACTCGAACAATAACTCCGGAAGGTTGTTTGATGAAAATTACTGGTCAAGGAGTCTCTGAGTTAAAAAAATTGTACTCTGAGTTGCGTTTGATTTTTGAGTCAGAGTATCCGCCGTCAATAACTTTAGAGGGCGTCTTGTTCAGTGGACTTGGTGAAGGCGCCTATTATGTGACTAAAGAGGGTTACCGGAAGCAGTTTATGGAAAAGCTTGGTTTTGATCCATATCCTGGCACCCTCAATGTCAAGATGACCACAGATTATGACATAAAATCTTTGTCCGAGCTTGAGGCGTATCCTGCTGTTGAGCTTGAAGGTTTTGAGGATGAGTCCCGAACTTTTGGTCCCGTGAAGTGTTATCCTGCGGTGATAAACAATAAGGTGAAGGGCGCTGTTATCTATGCTATGAGAAGCCATTATGGCTCTTCTGTGCTGGAGATTGTTTCTTCAACGTTTCTTCGAAGCAGCCTAAAACTAAAAGACGGCAACAAGGTGAAAGTGGAGATTCTAATTCTCCCCTAGACACACACCCTATTTGTTGAATGATTCAATTATCTTTCTCACAATTTTTGAGGAACTATCCAATTCTCTTTTTCCGAATCTTCCAACCTTTGCAACTTTAATTGCGACTTTTTTTTCCTCTACCGCTTTTTGCACTTCATTTTCTATTTCATCTTGGTCGTGACCCACGGCTATTACGTCAGGTTTTATCCTTTCAATGACTTTGTCTATGCTAAAGTCTTCCCAGCCAAGAATGGCTTCGTCAACAACTTTGAGTGACTCGACAAGTTCGCGCCGTTGGTCTTCTGGCATTATGGGATTTTTTCCTTTTCTGGCTTTGACTGTGTTGTCTCTGGCAACTATAACCACTAGCTCTGCGTTTTTGCCGCCAGCTTTTTTTGCTTCCTCCAAAAATCTAACATGGCCTAAGTGAAGAAGGTCAAATGTTCCCGAAGCCAAGACAGTTTTTTTGTTTTTTGTTACCATGAGAACTCTACCGCTCCTAGTAGCCGCAAGGCATCTAGTAGTCCCTCGCAGTATGCGACGGAGGTGAGGCTTGTTTCCAGTTTTTCTTTCTGCTGATAGTATTTTGCGTCTTCCAGATAACGTTTAGCCCAATCAAACACTGTTTTTGCTTCTTCATTGTTGAGGCACACATCATCTGGTATTTCTCCCACTTCTTTTATGACGCGGTCTGCGCCTTTGATGTATTTTGTAATCAACTCATCTATCTTCATTGTGCCCTCTCCAACACTTCTTGTGGTGCATCTGCCAGTGCTATGAGTGCCTCGGCTTCCATAAAATGCAATTTACCCGTAAATATAAGAGTGTGCGGAGGAGCACCAAAATCGTGGTTTATCACATCTTCTATGTAGCCTGCCTTAACGACTGGTTGAGGTGAACCTGCCCGAGCCACACCAACAACAAGTGTTCTTGGGGATGCAACGTTTTGTTTCTTTTGTTTTTCCAGCTCAACAAGCGTCTGCAGCGCCTCATTAACAGTCAAATATCTTTCCTCTTCCGCTTTTATGTCCAAATAACACATGGTATGCAGCCCCATCTTCATGTTTTCGTGGATAACCTTGTATGGAGTTTCATAGACAACACCCTGTTCAGAAAACGGTATCGTAACCGCTTTCCCAAACTTGTAATTCTGCAAACCAGAAATCCCCCTAACCGCCGAAACCGCAGAAGCCCCATGCACAACACGGGTTTTAATTCCCCTTTTTTCTGCACTAATCCGCAAATCCACATGAGTAGTAGCAATCATGGGGTCTCCCTGAACCAAAAACGCTGCCTTTCCCTTCTTTGCAGCCTCAAAAAGCTGTTGACCGTCTTCTTCCTCTAAGACTCTTCGTGAAACAACCTTAATCGTCTTCCCTATCATATCTTCCAGTTTCTTGATGCAGAGCCCCGGCATCAGGCTAGTATAAAACTCCGCAAAAACAGTGTCCGCCTCTTTTAGTTCCTCAAGTCCCCTAAGCGAGACATCTTTTTCATCATACAATCCCAATCCGATGAACACAAGTTCACTCAAAGCCTTCCTGCTCCCATATCCTTAGACCCTTTTTGTGAACTTGCTTAAAAATTAATAAACCCTGTCCGCATGCCCACTCCTTCATGTAGATGTAGCGTAGCTGTCTCAAACATCAAATGGGGCACGTAGCCTTCACATTTCCATATTTTCGCTTCCTTAAATAACAAAAAATATTAGTGTAACTGTTTTCACTGTAGTGAGAGTGTCTCTTTGTGGGCCCGTAGCTCAGCAAGGCAGAGCGGCGGACTGGTCCCTTTAGGACTAGGCTGACACTCTTAATCCGTAGGTCAGGGGTTCAATTCCCCTCGGGCCCGCCATTCTTGATTTATTGAATGATTACTGTTGCTGCTGTGTTATAGTATGTTCTTTCTTTTTGCAACAACATATGTGATAACAATCATGACGACAAGGATTACTGTACTTATTGGCGTGAAAGAGCATCCCGCCTTGTAGCCTAACATGCATGCTTTGCTTACATACGGGAACGGTATTATTGTCTTGATTGCACAAAGAACCAATGCAACAAGTAAGATGTAGACTTTGGTTCGTGTTGTAATCTGCGGTGGCTTGCCTCTGGGGGCTCTTTTTTCGGTTGACTTGTTCTGCATAACTATTCACGTTCCAAAATGTGTTTGCACACTGAGGTCTCTTTCTAAACTCTTATTCTTTTAAGTTTATTCTAAGGGCGTCACAAAATTCAAGTATTTAGCATGTCATATCTTATGTTGGGGATTTGTTTTGGCTGTTTTCAAGTTACCTAAAATGACAAAACAGGAAATGTGGAAACTTATTCGCAGACAAAGGCTTTGCCGTATAGCCTTCAAAGGAGACAAATACCCGTACATGGCTCCGTTCCAGTACGTTGTATTGGATGACACCTTATATTTTCACTTCACCGATTACGGAACAAAAATGAAGCTAATCGAAAATGACAAACGCGTCTGCGTCGAAATCGAAGAATACAGAGAAGACCTCAGCGAATACAGCTTCATCGTACTAAGAGGCACCCTAAAAGTCGTAGCTGACCCAAATGAAAGAGCCAAAGCAATACAACAACTTGCAAAAGAAGGAGAGCAGAAGCTTTCGCCAAACTTTCTTCCAGCCCACGGCTTCACAAAAGAAGACGGCTGGAAAGCACTAACTCCAACAAACAGTTCGCTGGTAGCCATAAAACTTGAGAACATAACCCAAGAAATAGGGTTAAAGTCTCCTTGATTTTTGTGCTGTTCAAAAAAGTTGTGTGGGCTTCAGTTTCCTGAAGCTTGTTTTGTTAGAATGGTGCGAATATTCCGATGAATACTAGCCATGATAGTATTGTTTTTGCTACAAAGCTGAGTATGATGTAAAATCTTTCTCCGTACAGGTAGTCTTTCCAGCGTCCAACGCCCTTGTATTGCAGAACCATGTTGACTGCGAAGATGTTGAATACAAAAAAGTAGATGAACAAAATCATGTAAACGAATGTTGGCGGATTCAAATCAACTGACATGACAGCTGCGATGAAATAGGCGTAAAGCACAACCCAAGGAGTTAAGCCCGAAATTGTTCCGAAAATAAATGCTGACCAGCTTGTTTTCTCCGTTTTTTGGTTTACCACTTCCATTAGATATCCAAACATTATCATCATAGCATTGAGAACAAAAATCATGACCAGCGACCACAAGTCCCAGACCCCCAAAAACAGGGCAATCAGCACAATCATTATGGAGCTTGAGAATGCATATTCATACCATCTGTATGGGTTCATCCCGTTTTTGAGATTATCATTGTAACTCTTGTTCTTTGGATACGCAATTACAAAATGTGCTATTGCAGAGATTAACGGAAACGAGGCAAGAATTGCTCCCAGATAACCAATAGAAAATAACACTTGGGGATTTGGCACTGCAGTAATAACTGGAGTTGTGCCTGTGCTGATTATGTTTAAGTCCATGTAAAATGTGTATATGTCTCTTGTCCACTCAAGCTGAAGCCCCAGAGCAAGCATTATGACTCCCTGAACTAGATGCAGGATTCCAGCAGCAGTGTTGAAGCGCTTCAAATACTTGAAAGAAATAGACGATCTTGCAATAATCCGTTTTCTTTCTTCAGAATTCATGATAACTAATACGCCAGAGAAAATTTAACTTTTGCTTACAACTTTAGATTCAATCACTGTTTTTCACTCATCAAGTGATGACACGTGAATCTGGATTCTAACTTAACAAAACATTACTTTGAGTAACGGCACACTCAACAGAGTTTACTGTACCACAGGTGTGCTGTTCATGTCTGCGCCTTTGATTGAAGCGTCTGAGCTTACTAAGCAGTTCGGCTCAGTTCAAGCCCTAACTGGACTAAATTTTAGTGTAATGCCCGGAGAAATCTATGGACTACTTGGTCCAAACGGCGCAGGCAAAACAACAACCATCAAAGCCATCATCGGATTGATAGAGCCCACGTCGGGTTCAGTTAAAGTTGGAGGCTTTGACCCCACAACAAACCCCATTGAGGTCAAATCAAAAATAGGCTACGTTGCAGAGAAACCGATTCTTTACGACTCACTTTCTGCCCATGATTTTTTGGAGTTTGTGGCGTCCATACGAAAAATCGATCAAACACAAGTCAACCGTATGCTATCGCATTTGGGGGAGGCTCTTGATATGGCAAAATATTTCGATGCCCCCATAGCTACCCTGTCAACAGGAATGAAACAGAAAGTGGCTCTGATTGCCTCTATTGTTCATCAACCTCCAGTTCTTTTGCTCGATGAGCCTCTGAGTGGTCTTGATGCAAAAAGCAGCCGAATAGTCAAAGAACTGCTTTTGTTACATGCAAAAAATGGCGGAGCAGTTTTGTTTTCTACGCACATAATGGAAGTTGCTGAGAACCTCTGCACAAGAATTGGCATAATCTATCAAGGCAAAGTAATCGCTGAGGGCACCCTTGACCAGCTGAAAACTAAGACTGGAAACACAAGCGAAACATTGGAGCAAGTCTTCTTGAAGTTGACAAACGAAGAGATGGATGTTGCTGACAAAACTCGGCTTTTGGGGGAGGCATTCTTCAACGATGAGGCTGCTTGAAGCTTGGCGGCATAGTCGCCTGCCCTACAAGGAGGTCGTGTACAAGTCAATAGCTGAAGAGAAAGGTCGCATGTGGTGGGGCGGCTTTGGTAAAGGACGCATTGGCGCAGATGCACAGG
This sequence comes from Candidatus Bathyarchaeum sp., assembly GCA_003096235.1. The sequence goes on along the minus strand of PIXT01000199.1, from coordinate 363 downwards.
ACGATTCTGAGCTTACCAAGAAGGCGTTAAGGATAGCCAAGTTCGACAAAACTTTGGTGGCAATTTTTAGTGTTCTGGCTGCGGTTATCCCTTTCACGGCGCAGTTTTTTGGTTCCCCTGTTCTTGGCTTGACAAGCGCTGTTTCGTTGAGTTTAGCTGTCACCTTTGGCTTCACGGCGTTGTATGCAATTCAGACTTTTTCCTCTTTTGTTAGCCCCGAATCCTCAGCCCTGCTTTCAACTCTGCCGCTGAATCAACGTGACTTCTCTTTGATTACCCTGTTCTCTTTTGTGCGATCCGTAGATTACATTGTTGTTGGCTCGATACTAAGCCAAGTCATCTTAGTGGCTTACGTTACTGCTT
>PIXT01000198.1 GCA_003096235.1 Candidatus Bathyarchaeum sp. | reverse complement strand
TACAAAGACTCCTTCAAAACAGCCTTCAAATTCTTCATCTTCACCCACGCCGGAGCAATATTTGTTCTCTTAGGCATCGGCGCAATCTACATGCTCACAGGCACCCTAGACATATTCCAGGCACAAGCCATTCTAGCAACAAAAGACCCCGCTATCCTAAATTGGATACTGATATCCTTCACTGCAGGATTTGCAGTAAAAATGGCTATTGTCCCACTTCACATGTGGCTTCCAGACGCGCACGGTGAAGCACCTGCACCAATGTCTGCACTCCTGAGCGGAGTAATAATTGGAGCAGGAGGATACGCTGTTTTGAGAATTGCTCTTGGAACTGTATATTCTGCAATGATGCCTGTTGGCAACGAATTCCTGTTAGCATTAAGTTTCTTTGGAGTAATCTCAGCATTTTACGGTTCCTTGCTGGCTTTGGCAGAAACTGACATCAAACGAATAATCGCTTACTCCAGCATAAGCCACATGGGCTACACACTGTTTGCGCTTTCTCTTTATCCGTTTCCCGAAGGAATCACTGGCGGTGTACTTCACCTAGTTAATCACGCAGCAAGTAAGGGGCTTCTCTTCTTGACTGCTGGCGCAGTTATGCACCAGACTGGCTTAAGGAACATCAAAGATATGGGCGGTTTAGCCTCAAAGATGCCTATAACCGCTATTGCTTCTGCTATTGCAGCCTTTAGCATAGGCGGTATTCCTCCATTTGCATGCTTCATAAGTGAGTTTCACATTTTCGTTGGGGCTGTTACTGCAGCCGGATCAAACAGTGCATATTACCTGCCTACTGTTTTGATGCTTATTGCAACCGTTTTCAGTCTTGCTTATGTCTTGAGGTACTTCTGGAAAGTTTTCTTGGGGACTCCTAAGCTTAAAACTGAAGATAAATTAGCTACAGCTGATGCTAAAGACGCGCAAAAAACCAAGAATCTTGATCCTCCTATCTTCATGATAATTGCAATGCTTGCTTTGGCAGCGTTTGTTGTGTTGTTGGGAATTTATCCTGGTATTTTCATTGACCTAATTCATGCTGTTACATCAATAATATGACAAGAAGGCTTTTAACAAATGAATATCATCGACATTCTCTTACCTACAATAGTCTTCACGGTTTGTTCTTTACTCACCGTTCCACTTCTACGTCTTGTTAGAAAAACCAAGTTTAATCCTCAACATTTCATGGTTGTTTGGGTAATTCTCACCTTTTCTACAGCAGCAGTGGGAGTTTTCCGTTTAGCAACAGAATACTTTGGGCAATCACAACCATTTCTTCAAGTTTCTGCTGTAGACACGATTTTGGCGCCTCTATCAACCATGTTTTTGGTAGATACAGTTTCGCTTTACATGGTGATAGCCTACATGGTTGTAGGTTCAATTACCTGCCTTTATGCTGTGTTACATGTTAACTCAAAGGAGAATCTGTCCGAAAGATACTATGCGCTATTGCTTATGGTGACTGGCACCGTGATAGCCGCTACTTTCTCAGGAGATTTGCTTACTCTTTTCATCTTTTGGGAAGCTACAGCGGCAGGCTCCTGTTTTCTTGTGGCTTACAAAAAATCTCGTGAATCCCTTGAATCTGCTTTGAAGTATCTGGTTATGGTTATCATCGCTTCTGGCTTCATAATTTATGGTTTGTCATTAATTTTTGGTCTTACGGGTTCGCTTAACTTCTGGGTTGTTAGAGATGTTTTGTTGACTACTGCTAACCCCGAGCTTTTGTTGGTGGCGTTTGCTTTTATTGTTGCAGGGTATTCTATCGAAACCGCTATTGTTCCGTTTCACATGTGGATGCCCGACGCTTACACTGCTGCCCCCGATTCTGCGTCAGCTTTCCTGTCCGCCATTGTAGACCAAGGCAGCTACTATGTTCTGCTTAGAGTCTTATTGTTCATTTTAACGCCAACCGCAGTTGTCGATTGGAGATTCACTGTGGCTGTATTGTCTGCGATTACTATGACTGCAGGAAACCTGTTTGCGTTGGCGCAGCAGAATGTTAAGCGCATGATTTCGTATGTTTGTATTGCAGATATTGGCTATAACCTGATAGCAATTACAAGCATTACCCCTATCGGGCTTTCGGGCAACCTGTTCTTCTTCTTTGTTGCAGCCATGGAAACTGCTCTCGCCTTCATGGTTATTGGAGTTTTCAGGAAAATGGGCTTAGAAACATTTGAAGACCTGTCTGGTATGGGACGCAAAATGCCCTTGACCAGCTTCGCTTTTGTATGTGCAGCCCTGTCGTTTTCTGGTGTGCCCCTGTTTGCAGGATTCATCGCTAAGTACATGGTGTTTACTTCAGTTTTGCAGTCGAGCGTTGCTTGGTTAGCTGTTGTGGGAGTTCTGAACTCGGTTCTTCAAACCTCTTACTTCCTAAGGATTATACATTACTTGTATGCAAAACCTTCAAAGAGTAACATGTCATTCAAAGAGCCCAAAAAGTTGCTGGTGCCAATATACTGTTTGGTTGTTATACTTGTTGTTCTTGGACTATATCCTGATTTGGCTCTGGATTTGTTATCCGCAACTGCAACATTATTGCCCGTATAACCCAAAATCTTAACTTTCTAGAATGTTACAATTCTGTAAGGGAGTTCTTTGGCAACAAAAAAAGGCAATCTAATCGCGTTCAATGACTTAGAAAGCAAAATCATCAACTCTGGATTCTGTACCTTTTGTGGAGCATGTGAAGCTGCATGTCCAGTTCATGCAATAACCATAGAGGAAGACAAAGTTGAGCACTTTGATTGTTCAAAACACATTGACTCTTGCCCTATATGTTACGAGATTTGTCCTCACTCTGAGGAACTTATTTCTGAAAGCCTAAAATTTGTTTCAGACTCGCCTACCAAAAGGGAAGGCTTAGGTTACTACAGAAGAATCCTGCTTGCCCAAGCCGCAGACCCAGAGCTTAGGAAGCTGGGGCATGGTGGGGCTATCGTTACTACTCTTCTAACAAACGCCATAGATACTGGAATGATAGATAGCGCGATTGTTTCTCAGGCAGAGACCAACATTCCCATTAAACCTAAAGCCTTGGTTGGGGTAGTTCCGGACGACGTGTTTTCTGCTGTTGGAAGCAAATTCTTTCCCTCATCCGTGGCTAGAGCCTATGGAAGCGCAGTGTATGAATACGGAAAAGGCAACATTGCATTCGTGGGTGTTCCTTGTCATGTGTTAGCTCTTCGTAAGCTTGAGGCTTGGGAACACAAAATCACTGGAAACCTGAAAGTGATAATCGGGCTCTTTTGTTTCTGGACGCTTTCTTTTGGTCGCCTGCTCGATTACCTGTCAAAAGCTTACAACATTAATCCAGACGAGATAAAACGGCTTGACATCTTAAAGGAGCTTATAGTTCAAACAGAAAGTGACACCATAAAAGTTCCATTATCCGAGGTTAAGCCACACATTTTGACTAGCTGTGAAACCTGTAGCGATTTCACTTCAGAGTTGGCTGACATTTCTGTTGGAAGTGCGTATCCTCTTAAAGAGTGGTCTACAGTTATCATCCGAACAAAGGCTGGAGAAGACTTCTTTTATTCTGCAGTAAAGGCTGGAGTTATAAACACGGGAGTAATAGAGCTTGAGCCAGACGCTTTTGCGCATGTGCTTGGAACTGCTGTGCAGAAGAAAAGAACCGCTTTGAAAGAAATTTCTGAGATGAAGGCGGCTTATGTGCCTGTTCCGGTTCGTCCTTTACAGGAGATAGCTGTTCTTTCCAAGTTCAAAGTGAAGGATGTTATGACAAAGAATCTTAAGATTGTGTCTCCGGATTTCTCTGTTAGTCAACTTTTGGATTTTATGGCAAAGCATCATCACACTGGGTATCCTGTTGTTGATGAAAATGGGTGCTTCCTTGGTATTGTGGCGTTGGATGCTGTTGCAAAGGTTGAAAAGCAGAAACGTGATGAGGTTCTTGTTCGAGACATTGTGCAAAAGAATCCTGTCGAGATTTTTCCTGAAGAGCTTGCTTTGGATGCCTTCAAAAAGATGAGGATGCATGATGTGAGTCGTATTGCCGTTGTTGATGTAGATAATCCTGACAAAATAGTTGGTGTACTAACCAAGACTGATTTGAGGCACATTCTTAGTGACCAGTTGTAAGTTTGGTAAATCTTGTTAGTGTTGTTGGTCAAGAAAGTTAAAATATCCAATGGAACTTAGATTTACATGTGAGATTAAATGAGCGATAAGCAACTTTTTAAGAAGATTCTTGTTCCAGTGGACGGTTCACACTCTTGTCTTCACGCTAAAATGCTTGCTTCTTCAATCGCTAAAAAGTTCAAGTCAAAAGTATCTGTGGTTCATGTTGCCTCTCATGAGTTCATGCATCCTGAACTAAAAGCACAGTATCAGTTACCCCCATCAATTTTGCACAAAGTTGATGATGCATATTTGCAGGCGGGCAAAAAAATCATCAGAAACGCCGAGGAACTGTTCAAAGAGTCTGGAATAGATGTTGATTCTAAGCTAGTTAGCTACGAAGACCCTGCTGAATTCTTGCTCCAGTTAATCAAAGACGAGAAATACGATTTAGTTGTTATCGGAAACCGTGCTGAAAACCAATCTGAACTTTACTCCTTGGGAAGCGTTACAGAGAAAGTTGCAAGACACGCTGAATGCCCTGTCCTCATAGTTAAGCAAAAACCAAAAGTAGAGAAGATACTCGCAGCTGTTGACGGTTCTAAACACGCAGAGAAAGCGCTTGAATATGCAGTTCATTTAGGTAAGAGCTATAGCTCAAAATTGGCTCTGTTGCATGTTGAAGAAGATAAGCTTGTTCGTATTGGCGGACCACAAGTCGTGGATTGTGTTGGAACAGTTGGAGAGTGCATCCTAAAAGATGCAGCAACCAAAGTCCAAGGCGTTTCATTTGACAAAATGTTGGAATACGGTAGCCCCGCAGAAATAATCATCAAAGTTGCAAAAAAAGCCGATGTTGACATCATTGTTGTAGGAAGCAGAGGATTAAGCAGCGTAAGACGATACTTGCTTGGCAGCGTCAGCGACGACATAAGTATGCATGCAAGAAGTTCAGTACTAATTGTTCGGTAAACCAATAAGTGTATGTCGGCTACTGTGCCGATTCCATCTTTTTTGTAGCTGCTGTTTTTTTACTCTTAGCCGCTAGCAAACTACTTTTTTACTACCAGAACATCACAGTTTGCTTTCGAAACAACCTGTTTTGAGACACTGCCTAACAAGAAAGCTGCAGCACTGCCTAATCCTCTGCTGCCAACTACTATCAAGTCGATTTTCTCGTTTTCGGCTGTGTCAACCAGTGCTCGGGATGGGTTGGAACCAAGAATAGACTCTGAACTTGAATCAATTTTTTCTTCATCCAAAAGCTGCTTTGCTTTCAGTTGAGTTTTGGTTGCTTCATCCATGTTTCCTCGTTTGTAAACCGTGATGACTTTTACGTGACCTGTGAACTTTTTTGCTATGCTAATGGCTTCCATAAGCGCCCATGTGGAATAATCAGAGCCGTCAATTCCTACTAGAATCTTCATTTTTTCTTTCATTTATTTTAACCTCGTAAATATTTCCCCTTTTGTATGCTAGAATTGTTACTGTTCATTAAATCTTCAACCAAGTTTTAATATTTTCTATGATTTTGCATCCATTAATCCAGGATTCTTTTTTATTCCTCTGGCTAGAACTGGCGGAAAGATGAGTGTAGTTACTATGCTCATTGCAACAAGCGCCGAGAAAATCTCTAGTGAAATCAATTCATATTGCATTGCAATCAACGCGATGACTAACTCGGCTGCGCCTCTGGAATTCATTGCCCAGCCTATGTAGTAGAGTTGTTTCCAGCTTAGTGTGGACACTGGTTTGATTATTAGCGTTCCTATCATTTTTCCAAAGAACGCAATGAGTATTGTAGCTACAATTATTGGTATGTTCGATGATAACGAGCCGAGGTCAAAGGTTAATCCAACGTTAACAAAGAAGAACGGAACAATGAAGCCCAGTGCAATGAGTTTGAGAACGTTAATCATGTCTGTTTTGTTTCGTTTGCTGATTCCTCTTAGGGATATCTGTAACAGAAAACCTCCAAGAATTGCGCCGATTAGGTAGCCTACGTTCAAAGATTCTGAGAGCGCTGCGAGGACTAGGACGAATATCATTACTATCGAGAACAGTCCAGTTTGTTCTCCAGGTTTTTTGTCTAGGTTCTGGAGGACTTTAGACATGATTTTGAATGCTATGTATGCGATTATGAGAAAAATTATTATTTCTACAGGAATCATTGCCAAGTCAAATAAGCTTCCACCTTTAGCAAAAACCACAACAACAGACAAGAACAATACCTCGAAAATGTCGTCTATTGCTCCTGCGGCAAGCATTACTGCGCCTAATCTGGTGTTTATGCTGTTTAGATCCATGAGCACCTTGACTTTGGTTCCTTCTGATGTTACCATCATTGCTCCACCAAAAATCACCGCAGACAAAAAGCCGTATTCGGGGAAAACTAAAGTGATGAACAAAAATCCAAGCCCGAATGGGACTAGTGCAGAGCTCAGAGATACAAGAATTGAGTCTCTTGATGTTTCTTTTATTTTGTCAATTTCAATTTCCAATCCTGCCAAAAACAAAAGAAGCAGCACTCCCAGGGTAGCCATAAAATCGATTATAATCAGCGTGGATCCATCGCCAAAAACCAGCTCTTTTATTGCTGGAATTCCAAACAGTAACCCTGCAATGATCTGTCCTACAACAGATGGTAAGCCAATTTTCTTGAATAACTCACCGAGTATGAATGCGCCAATCAGAATAATGGGTACAATTGCTAATATTTCCATGTTGTATTCACCAGAAAATCGGTTTGCTAAGTGACGTACCCAAAGTCAGTGGGGTATTCTCTATAAGTTTTTCTGATTGTAAAAAAATCATTTTGTCAACACCAGAGTTCTTCAACTGTTTAGCAGGGGCGCTTTCCATTTTCACAAGAGCTAACTGGCGTGCTGGAAACTAAGCTTTGATTAGTTGTGCTTGAAGCTTTTTTCTTGGACACGTCTTAACCTTTCCTGTTTTTATGCTCGAAGGCAAAGAGTTGGATTTAAGTTTTTCGTCTAAAGATATATATGTGAACCATTAAATTAATCATAGTTAATAAAATTTAAATTGCTGGTACATGTTCATGTCAGAGACAAGGAAAATCCAAAAAATAGGCAACACACTCTACATTTCAATTCCAAAATCTTGGACAAATGAATTATTGTTGAAACATGGAGAAAAAGTAACTCTAGTTACGCAACAGGACGGCTCAATATCAATTTACCCAAAAGCTGAAGACAGCCAACGCAGAGAAATAACTCTGAATGTAACCAGCAACAGCTCAAGCCAATCCCTTAAACGAGGAATCATTGCAGCTTATCTTGATGGCTTTGATACTATTGAACTTAAAACAAAAACGACATTCACTGAAGACCAGCATGAAGCTATCCGCGAAACAATCAACAGCCTGTTCGGTTTGGAAGTAATAGAAGTAACCGGAAACACGATGATAATTGTGTGTTTGCTCAAGCAGACTATGCCCATCAACAAGACGATAACTCGGATTCATAACGTAATCTTGTCAATGTTTGGTGAAACAATTTCTGCCATGGACACACAAAACATTGATTTGGTCAAAGGTTTAACTCGAAGAACTCGGGACATCAAAAGGCTTCTTTTGGTTACTAACCGTCTACTTAGAAGCGTCATATTGTTCCCAAGACCCACCCAGAATGACAACATAACTTTAATCGATTGTGTAGACTACCTGCAGATTCTCCACATAACCTCTGAAATAACTGGAAATCTAAACAAAATCTCCGAAAACATTACCTTCTTAACCGATCACCAGTTGCCTAAAACAATCATAAAAGTTTTAGTCGAAATAAGCAGCAACATCCAAAACTTGTACAAAGATTCTATTCAAGCTCTTTTGTCCAAAGACATTCCTCTAGCAAACAATGTCTTGGACGCCTCATTTAACCTAGAAAATCTATGGAATAGTTGCCTAGAAGCAAACCAGAACGCAGAAATCTCCAGTTTGGCGCTAGCAAACGTCCGCTTAATCATCAATAGCCTAGAACAAATACAGCAACACACACATGAAATCGCTAACATCTCAATTGACCGCGCCGAAGCTGCTGACGCAAGAGCCTCCACACTTGAATCGCCCTCACAGGCGAAACCCTCAATCTTCGGAAAGAAACTATCAACTATGAGACCCTAACACACTCAATTTATCTGATTACAAGTTTATGGTAATGATGTGCTTCTTTTGAACATGTTTATGTCCACATTCACACTCAAAACCAACCACCTTATCTCCACGCACTATTTCACGCCAACTCTTTGCTTTACATAACATCTTTTGCTTGTGAACCCTCCATAACGTTTCAGCTTCTTTTTGAGTCAATGGAACAACACGTTTCGCTGACAACAAAAACCAAGCAGTAGCAAAACCCAAACTCAACCATATGGCAGGTATCAGCACTCCCGAACTTAGTAAAGCCTCCAAGATTTGGGTCACATTTCTCACCCACTGTATATCCAAAAACGTGTGGAAAAATCCCTTTTAAGCTGTATGGATTCTGGATACGGAGCTTTCCATTTATGGACACCAATTAAATATTCTTCACAGAAAACCCTTTTTCTACGGTGTATTGATAAATTGCAAACACAAATCGGCAACTAGTTTATTCACACTTTTGTTACGCATAGTAGAATACTAATAGATGTTCATTGTTGAACACAGCCTTTTTTCAGAAATTATTAACGCAACATAAGCTTGTTCCCCAAGTTCACACGCACATTAATAGACCTCTAACCGAGAACTGATGAAAGCAACCACTTTTTCAAAAAAACAAAACAACAACACAAAAATTAACGAACACATGAACTTTCGTTGTTTGGTCACGATTATTTAATTAGGTCGTACACATTAACTCAAAAACGGTGCAGCTAATGAATAATGATTCTAAAGACATCAACTTCACTGACGCCTACAAACAATGGGCTGAACAAATAGAACATCACCAGTATCAAATCTTTTTAGAAACCGCCAAAATCGTAGACTTACTCAAGAAAAACGAAGCAAACGCAAAAACAAAAAACGAAATGATCATCATACTTAAGGGATTACAGGCAACCGTGAAATCCGTTTCCAAAGTGCTTTCAAAGTACATCGAATAACAGCATGCCCTATCCACTATCCTGTTAACCCTTTTACTTGGAAACGGCTTTTCCCAGAAAAAGCGACATAAACTCTTCCCCTTCAATCAACCCACATTCACCCTTCTTGGCAGAGTCTTCATCAAACCGCTTCACACCGTCAGCTTTAGCCGTTGGCGAATATATTGCGAACGGAACAGGGTCTCTTGTGTGCGTGCCAATCTTGATGGGCGTTGGATGATCAGGCAAAACAGCAACAACACACTCATGCTCTAATCCAGCAAGAACCCTTCCAACAAGACGCTTATCCAAATCCTGTATCGTTCGCACCTTCAACTCATAATCCTTGCAATGCCCAGCCTCATCCGGAGCCTCAACATGAACAAACACCATATCATTCTCTTCAAGAGCCTCTAACGCAAAATCTGCTTTCCCCTCATAATTAGTATCATACAAGCCAGTGGCTCCTGGAACTTCAATAATCTTCATTCCAGCATAAACTCCAATCCCTTTCATCAAATCAACAGCAGAAATAACCGCAGACTCTACACCATACTTTTCCTTAAATGTGGACATAACTGGCGTTTTGCCGCCGCCCCAAGGCCAAATCATGTTTCCAGGTTTTTTACCCGACTTTTCTCGAGCAACATTGACAGGATGATTTTCAAGAACCTGCTTGGAATCAAGAATCATATTACTCAGCAAATCTGCAGTAATCTGTGTTTCTTTTGTTTTGGCTTTTGGCAAAATATCTAAAATTTTCTTTCCTATCGAATCATGAGGCAAATTACATTCAACAATTTCATTATCCAAATAGTTTCTTAAAATCAAGAAATGACGGTAACTTAAACCCGTAAAGAACTCCACTGCACCATGCTTTTGCATCTTGTTTTTCAGCAATTCTATCAGTTCTTTTGCTTCGCTGCTTGTTATGTGGTCAGCAGAATAATCAATTAGAATCCCTTCTTTTTCTGTAATCAGATTACATCTGTATGCCACATCATTTGCGTCTAATTTGATGTTTCTGGCAGCCGCTTCAAATGGTCCTCTTCCCGTGTAGTATATCCTTGGGTCATAACCGAGAACTGACAGAAGCGCAGGACCTGAACCTGGAGTTAACCCTTCTGGAACTGTTTTAAGCCTACCATTTCGTCCTTTGGCTGCAATCAGGTCCATGTTCGGTTTGTTTGCCGCTTGGAGAGGCGTCTTATTGTCTAATTCGGGAACAGGGTAATCTGCCATTCCGTCTCCAAGAATAAGTAAGTACTTCATATGTTATACAGTCCTTCTTGTGTCACTTAAGTTCAGTTATACTTGTTTTGTGGCGTCTTCATGTATCTCTTTTTCGTTTTCTGTGCCTATTTTTTCTTTCTATACTGCTGCTGCCAAGCTTTTTTCATCACAATGAATCTACAGCATGCACAGCTAATTATTAGCTAGAATTCATAAACAGTTTATTAGTTGCTGCTTTCTTATTGACCATGAATCCTAACGAGTTTTTTCTCTTAATTTTACCTCTAGCCGCTCTAGTAGCACTTCTTGTAGTTGTGGTGCTTTATCTTGCAAGAAGGGAGGACACTATTCGGCACAAAGAAGTGGAAACACTAATTGAGTTGATGCAAACTGGAGTGTTAACCAAAGAAAACATCTACATGCTGCTTGAGGATTTAATTCACAACAAGATGATCAAAAAAAACTCGTACACTTCTTTGGGAAAACTGCTTGAAGAATCCTTAGATGAACCTGAAGAGACCTAACCTGGAAGCAAGTTTTCAATCGACATTTTTTACCAGAAATCGTGATTTTTGGTATTATTTGTAAGTTCATAATGTATATTACTTTTTCATCAACAATCTCGTATGATGATCCTCCAAGACAAAAAGGCATTGAGCCCCGTTATCTCAGGCATAATCCTAATTGCAGTTACAACAGCGGTAGCCATAGCTGCCACCTCATGGATGGGCTCAATGAGCTTCAATTTCATGGAAACCGAGGAAGTCAAAGTTGCTAATTGCATGTGGGCACCAGACAACTCACACGCAAACATTACCGTGATAAACACTGGAGATGACCCCGTGCAAATATATGCAGTTCAAGTTGACGGTAATTCAGCGGCAGATTACGATTTTGTCTCAGGAAGTTCTGTTATTGATTCAGGGGTAAGTGAAATGCTAACAGTTTCTGACTTCTTTGCGGCAAACGCAAAGCACACATTCAATGTCATCACTAACAAAGGGAACTCGTTCAAGTTAGTAGCTAAGGCGCCTCCAAATTCGGTGTCTTTTAAAATGGAATGGGGAACCACAACTGTAAATGACGTGTTCACTCAGGTAAACTTGCAAAATAGCTATTGTAGTCCAATTATTGTTTGCGCACCCGAGTACAGTTCTGGGGTGCCAAGGTCTGTTCGTTTAACAGATGTTTGCGGTTCCAGCTTCAACGTTATGGTTCAAAATCCCTCCTCTGCCGTTTGCCCTGACACTGTTGTTCACTATTTGGTTGTGGAGGAAGGTGTTTGGAATTATCCCCTAAAAGTGGAGGCTAGAAAGTACACTACAGACACGGTTGGAGAAAACAATAACTGGGATTATGATACACGAACTTTTGGACAAGATTATTCTGGCAACATCATTGTCTGTCATCAAGCTATGAGCTACAATGACCCCTCATGGATAACAACATACATTTCCAAGGAAGATAGCAGAACAGCTCCCCCAAGTTCTGGCGATGACTGTTTCAGAATTGCACTGAATGGTGCTGAAGCAGCAAATTCTCACGGTACTGAAACAGTGGGTTACATAATCTTTGAAGAAGGCTGCAGCGAAGTTGCTGGAATCAAGTATGACATAAAGCAAACAACCGATACTGTCGCAGGATTAACAAACTCTCCACCATACAGCACATCCTTTTCCCAAACCTTTGATACGTCTCCCGCAGTTTTAATCTCCACACTGCTAGAAATGGACGGTAATAATGGCGGTTGGACACTTGATTATTCAATAAGCCAAACTCAGGCAGGTTTAGCTGTTGATGAAGATCAAGTAGGAGACAGCGAACGAGGTCATACCACTGAAACCTGCGGTTTTATTGCATTTGAAACCGCTGGAAGCTACCCAAACTAATTCAGTATTTGGAACTGTCCCTTGTGCAGTATTGTAACTATTTCTCCGTTCTGTTTAGTCACCGTTACTGTGGGCTCCGATATCATCATATCCATATGGTTCTTTGATGGGTTTTTGCCTCCGGGCATGTCAGTGTTCGCTCCAAAAGCAACATGAACTGTTCCCAACATCTTTTCTGCTTCAAGAAACTCGTCCACAAACCTTGCTTTGGCGTTGATTCCGAAGGCGAACTCTCCCACAACATTTGCCCAACTATCTGTCTGAAAAGTTTCTTTGATTCTGGATAAGTGCTCTTTATCTTCTGAAGACACGTTTTCTACTTTACCATTCTTCGCTGTCACTTGTACTGGTTTTCGTAGTTTGCCGATTCCGCCAATCGCCATGTCGCACACAAGTTTT
>PIXT01000197.1 GCA_003096235.1 Candidatus Bathyarchaeum sp. | reverse complement strand
GCTAATTCCAAATCCTTGCCTATTTTCTCGAAAGAGTACTTCCATGAGATCAAATTCTAACACCCAGTCGAAAGCTACTATAAAAGAACGAAATAACTGTTGTTAACATGTAGATATATCGTTAGCTGCCAAAAACGGCTCCTTTTCCATAATTATCCGCAGGACACATTTAAACAAGCATAGATACCAACACATGCATAACATCAATCATTAACACCCTTAACTAAACTTGAAACACCCTTTTGGCAACACATTTTTGACCCGCAGAAAGTGAAGGCAAGACCCGACGAGTAAAGAAGACGGATTTCAGGCACAATAAGTTTAGATAATATGAATGTAATTCATACAAAAATATAAATATTCGAACATTATAGATAAGTATGATGCAATCAGACAAGACTACATTCAAAACGGTGAATAACACTTGGAACCAAAAAATCCAAACAAAACACACAAAAAAACAAGCAAAAACTTCACAGATATAAACATAAAAACCAAAACCCAAAAACATCCGAGCCACAGCTACAACACAGTTGCTATCGTTCACGGCAAATTCAACAGTCTAGTCAGCTCAGGAACAGTTTACTCCATCAGATACGTACCCAAAAAGAAGCAATCAAAAAAATAAACACCAAAAAGCTAAGAGATTACGCCGGTAACCTTAGCTAGTTTCTTGGCAGAGGTGTAATCCAACTTTTTCGTATCCAAAATTGTGTATCGCTCTGGACGTATAGTACAAGCCTGCACCAAAGCATTAATGATGGAGTCCGATTCCACTCCAAGTTCTTCAGCAGTTGTTGGTGCCCCAGCCTTTTGTAGCGTGTCTTTGATTGCTTTCCAATCTAGGTCATACAGATAAGCCATCATTATCGTTCCCACACCACACTGTTCTCCGTGCAATCCTCCGTTCGACTCAACCACATCCAGAGAATGACTAAACAGGTGCTCTGAGCCGCTACAAGGTTTGCTGCTTCCCGCAATGCTCATGGCAACCCCACAGCTTATCAGAGCCTCCAAAACAAGACGAAGACCCTCTTCGGCTCCAGGCTTTATCACATCAGCATTTTTTGTAATGAGCCTTGCACTCATAAGAGCCAAACTCGCTGCATACTCGCCATAATACTCATTCTTTACTTTGTAGGCTAACTCCCAGTCTCGAACAGACGTGAATTTAGAAATGATGTCTCCGCACCCGCTAGCAGTAAAACGGTAATCAGAACGAATAATGATGTCAGTGTCCGCCACTATAGCCATAGGCGAGTGAGCCATAACAGAGTAAGGCTTATCCAAGCCTTTAACAGCAGCCACAGAACTGGCAAGCCCATCATGAGAAGCAGTTGTCGGCACACTTATGAAAGGAATTTTCTGGCGCGTAGAACTCAGTTTTGCAACATCAATTTTTGTTCCACCGCCAACGCCAAGAACTATTTCTGGCTTTAACTCCTTAATTCTTTCTTCAACAGCTTGAACTTCCTGCATGGTCGAAGAATTCACGACAAGATAATCAACAGTCATTCCCTTGTCGCTAAGCAAATCGATAACCCTACGACCAGCAATATTTTGGGTATCCGGACCCGTCACTACAAGAGCAGATTCGCAAAAGCCCAAACGCTTGCAAATCTCGCTTAAAAGAGGTAAAGTTTCGTTTCCAACTACAACTTCACGGGGAAGCTGCATTCGATGTAACTGCATTTCCAACGCAATCACGCATATGATTAAAGGCTACATATTAAGTTTCAGGGTTCCCGCAAGAAAAACGGGGCGTATCAACAATAAATATGGGGGTTTCGAAATGTTTTTAAATACGCCGAGGATGTATATACACCTCTGACTTCTCCCGAGTCAATTCTAATGTATATCCAATTTTCGGGGGACACAAAAAATGCAAGAAAACATTGAAAAATTAGCATTAAAAGGAACAACCACAGTCGGCGTAGTTTGCACCGACGGCGTTATCCTATCATCTGACACCCGTGTAACAATGGGATATTTTGTAGCCCACAAAACGGGCAAAAAGATTTACCAGATAGATGACCACATCGGCATGACCATTTCAGGCGGTGTTGCAGATGCACAGTACGTCGTTGAAGTACTCAAAGTCAACGCCAAACTATACAAACTAAACAATGGCAGACCAATGCCAATAAAATCCGCATCCCGCCTAGTATCAAACGTCCTCTTTTCTGCACGCGGAGGACTAATGGCACAGATTCTAGTTGGAGGATTTGACTCTACAGGTCCACACGTATTTTCATTAGACCCGTTGGGCAGCCTCACAGAAGAAAAATGTGTCGCTACAGGTTCAGGTTCCCCCATAGCTTACGGAGTCTTAGAGGACAAATACAAAGAAGGCGCCACAATAAAAGAAATATTGCCAGTGGTTGTGCGCGCTGTTGACTCAGCTATGAAAAGAGACATAGCAAGCGGAAACAACTACGACATAGCAACCATAACCAAAGAAGGGTACCGTTCACTAAGCACAGAAGAAAAAAAGGCAATTCTAGGGGGCTCCTGAGGAGCGTTAACACAGCTTGACATCATCTGGAAAAGACCAAGTAGACATAAGTCAGCACATACTGCAAAAAATACCTCCAGAGGCGGAAGTCACACGTATAGAGTATGAAGGTCCAGCTCTTGCGGTTTACACAAAAAAGCCAGAGGTTCTAGTTGAACAAAGTTTCATAATCGCAGAAATAGTCAAGCTGATTAGAAAAAGGATAGTTGTACGTTCTGACCCATCTATAAGAGCTAAAGAACGGGACACAGAACGCATAATAAAAGAGATTGTTTCTGAAGAAGCAGAAATCACAAACATAAATTTTGATCCAAGCCTCGGAGAAGTTATTATAGAGGCAAAAAAACCAGGAGTGGTTATTGGAAAAAACGGAGGGGTCTTGCAGGATATCATTAAAAAGACGCGATGGCGACCCCGAATTCTAAGAAGCCCGCCAATACCATCCAAAATTATCGCGCATATGCGACATTTTCTTTACTCAGAAAGCAAAGAACGAGAAAGAATACTGCGGGCAATTGGTGAACGAATTTTTAGACCCTCAGTCCATGAAGTTGGAGACGTTCGCCTAACTGCTTTGGGCGGCTTTCGGCAAGTAGGAAGATCAGCAATTCTTGTTCAAACAAGAGAAAGCAACGTGTTACTTGATTGCGGAATCAACCCAGGGTCTACAAGTTCCACGGTAGCATTTCCAAGATTGGATACACCGCAGTTTGATTTAGACACTCTAGATGCTGTGGTTATAAGTCACGCGCACTTGGATCACTGTGGATTTCTTCCATTTTTGTTCAAGTATGGATACGACGGACCAGTCTACTGTTCGGCTCCTACTTCAAGTCTGATGACTTTGCTTCAGCTAGATTACCTAGATGTTGCCAACAAGCAGGGAGTTATGCCGCCTTACGGTCAAAAGGACGTAAGAGACACGGTGATGCATACGATTCCTCTGCGATATGGTTCTGTAACAGATATTGCTCCAGACATACGCTTGACTTTACACAACTCGGGTCACATTCTTGGCTCATCACTGGTTCATCTACACATAGGCGAGGGACTCCACAACTTGGTTTACACTGGAGATTACAAGTATGGCAAATCGATGCTTCTTGAACCTGCTGTTTCCATGTTTCCAAGAGTAGAAACAATAATTACCGAAAGCACATACGGAGCTCCTGACGATATTATGCCCACAAGGGGAGAATCAGAGCAACTCATCACCAGCATAATTAATCAGACTCTGGACAGGGAAGGAAAAGTTTTGATTCCTGTACCCGCTGTGGGAAGAGCCCAAGAAATCATGCTGATTATCGACGACTATATGCGACGAGGACTGCTAAAAGAGGCTCCAGTCTTTGTAGAAGGCATGATCTCTGAAGCAACAGCAATCCACACGGCATACCCAGAGTATCTAGCTAAAAACGTGAGAAACAGCATCCTGTATGAGGGAGTCAATCCGTTCCAGTCAGACTATTTCACTATTGTTGAGCATCCCAGCGCAAGGGAAGAGATCGTTGATGGAGATCAATGTATAATCTTGGCTACGTCAGGCATGCTTGAAGGTGGACCAGTAATCGATTATTTCAAGCGCTTAGCAGGTGATGAACGCAACACGATAATCTTTGTCAGCTATCAGATTGATGGAACAATGGGTTCAAGGCTTCAAAAGGGCTTAACTGAGGCGCCCATCATAAACAGCAATGGTAAGATGGAAGTGATGAAGGTTGCAATGCAGGTTGAGTCTGTTAGAGGGTTTTCTGGTCACTCTGATAGAAGGCAGCTTATCAATTATCTTCATCGGTTGAAGCCAAAGCCTGAGAGAATAATTGTTCTTCACGGTGAAAAATCAAAGAGTTTGAGTATGGCTAATCTGTTCAAGAGAAAATATAATGTGGAATCTTTGGTTCCAGAAGTTCTGGAAACAATTAAGCTGCGGTAGGCGCTTTTTTAGGGACAACTGTTTCTGGGCGCCAGATTTTGATTGATTGCGGTACTATAACTACTCGCTCTTCTCCTAGGCTGGCGATGTCGCCTCCTATGGATTGAGTGAATACAGAAAGTTCGTTCACTGCTTTTTTGACGTCTTCAACGTTCTTGTTAGCCAGAGGAGTGATTTTAAGGATGAGGATGTTTCCCAAGTTGAGTTCGTGTTTGATGACTTCTACGTCTGCGAGGTTTCGCAGGGGCAATGCTTTCAGGTAGGCTTTCTTTTGATTTTTTTCGTTCTCCCGTTCTGATGTTGACAAATGATGTCACTTCCTTAATTAGTTACAGAAGTTTTATTTTAAACATTTCCGCTTGATGCAGCCTTTAATCTTCAAAAATCTAGGTTTCGAATTAGCATTTTATAATTCTTAAAGCCCATTTACTGTTTTTCAATTTTTTCTGAATCTCCACGAAACAAAAAAGGCGATTAAGATGCCTTCAGGCAGTTCCAGAGTTTGTCGCCCACGTAGTGAAGATTTTTCACTGTTTTTCCGCTCTTGACAGTTTTCATGTATTCAGAACTGCAAAGTGCTACACCTACAGCTAAGGGCTTACCGTGCCGTTCATCAACTACAAAAAGAAGATCATTCTCTTTGAATTCGCCTTTTACATCACGAACACCAGGCGCCATCACGTCCGCACCCTTACAAACATAAGGGACAGCCCCCATGTCAACAACTATTTTTGGAATAATGGAGAAAAGCTCTTCAAATGATAGGGTTGGAAAAAGCTGTTCATTGGACCTTGCCAAGAGGGGTCTTCCGTTAAAAATGAAGATTTCAGCGGTTTCAGTTTCATTTACCTCGACGCGAGCTTTTGATTCAAGAAATTGTTCAATGTCTATTCCTAGCAGTTCTGAAGCTTCTAGGAGAAACCTCTTTGTATCTTTAGATTTAAGAGAGTGTCTGTGGCGCTTCTTGGGCATATATATGTCACCGTGGTTCATACAATAATGTTTACAGGTGCATAACTATTGTGCACTGCATCTCTTTAGGGTGTTTGGTCAAAAGCGTTAGGGAAAAAGCCGAACGCACATAGAGTGCTGGGCTCAGTTCTTTTTGGTTGTTGGTGGGCAAACATTGCAGGCTTGTGGAACAGCTAAGCAGCCTTTGTTCCAGTCGCTGATCATGTCTCCAGACCTTAGAGCTTCGCATAACTTGCAGAAATGTAGCATAGCATCTAATGGACTGATTTTATCGTCGGCTATGCCTTCAGATATTTCATCCACTATTGTTCGCACAGAGGGAGATGCTTCAAGTTTCTTAACCATCTTTTCGCCTCGTTTTGAGTAAATATAATGGCTTATGGAGGCTTGGGTGGTTCCAAGTTTTTTAGCTGCAGCCACTTGAGAAAAATTGAAGTTTTCTATCAGGCGCCTAGCTATTAGAGATCGAAATGCTGGTAGAACTGAACGGACAACAACTTCGCATGGTGGTCGCAATGGCATTCACAAGATTATAACGGCGTTATTGCTTATAAAGAGAGTGTGAAGAAAAACAAGATGTGTATAACATGGTTGCTTTTTGTGCAGGTGTCAGATAACGGTTAAAGTGTATAAGTGTCAAGTAACAGTGAGGCTTAGATTATGGTTCTTCCTCGGAATGGACTGTGGTTGGGTCTGAATTGAATCTTTGATGTAGAATGCAGTTGTTTTCTGCGAATACCCACAGCGACATCTATGAACTCAGGCAATGTTTTATACTTGAACTCTGGAGAGGGCTTTCCCAAAGTTAATCCCGTGCACGCAGGGTCTACATAGATGAAGAAGTTTCGGTTTCGATACGTGTAGAGTGCTTCATTTGGGTTGCCAAACTTTGGGTTGTCAAAGACTTTGAAGGGCCAGATTTTACAAGCTAAAGGTTTCATGTACTGTAGTCCGCAGATGCAATTGTCCCCCATGCAGGTTAAGAAGCAGCAGGTTCCGTCACTCTTTTTTCCCAAAAGCAACTTGTTTACGGTGGGCATTGTAGATTGTGCACCATATTTTCTGACGATGTTCACCCACTCATTAAAATTTAGAACTACATGATAGTCTCTGCAGCACATGCCACATTCGGTACACTTCCAAGACTTCACGTTTCTCCAAGATACAGGATTCATTGTTTATCAGCCAAGACACGAAATTAATCTGTAAATTTGGCAATACACAAGAAATCAAATAATTTAAGTGTCTCTGCTTTGATTCAGAACAAAACCGCTGTAACAATTCACAAAGCTACACTTCATAGACATACAGGGTATGAGACGGGTAGCCTAGTTTAGGGTTTTCACAGAAATTGTCAACGTTCTTGGCGGTCCACCCTAAAATTTCGTAATCGTGGGAAACAACTCGGGTTCCAGTTTTGAGTTCTGCTTCCAGTTTTGGTTTAATTCTTTCGTTTGCACTGGTTGTCAGATATAAGAAGACAACGTTAGCAGCGGACAGGTCAACATCAAATATGTCTCTTTGTATGATTTTCGATTTCTCGTTTAAACGGAGTTCATTGATGTTAGTTAATGCTCTCTTTGCTAGGTCGTCTCTGAGTTCAACTCCAACAGAGTTTGCTCCGAACTCTTTGGCAGCCATGATAACTGCTCGACCATCTCCGGAACCCAAATCATACAGGACCTCTCCGGATTTAAGTTCAGCTAAAATGAGCATTTGACGCACTACTGGCGTGGGCGTAGCAACAAAAGGTGCAAGAAACAAAGCAGGTTCTCCTCTTTGATTTTGTGTTATAGATAAGCTCTTGCTTTTATGGTTTTCGAAGAATTATGAAATAAAATCATAGCTACTTTTTGTATAAAACGCCATTTTCAAACAACCGACTGAGTTAAATTATACATACGCATAATTTGTTTTACAGAGGGGGTCACTTGTTGGCTAGAAAAACAAGTGAAGGATACAAAGTTGTTTTAACAGCGGACAGAACGCTAATGAGCGAGTACAGTGGAGGAATTTTTCTTGGATTTAGCGCCTGCGTACCAAAAGGGCTGATTCCCGACTGGCTTTACTTTTCGATGTTTTGCCCGTCGGTTCCAGTAAATGAGGATGGCTCGGTTAAATATGCTCCATGTGGAACAAGAAAAGTTGAAGCAGTCTTGCTGGAGCATGGTTTCAAAAGGGAAGAGGTTATAGTTGCTCACCCAGAACACCTCAACGAAGTTGTAGGTTCCAAAACAAAAGTTGTTGGAATCACAGAAACTGACCCATTAGGCGTAGCACCCGCCACTTCCACGTTTACTCAACTGTTTAACGGTAAAGCATACATGAACATTAAATTCAAGGAACTGCTAAACCAGCCTGCAATAAGAAAACATAGACCCCGAATAGTTGTTGGAGGTCCTGGAGCATGGCAACTTGAAAACACAAAAGCTCGAAGGGAATTGGGGATAGATTGTGTAGTTGTTGGCGAAAGCGAAAAAGTTGCGGGTTCTCTTTTCGAGAAAGCAGTAAACAACGAAACACTGCCAGAGGTTGTGCAGGGAAAAGTTGTTGAAACACAAGAAATCCCACTAATCAAAGAGGCAACAATAGACGGAATAGTTGAAATCGCCCGAGGATGTGGACGTGGCTGCGACTTTTGCGTGCCCACACTTCAAACATACCGATGCATCCCAATACGCGACATCTTAAAGGAAGTTGAAGTAAACCTTAGGGCTGGAAGACGACCACTACTTCATGCAGAAGATGTACTAAGATACAAAGCTAAAGGCTTAGAAGTGAACCCAGAAGCAGTTGTGGACCTTTTCAAAACAGTCAAAAACCATCCCGGAGTAAAAACGGTCGGCATGAGCCACTTTGCGCTATCTTCCATTGCAAGTGCACCAGAAGTTGTTGAAGAGATATCAAATATTCTTGGTGCAGGCGAAAACGGCAGATGGCTTAGCGGGCAAACAGGATTAGAAACAGGCAGCCCCAAGCTGATTGAGTCAAACATGAAAGGAAAATGCAGACCCTTTGAGCCAAAGGACTGGCCGCAGGTTGTTGTAGATGCATTTGAGATTATGGAAAAGAACTGGTGGGTTCCATGTGCAACTTTGATTATTGGTTTTCCTGACGAAACGGACAAAGACCTTGAATTAACCATCGACCTTCTGGAGGAGTTGAAGAGTTTCAAGAGTTTGATTGTTCCGCTGTTTCTTGTTTCAATGGGAGGACTCAAAGACACAACAGAATCATTTAGTATCAAGAATATGACACCTAAGCAGGCTGAGCTTTTCCTCAAGTGCTGGGAGCACAACATTGACTGGGGGAGGACACTTCTGCAGGAATATTTCTTGACAAATAGCGGAGTTAAGGGCTATGGGTTAAAGTTCCTGTTTTCGTATGGCAGCAAACAAGCCAAGAATCTGATCCATAAGTGCAAAGAAGAATACAATTATGACATGGCAGCTATGATACGAGACGAGAGGGGTGGAAAAACATCTGTTGGACCTGCACCAATACGTTTCATCTACAAGTACCTAAACAAAAACAGATAACAGCACATCATAACGGCGAAAAGGTTACCAGAATTTGCGTTTTAGTGATTTCTTTTCGGCTTCTGTTATTAGTTCAAAGAAGTGGTCTGAAAGTTTGTTCTCTTGCTCTAGGACTTCTTCTGCGTCACTGATTTGCAGGTTTCGTCCACAAAGAGACACTGCAGCAGTTTTTCCGTATTTGGAAACAAGCCTAGCCGTCCTCAACGCCAGATTATTAATTTGTTGCTCGCTTTTGGTCAGTTTTTCTGCACGTTTGTCAACCAAGGACTGAACACCAGATTCTTCCATTCTAAGCACTCCCAACGATGGAGAACCACATTTTGGGCATACAGGATGGTCAGGCAAATCGCTTAACCTGATCATTTCAAGATAATCCCAGCAGTTAGTGCAGACAAAAGTTCGAACTTCAGTAAG
>PIXT01000196.1 GCA_003096235.1 Candidatus Bathyarchaeum sp. | reverse complement strand
TTGTTTTCCACACTAGATCGGTTGCGTTTTCTCGTAGGATGCCTGTTGTTTCTCCAGTTTCAGCGTCTTTTTCGATAGTTCCATCTGCCGGAGTCAATGTCTGGTTTGTTACGTTCGCCGTTTCTAGGGCTTTACTGTTAACAACACATACGCGTCCACATTGGTGGTAAAGAATCACGGGATTGTCTGGCGAAGCTTCATCTAGGTCAAAACGATTTGGATAACGTTTTTCAACAAAACGCGTTTGATCCCATCCACTGCCGATAATCCATCTTCCTGTAGGTATCTTCTGCACACGTTCTCTGAGTCTGCTTTGCAGTTCTGTGATGGAATTTGCGTCTTTCAAGTCGATCCATGTTAAGAACTTTCCAAAATCCGCAACATGGATATGCGCGTCTATCAAACCGGGAACAACTGTTTTTCCCTGTAAATTAATGACTTTTGTGTCTTTTCCAATCAATGAACTAATTTCTTTGGTTGTGCAGACCTTAATTATTCTGTTTTTCTTTATGGCTATTGCTTCAGCGTTGGGCTGATAAGGATTCATGGTTAAGACGTTTCCATCTACTAACGCCAAATCTGCTTGCATCACAGGTCACCGTTAACAATCCTCTTAACAGCGCAAACGCTACATGCTGTTAAGACCTTTTGTCTATTTCTTTGTTTTTTCTTGGGTGTCACCTTTAGGCTCATACAGGCACGCTGGGTCAGACCCAAAATAGGAACCTGTGAGAGCGTAGGCTCTAGTCCTGCAGCCACCACATAGTTGCCGAAGTTCGCAGATTCCACACTTGCCCTCCAGATTATCGGGGTTTTGTAGTTTCTGGTAGAATTCTGAGTTCTGCATTTTATCCCAGAGTTCTTGTAGGCTGTTTTCTTTGATGTTTCCAATCTTCAAGTCCTCTGAATAGAAGCATGGAATTACGTCACCGTTCTCTAGGACACTCAAGTATCCGCCAAACAAGAAGTAAATGCATTTGGCTGTATGTGTTGCTTTGTTGACCCATTCACAGAAGCCTTCGGGGTCTCTGTCTCTGAATACTCTGATGTAATGGGGACAATGTATGTTAAAATCGAACTCAACCTTGTATTTCTTTTTGGATAAATCGTACAGGTGACTCAGAAAAACTTCATACTGCTCAGGAGTTGGCTCCAAATCCAAATTACGTTTAGCTCTTCCAGTTGGAACCAGATGATTAAACCAAACAAACCTTGCGCCGTATTCTTCTGCCAAGTTAACTATGTGATCTGCTTCGTTGAGATTGCGGTTTGTGATTGCCATGGATAAGCCGTTCAAGATTCCAGCCTTTGACAGTTTTTGAATAGCTGACAGGGCTGCTTTGTATGAACCCTTTCCCCTTAGTGAATCATTCGCTTTTTCTGAACCATCTATACTAATGGACGTATAGACATTATACTTAGCTAGATTCTCAAGAATTTCTCCATCCACATAGTACCCATTGGTTAGCAGACAAACTTCAAGTCCCAAATCTTTCGCGTGCGCAATCAACGTAAAGATGTCTTTGCGTAAAAGAGGCTCTCCCCCCTTCAATCCAAACCACTGAGAACCAAATTCTGCAATTTGGTCAACAAGACGCAATCCCCATTCAGTATCTAATTCATCAGGAGCTGGGTTCGTATTTGCGTCAACATTACAATATAGGCAGCTATAATTACACGCGCCAGTTGCTCTCCAAGAAGTAATCATCAACGGACCTTGAAGTTTTTTTGGTGGACCAGGACATGCCATTTTAAATCAGACCCATCCAGATTGATAACCTGTTAGTATAATTGCAATTTAAAAACGATTTCGTTTTTGAGTCACTATGAAAGATGCGATTTGTTTGTTGCACTTGGGTGCGTGAATCCGTAGTACAAAACTTATTATTTGAGGACTTATGTGTGCTATACTAATTCACACATTATCAACGGAGAAACCTGCAAATGATTTTGTTGATGACCACTGCTCCGCCAGATGATTCACCTTGGGGTCTTGGCAGAAGATTTCCTCCGTTAGGATTAGCCTATGTTGCAGGGTCACTTGAAAAGGCAGGATTCACAGTAAATGCGCTTGATAATTATCTCCTAAAAACGCCAATTGACGAACTTAAAAAAGAAGTCAAGAAGCTTGCCCCAGAAATATTGGGCATGACCTGTGGTTCTGTAACTTACGGACGATGTGTCGAAACCGCTAAGGCAGTTAAAGAGGTTCTTCCTTCATGCAAGGTTGTTGTTGGCGGTTGGCATGGCTCGTATCTGCCAGAAAGCTTGTTGCAGCATCCAGAGATTGACTATGTGGTCATGGGAGAAGGCGAACATGCAATTGTGGAACTTGCAAAAAGCATTATGAAACATGAAGGTGCTTCAGATGTTGCCCAGATTCCAGGTGTTGCGTACCGCAATGGAGAAACAATTGCAAAGAATGCTCCGACGTTTATTAGTGATTTAGATCAGGTTCCTTTTCCGGCAAGACATTTACTGCCTATGCACCTTTACTCAAGAACAATGGAGTATCTCAGCGTTAAGCCAGTAGATACAATGAACGTGATACGAGGATGCCCATACAATTGTGCGTTTTGTGAGACAAAGAAACTGTGGGGCTCAAAATGTCGCGCATTCAGTCCCAATCGTGTTGTAGACGAGCTTCATCATCTAGTCAATAACTATGGCACAAAAGGAATCTATTTTGTAGGTGACAATTTCACCATTAATAAAAAAAGAACAATAGAACTATGCAGGGAAATAAAAAAGTCGAAATTGGATCTTGAATGGGTTTGCGACACTCGAGTTGACTTAATCTCGCGGGAACTGCTTAAAGAAATGAAGGCTGCTGGATGCAAAACTATCTGGTTTGGAGTTGAATCAGGTTCTTCTCATATTCTAAAAAGGATCAATAAACAAATTACTCTTCAGCAAGCTCTTGATGTGTTTAAGCTCTGTAGCGAAGAAGACATCAGGACAGCCAGTTCTTTCATGTTAGGGTTACCTGGAGAAACAGTGCAAGACATGAAAACTACGTTCAAGTTTGCACGAAAGTTAGACCCTGATTGGGTTCGATTCAACATCTTCGTAGGGTATCCAGGCAGCGATATATATGATGAAATTCTGGCAAAGGGTCTATACGAGCGCGTCGACGATTTTGTGGCATACGTAAAAACCGATGATTTCGATTATGAAATGGTGTATAATATTCAGAAACGCTTTCACAAACAATTCAACAGGTCACCGAAGCGGATACTTCGGACAATTAGACGTGACGGCTTTTTGAGTGTCTTACGACGAAACATCTAGCCTCAATAACTTGGGTAGATTGACGCCTGTATTTGTCTTAATGTAAATGGCTTCAATTTAGTTTGTCTTCATTTTTCCCAATGACGCTTTTAATATACTCATTGCCTTCTTTGGGTCACGGATGGCTTTTAGTATTTTATCACGCGTAATCGTTTGGTTCACTTCATTCGCTCGCAGACAAAGTTCAAGCACTTCTTTAGTTGTGAATTCTGCAGTTTCAATTAGAGGTTCAGTGCCCGCTAACGTTTCTTCACTAAAGTTTTCACTTAAGAAGCCTCCATTCTTAGCCTGTTCATAGAGTTCTGTTCCGTATAGTGGCATAGCTACGCTGAAATGAAAATTGTCTGCTCCTAGCTTTTTCAGTTT
>PIXT01000195.1 GCA_003096235.1 Candidatus Bathyarchaeum sp. | reverse complement strand
GTGCACATTAAATATAAATATCTGTTCAACGAATCCGAATAGACAGGTGAGGCAAGAAGCTGATACTATCAGCAATGCCTCCAATAAATAAACGGAGAAAAAATAAAAATGCAAATAAATAAAAAAATGTACACAACCCTCATGATTACGATTTTGACGCTTTCAATGACCTTTGCAATTCTACCTGGCACCGTATTTGGTGCCGTGACAATCGGTGCAGTGGCTCCTTCCGATACTGGCGCACCAGGAACAACTGTAACCATTACGGGTACCACTACTACTGTTGGTGGTGAAGTAGTCCTTTATTGGGACCAAATTCACGCTTGGGATGGAACCTCAGGTGAATTAGGCCGAGTATATGCTACAGGAACTGCTTACACAATTGTTGTAACTATTCCTGAAGCAAAAGTAGGCGTTCACTATCTAACAGTTGACGACCTTAGCAGTGACGAAGCACCTGCAACTGCAACATACACAATTACCTCTGGTATTGCAATTGATCCTGCAGTGGGTCTTCCAGGCGATGCTATTGAAGTAACAGGCACTGGTTTCAACAGCTCAAAAACCATCTCAATGGAATACTGGAATGGTACAGCATGGTTGGCACTAACTACTGCTCCAATTGCACCTCAAACAAGTCCATTAGGTTCATTCACATGCACTTTCACAATTCCTGCAACTCTAGCAAATGCTGACCCTAACGTACGTGCAACTGATTCAACTGCAAATACTGCTTCAGCTGAACTTGTTGTGGGTCCATACATTGTGGTCACCCCAATTAAAGGACTTGCAGCTTCAACATTACAAGTTACCGGAAGAGGTTTCACTGCAAATATGCTAGTTGACCTACGATGGTTGATTGGCACAACCTATGTTACAGTAGTTAACGACAGTCCAATTGATGCCACTGGCACTTTCACAGTAACCTTTTCAGTACCTCTACTTCCAGATGCTACTGCTCCAGGAACCGACTACACAATTAGAGCAATTGACAATGCAGCATCTCCAATAGCTGCTGATGCAACTTTCACTTTGATTCAAAATGCTGCTATTACTGTTACTCCTGGCGCAGGCAAAGTAGGTAGTGCTGTAACCGTTGCTGGAACTTGGTTCACTGCGAACAAACTGCTGACAATTACTTTTGATGATACTGATGTAGCTGCAGTTGTTACTGGTTCTGATGGTTCATTCACTACAAGCTTCAATGTCCCTGCTGCTGCATCAATTGGTGCACACACAATAACTGCAACTGATGCTAAAGGTGTTACAGCTTCCAAAGCTTACACAGTAATTATCCTCAGTTTATCATTACAAACACGTGCGACCGAATATGCTCAAGGCGATGTACTAAGTGTATCTGGTAGTGCTAACGAAGGGTTATCCTACAGCATTAACTGGAACATTAAAGATCCTAACGGCGTTCTCTTGGCGAGCGGTGTAATCGCTCCTGGCGATTGGCAAATGATTACCGCTGCATCATATGTACTTTCATACCCAACTCACACTGCTCAACTACCTGCAGATGCTACCGTAGGAACATGGAACTTTACTGCAACTAATGCTGGCACAACTGCACTTATTTCAACTAACCTGTTCACTGTTTCCGTACCTGCAACTCTCGATTCTGTCATGGATGGAATTGATGAAGTAAAGGACCAACTCGACGACATGACTGACATGATTTCTGACATTGATGGTAATGTTGTAACAATCAAAGGAGATGTTACAAGCGTAAAGAACCTAGTTTCCGCATTGGACATTAGCGTTCTTTCAGCTGACATTGACTCTATCAAAGTAGCTGTTGCAGACCTAGAAGCTGTAGTAACTGCAGTTGCTGGTGATGTAGCCACAGTACAAACTACTTTGGGAACCCTTGAAGGAACAATCACATCCATTGATGGCAACACCGCAACAATCGAAACAGCAGTTGGAACTCTACAAGCAGACATCACAGACGTCAAAGGCAACGTAGACAACATGCCCGCATGGATCGCAGTAGTACTAGCTCTGGTTGCAGCAGTCGCAGCAATCTTTGCAGTAATTACTATCCGCCAGAAAATCGCAGGTTAAAACCACAATCTATAAGGGAATTTTTTCCCTTTTCCTTTTTTGTTTTATTTTTTAGTTATTTTTTGTTTGTTCTTCTATTATGTACAGTTTTTTTCCCGAAAATCTTAAACTTCACAAAACCAGATGCTGATAATGGTGCAGTGGGCTTTGAATTTTATAAAACATATTAAAGTTAGACAAATTGAAAAACGACCTGAAGACTCATGGTATGATATGAGTCTGCGGCAGTTACGAACAGGTGAAGTGGATTTTTATCGCGTTAACGATTTTCTTACTGGTGAATGGTTATTCAAACTATGCAAAGACCCCGAACAAGGAAAACTTACAATCAAGGCAGTAAAATGTCCTGCTGGCGTTCGTTTTTCACAGTTGGAGGGAAAGTCAATGCTTTTTCAAAACAGCCTAATTGATGGCATGCTCTATGACGTAATTTCTTTAACCGAATCGGATGATCATAACAAGCTGAAACGAAATGTTGTTTCCACTGTTGACGAAGTTCCTGCAGTAATCAAGGAAAACTATGAAATTAAATCCTATGAAGCCGCAACTGGAAAAAAGGCACCCGGAAAATACTTGGTTACTTTACACAAAACAGGCAATGAAAAAGAACTAGTAACCCTTTTTGTTCTAGAACGCGCGTGGGGGCTTACAGACTTTTCCCCAGAAGAAAAATTGAAGGAAAAGCAACAGGCTACTGCACAGAAAAAGGTAACCAAACGAGAACTGGACACTGGACACGATTTGTCATGCCCAATCTGTGGCAAAACACATCGTCTAGTTCACGTGGAGACAGAAAACACTGTTAAACATGTATTGCGAAAAACAAGTGGACCTTAATTTTTGGTAAATGATTTTGCTTTCTCTTGTTTAGGAGACTCTTTTGCTCAGCCGGTCTGTGCCTTCAATTTTTACCGGTTTTTGTTTCTTTTTGGGTTATTTCGTCTATTTGTTTGCAAATTTGTTCAACGACTTGGACGTTTTCATATCCCATTTCAGGAGTAACTAGCGGGTCACCATTTCCTGAAAGACTATCCACAAACGATTTAATGATTCGAGCATGGGAAATGCTGTAGTTTCTTGGTCCTGTTCGTTTAACAATAATATTCTTCAAGTATGC
>PIXT01000194.1 GCA_003096235.1 Candidatus Bathyarchaeum sp. | reverse complement strand
GATTAATCTTGTATAATTCCTTTGGATTACTTGTTGAGTCTACTGAGAAAAGTGTAGCTGTGATAGGATTAGTTGCTCCTCCACCTGGCACGGATGCTTGATCTCCTTGGTTATAATAAATCCAGCGAGGTGTTACGCCGCCTTCAGACTCTGGAATTTCATAGTAGATTTCGCCTGTTCGAATATCGTAACAGCCAGCAACGTCGCCAACTCCTATGACTTCATAAGTTTCGTAGGCTCGTCCCATGTAGATAACATCAGGACCGCTAACACTTCCCAAGTCACCGTATACACCAGCTTCTCCGCCGATGATACCAGCAACGTCTCTTTGGACCTTCCATGCAACGTGTGAACTGTTAGGTGCTTTAACATATGGACCATAGTAATCTGCGTCACCGCTGTATTCAGAGAATGTTTCCTGCCACGCCCAAGGATAGTTGCCTGATATCGCGGCCCATTCTCGGTGTTCCAAACTTATTGGGCGGTCCCAATAGTCGGTTGGAAGCTGATAAAGTGGCCACGAGTAATAGAATTCGTCTGTTACGGTTAGGGTTTGTTCGGGTGTGTTAGTTGGGCTGTAGTAGTCTGAGTCGTACCACATTGAACCTGGAATTTCGACGGTTGCGTCCCAAATTCCGTCACTGTAATAGCCTGCTGGGTTGTATTGTCCTTGGAAGAAGAACTGAAGTGTCCATTCTCCTACTTGGTCAGCAAGGTATGGGAACCAAGCCGTTCCGTCTGCAACGTAAGAGTCAATGGTAACTGTGTTTGATGTGCCGTCAGGTTTTGTGATTACAACTTGGTAGTCTTTCATGAAACGCTCTGCACTAGGTGGTGGTGTAATCCACAAGTTAACTGTGAATAACTGGTTCACACCAATTGGGTTAGGTGTAAACGCCAAACGTGCTTCGATATTAGTGTAGGTGTAGTCAATGTCTACGCCACTTGGTCTAGGTCCAACAATGCTGCCACTCATTCCTACTTGTTCTGGAGATCCACCATGATCTTCCTGAGCCTGTAGTGGAGCAGTTAATAGCATTAAACTTGAGAACACTAGAATAGCGATAATAACTATCGCGGTCAATTTTGTCTTTTTTTGTAGAATTTCCATTTTTCAATCCCCCATTGATTAAGTAACCTATCATCTCAATTTTTATTTAATATTTGTGGATATACCCGCCGTAAATAAAAAATAATTAACCAAAAACATATATTTGGTTCATTTTTTTAAATGAACAAAATGTTCACAAAAAAGAACCAGTTATTCTTGAAAAAAGATTTTTTATGTCAAAAAAATGAAAACTTGCAAAGAAAATTTTGAACAAACATCAAAACTCCCCAGAACACCAAAAAGACAACAAAAATCACTAACAACCACAAAAATCAGAACTTTAACCACAAATAAAGTGCGCTTTTTTTAGAAAGGAAATGGTGGAATAAGGATTTGCTGAGACTCAACCACAGTTGTTGATGAGTGATGAAACGTTTCCATAGTATTAACCATAAGAACGTTTCACTCCTGTGTTTGAGTTCTTATCAGCTCCTTATTCCGTTACTTTGTCCCAAGAAAGAGGAAGTTGGTTATTTCCTTCTCTGTAGTGCAAAGTGTGCCTACTGCAGACGTTTTCACCTATCTTTCTCCTTTAAGGTAATAACCCTTGACGGAAAATTATATTTAATATTTTTGCAATAACCCCGAATAAACCAAAAAAACCAATTAAAACCTAGAAGATGTTTTGGTTTTTTTAAATCAGTTATGGGCGGCACGTTATGAAAATTATTTATGGACACAGATAACAATGTACTCGAAAAGGCTGGACTTATGAAGAAAATCGACGAAAACGATGCCATAATCATTCGGGCACTAATAAAAGACGCGCGCACAAAACTCAAAGACATAGCGAAAGAGTGTAAAATATCAAGTACAGCAGTGAAAAACAGGATAGACAACTTGGAAAAAAATGAAATAATAATCAGATCAGCCGTAAACACCTTCATGGTACATTTTGGGTACCCATACATGGTTTTGATTGGAGTCAACATAGAAAAAACCCAAGAACAAAACATAATCAAAATCATCCAAGAACACACAAAAGTAGCAGGCATCGACCAAACCATTGGCAACTATGACCTTTGCCTGTTTGTCTTTGCCAAGAGCGTAAAAGAAATGGACGAACTGAAATACACAATAAGAAAACAGAAAGGCGTCAAGAAAATTGAAATAAACATTTGGAACAAACCCCATTTCAATTATGACAACATCGACATAAGGAGCACCAAATGAGGCTAACACAGTTGGACGAAATTGACAAAGCAATACTAAACGAAATCATGAAAGACCCCAAGAAACCTTTTCAGAAGATTGCAGAAGAAATTGGCATAGCCCCAGTTACCGCTCAAACAAGATATGAAAAATTGAGAAAAAAAGGCACAATCAGAGGAACCTTTACAATCGTGGACCTTGCAAAAATTGGATTCCAAGGCAAGGGATTTCTGTTTATCAAAGCGTCTAAAGATTATGATTCAGAAACTACGATTAATTTTGTGTCCCAAATTCCTAACGTTTTCCAAATTTGTGAAATTGTTGGAACCTACGATTTGCTGGTCATGGTAGTTTTCAGAAACATGACAGAAATTCAAGAAATAGTCAACAAGATCAGAACACTGAAAACCATCGAAAAAGTAGAAACTTCGTTGACCAACGAGGTTCAGTATCCAGCAAGGGAAGAATACACCAGAATCCAACTCTTTGATAACAAAGAAGAATAAGCCAAGTTTGGCTTTAGTTACTTTGCTCGGGCATAGGCTTCTACCAAGTCTCGGGCAGAAAGAATCCCCACAAGGTCACCGTTTTTAGTGATAGGTAACCGTTTGATGTGTTTTACAGTCATTGTTTCTGCCGCGTCATGGATGCTACTTCCAACAGCCACAGTAACAAGGGGCGAAGAGCAAGCCTTGCCCACTGCCACTTTAAGGGATTTGTCTGCTGCCAAAAACTTGGTGAGCAAGTCACGTTCAGTGAAAATTCCCAAAGGCTTTCCGCTGCTGGTTATGACTACGCTGCCAATGCTTTTCTCACCCATTATTTTTGCTACGTCTTCCACGGACGTGTCTTCGTCTGCGGTCACCACATGTTTAGACATAAAATAGTCAACTCCA
Organism: Candidatus Bathyarchaeum sp.; assembly: GCA_003096235.1. The sequence continues at coordinate 1,014 of PIXT01000194.1, read as the reverse complement.
GACCAAGCGCGCATCTTTTCTGGAGTATCAGGCAGACAACGAATCAAATCTGCAGCAGTTACGATTCCCACAAGGGTTCCGGCATCAAAAACCATGAGGCGGCGAATTTTTTTCTCTATCATTTTTTGGGCTGCCTCTTTTACGCTGGACGTAACTGAGACTCCTATAAGCGGGTAGGTCATGGTGTTTTCGACGGTTTCCTCTTTTATGCTCACTCCCCCCGCTAGCCAGTCTTTTTCTAGGGCAATTTCTTTGTTTACTACTTCCCGTAGAAAGTCTCGTTCAGTTATGATTCCAACAGGAGTGTTATATTTTACAACGATTAAACTGCCAATCCTTTTTTCACCCATTATTTGGGCTGCTTCATACAAAGTTGTCTCAGGAACAACAGTAACAACGTCACGGACCATAATTTCCTTTAAGCATTTACATTTTGCAACAAAATTTGTTTTTCCGTTGGATAACTCAGAAGCGCCACAACCAGTTGGTGTCATAATTCTCCCCCAACAATATGAAATGGGTTTTGGCAGTAAATAAAGTACGCACTAAATGCACGAAATTGAAGCCACAGTATTTACTGAATAGATTAGTCCAAGAACCATTCTCCAACGAACAGAACTTTTGAGTCATCCTTCGAAAATATGGAGTGATAGCACAGGAATTCTGTTGGATAATAGTCGGGAGTAATGTTAGTTTGACCTGAACCATCAGCATTCATCATGTAAAGGTCATAGGTTCCTTGGTTTCCGATGGCACTTACCATATACACAATTTTTTCGTCTGAATGCGACCAATAAGCAATTCCCTGAGTATATCCTGTGGATGTTAACGCAGTTTCGCCAGAGCCGTCAGCGTTAATCAGGTAAATTTCGTAGATGCCATGAGTTGTTTCGTCGTCCACCATTCGTTCAAAGATTATCTTGGTTCCGTCAGAGTTCAAGTTCGGGTCGTAGTCGCCAAAGGGCAAAACAGAGTTACCCCATTCGCCTGCACGAGGCGGATCAGTTACTTGTG
>PIXT01000193.1 GCA_003096235.1 Candidatus Bathyarchaeum sp. | reverse complement strand
CTCATTAGTGTCTAACAGTAAATTATTCAGTAAACCAGAAAGTCCAGCATTAAGAACAGGTTCAGTAGCTGAAATCGAATTAAAAACAGTCAAGACCACATTTTTCACCCTGTTTCCTGAATCCTTGAATAGTTTTTTCTTAACCCAGTTACACTGCATCTGTAGCCTTAAAGACTTAAGCATTGCCCCAAAAAGCAGGGACAATTAATCTTAATTTTTAACTAAGTGAACAAATAAATGAGAAAAGGGGTTTGCTGAGGTTCAGACACACCCAACCAAAGGAAGGAAAAAATGGAAAAAACGTTCCAACAGTCAAGTCAGATTGTTTTTTTCATTTTTGTGTTTGAGTCTTTTCAGCCCCTTTTTCTTTAAGGTTTACTCCCAAAAAAGAGGGAGGGAAAATGTTTGTTTATTTTCGTTTTAGAATCCAATAGGCTGCAACGCCGATGACTGCTGCTACTGCAACTACCACGATGATGGCAAGTTCGGTTGTAATGAACCAAGGTTCGGTTGCGGGTTCAGTAGTATCTAAAGGTTTGTCCGTGTCGATGGGTGTTGATGTTGTTAATGCGGGGGCTACTCCGAGTGAGGTTTCAGCGTATGAGCCGTAGTATCCATTAGAACCAGTAAAAGTAGCGATAATGGTGTATTCTCCTTCCATTTCAGGTTTCCACATTTTCTTGAACATACCTGAGCCATCACTGGTAACAGTATCAATGTAGACGTAACCTCCGTTAGGGTCAACTGCTTCTAGCCGTACTTCAACACCAGTAACTTGTGCGGGGCGCTCAAACTGCATATACACGTACTTCATCCATTCACTCATGGATGCATCCGATACTGCTGGAACACCGTTGGGGAACCGTGCAGTCAATCGAGACTCGTCTGTGCCTGCAGAAATATCCATTACGGTGCCTTCAATCATAACACTGCTTCCATAGTTTACAATTTTAGGTGAAGCGATCATTGTGGTTTCGCTTGGTCCTTTACCAATAGCGTATATGCGTTGGTCGTAGGTGTTCATGGTTGCAATTATGCTGTCTCCGATGATTGCGTTGCCTCCCCAGTGGGTTTGTCGGAATGCTCCATCGATTCGGAAAACAAGATTACCAGTTTCTACATCAAGACAGAAAAACGGTGCACCACGTGGCCGAGGGTCAATAGGCGAGTGTTCTTCATGGCCGATGTAGATTTTTCCATCAGTAATGAACAAAGTGTTAATCCACCAGTTGTTTGCCCACAAGATTTCTGAGTAATAGTCGTCTGCATTGTATGTCCACAACAAATCACCGTCTGTCACATCGTAGCAGTAAACGATTCCACACGCACCCGTAGAGAAGAGTTTGCCATAAGCAATAGATGTAGTTGTGGAATAGTATACGTTCAAGTAATCTTCGGATTCGTCAATACCCCACAGATATTCACCAGTTTCAAGGCTGAATCCATAGAATTTTCGAGTCTGTTGAGTCCATATGACTAGCACTTTATCTTCCAAACTAGCAGCACTCATGCTAACAGAAACGTTACCTGCTGCCCAGTCAGCGGGTGCATCCCAAGTATTTTCAAACAACAAATCTCCTTCGTTGCCTTCTTCTAGGCTTAGGCCCCAAAGGCTGACTTGTTCATTTGTTATGCTTCCACCGATTACCCGGTCACCATAGGCTGCTACTTGAACGCTTCCTGCTAAACCTGCAGGAATTGTCACGTTTACAGTGAATGCATTTGGGTCTTCGTATCCGTCAAAGGTTTTTCCGTGGGCCATGTTTCCCCAGCTACCTGCATCATAGCTACTAGTGGCTCTACTGACTCCAAGAACAGACATATCCCACAGGGTCATTCGGTTATTCATTGTATCCACTGACAGCACATACATTTCGTTGTTTGGACCATACAAAGTAGTGCCTGCAGGAACGTTGTCAATGGTGAAACACCAGTCGCCAGTATAGGCATCAAATGCGGTCCACTTTGCGGGTTGTGGGGGTCCGAAAAATGACATTCCACCTTCAGCCACATACAAGTATGCGTAAGCGCCGTGATAGTTGTACGAATCCCAGTATAGAATTTGACCAAAGGATATCGATTGGTTGTTCATGAAAATTTTATTCCACAATTCTTCCCCGGTACTTAAGTCCACACAATGAGTAACTATGGGTAAATCAGGTCTGGCTCCCCCTGAGGTGTAATAGAGTTTTCCAGCAAGTATGAATCGGCTAGGCCATTTGCCTTCGTATGCATCTCCCATTCCGTAACTGTACTCAAAGAGTTCACCACCAGCAAGACCGCCAGTAGCAATTTCTTTTGCCCATAGTATGTGGGCGGTTTCAGGTCCATCATTGTATGGTGTGTAGAAGTTGTCGGGGTCTCGAACCCAGCTTGCGGAAATTTGCCACCATTCTCGGAGTTGTGAGTCTATTGGGCGGTCCCAGTATTCAGTTGGAAGCGAATGTCCGGGATAGTAAGTAATTGGGTCTTCTTGTACAACAAGCTCAAGCACATCGCTTTCGCTGGCTTCATACAAAATTGGACCTACCAATCCGGCAAAAAATGACAACCCTTTCCAAGTATATGTTTGTTCAGGGAAATGTGTTTTCAGATAATATGTTCCAGTCATGGTGGGTCTGAATACCCAGCCGGTTCCGCCTGTTGAGTCAGTTCTGATTGGTCCCAAGGTTTCAGTTTCTCCGTCTGGTCGTTCAACGGTAACTGTTAGTCCCTCAAAGCCGTCTTCTGCAGACTCTAGGTAGTCTGTAATTCCAACGTGCAGCAACACATCTTGATTAACACCTACGGGGTTAGGAATTGCACCAATGAATGCATATGTTTTTTTTGATTCGACGTCTTGTGCGATAGCAGTCGGCAAAATAACAACAATTGCAGAAATAATTAATAGTAAAATTAATGCAATAGTTGAAATTTTAGGCATATTTACTAATTTTTCCATTTTTTTTCCTCCAATTTAAAGATAGAATATTTGGTCTAAATCAGGATGTATTTATAATTTGTTACAACTTTTCATTATCATCATAACTTTTACTGATTATAACACCTGTTGGAGTATTTACTTTGAACATTCAGCAAAAACGGTTAAAAACAAAGAAAAACAAAAAATGAAAGAAACAGGTTTACTAAATCTCTTTTATAACACCTGAAAAAGGAAAAACAAGCTACAATGTTACGTGCTATTTTGTCCAGATGCCGCGTCCAAATCCACGGTATACAAACCCTGCAGTTTCTGCTTTAGCGGGGTCAACGACTTGGCCCATGTCTACAATTGCTGCGGGTTGTTTCATTAGAAGTTGGAGCCGT
>PIXT01000192.1 GCA_003096235.1 Candidatus Bathyarchaeum sp. | reverse complement strand
TTGGTGCGGTGGATGATGTTTTCAGAACTAGCGTGATGTTGTAGTTTCCGGGAGGGAGAACTTTTTGTGGCGTCTCAAAGAATAGGGGTGTTGAATCATCGACTGTGTGAAGTAGCACATCTGTGGTGGCAGTCGAGTTTCCAATGGTTACAGTGTCCTGAACAAAACTTCCAGTTGCAGTTTTTACGTTGCTGGAGGTGTATGTGAAGGCTACGCCCTCAAAGGATTCTAGGGCTCCGGTGTACCCCTTTTTGTATAGTAACACCCCATTCGCGTTGACCATTATCCCGTAGTCATCGCCAATTTTTGCGTCACGCCACTTGGGAGCCGTGTGTGCTGGCTGCGGAAGCGTAACAGTATACCACCATGAATAAACGTCAATCAGCAGATAATCTACATCCTCTTTGAAGTATGGATAACCGTCTAGCCTGTTGCACAGATGAGGAAACACTTCAGGCATAGCAGCAACCGAAGCATTTGCAGGAATCAGATTTAATGCTACGCGGGTAGATTCGTCGGATTCTGTAACCGAAAAGTATTCGTCATTTGGAAGCAAAAAGGTGCTAAGAATTAAACTTATGAACATTAGAAAAACAATCTTTCTCAACACGTCCCTGCTGCTAAAGTCCATTAGCTTTTTAATTCCAGTTACTGCTGAAACAAACAGGAACGGCGAAACAAAAGCAGGATACTGTGTTCCAATCTCGTAATATAATGGGTTAACTGAGAGCAAGCTGGCTGCTAGCCACGGCGTGGTCATTATTAGTGTTAGTGGGTCTAGGAGCGAAAGAAATGCGAGGGGACCAAACAGGGCGCCTAAATAAAGAAGCTTGTTTTGCCCATTATTTAGAAGCACATTTATTGTCTTTAGTGGGTTGGTGAGAACGTTGGTCACTATTTCGTTGGGGCTTGTGCCGAATTCTCCCCATTCCCATTTTGTGTTTAAAGCATCTGGGTTAAAACTTGTGATGACTACGCTGGCAAGATTAAAAACGATGAGTGCACTCAGTAGCAGTGCGGCTGCAAAGATGGCGTTTTTTGTTAGTTTTCTTGTTTTTATTCCGTTGATGATTTCTTTGCGGTGTAACAGGAAAACGTAAAGTGACATAGCCATCACGATTAAAGGAACAAACTCGTTAACCATCAAGGCTAATGCAACAAAAATGTAGGAGTGAACCAGTTTTCCTTTCCGCATATAATAGATGGCGAATAGAAACAGTGCGGGCAGGAATACTTCAACATCAAAGTTTGAAAGCGGAGTTGTTATTGGCGGATAAACTAGGTATATTGCTGCGAGAAAAAAAGTTACTGCACGGTGATTTATTTGCTGTTCTTGGATGATCCAGTAAAGTGGGATTAAGCCTATTGAGATTACAATTGGTCTAAGTACGAGTAGGGTGGCAGGGTTTTGGAAAATGGCGTAGATGGGCACTAGCAGAAAAAGGAATGGTGAAAAGTGTATGCCGAAAAGGCTTCCAGAGGGGTTGCCGGTTAGTTCAGCGGTGTAGTATAGTAGTTTTCCGTGGTTTAGCGTGGAGTATAAGCTTTGAGAGTATATTCCAAGGTCCCATGTGTTTGTGTCGAATGCGTAATGTCGTGATAGGGCTAAAACGGAAACTACGATAATGTATATGGTTGCAATTAAAAGCAGTATGAAGTAATCGGATTGCAGCAGGGTCTTGATTTTGCGCATATTAATTATGCCTCTGTACCGTTCTATTACGGTCACTGTATTCATAACAACGGTAATCATATATTATATTTGTTAAAGCTCACAAAATTTAGTGGTCGCATACTTGTATCAGAAAAGTGGCGGGTCCGCGGGGATTTGAACCCCGGGTCTCCGGCTTCGGAGGCTTGCGCACCGTCCTAGAGGGATGGTTCGGCGCCTTAATCCAGGCTGGGCTACGGACCCACTTTTTATTCATCAAGTTCAGTTTGTATAACTTAAAGTTTTGTTGGGTCAAGGTTTTGGCATAAATGGGTTATGTTTCGATTAGGTCTTCTTTTATCCACCATGCTTTTCGTTTTCCAGCTCTTTCTCCGGGGTAGTATTCGATTATTGGTTTTCCTAGTTGTTTTTTGGATGATTTTTCGATTTTTCTTAGCCTGTTGAGGACAAGCCAGCGGTTGGTTTGTAGAAACTCTGCAAGTTTGGTGGTTGTGGCTCCTCTGTGGTCTAGTAGGTAGTTTACTAGTTTGGTGTCTGTTTCGTCTATGCAGAATATGTGGGGGTTTATTTTTCCTGTTTCGTGTGTGAGAATTTCTAGTTTGGTTAGTCCGTCTTTTATTTTGTTGACGTCTTTTGTTAGGTTGTTTAGTTTTTGTTCTAGTTGGAGGATTTTGTCTGGTCGTGGAGTTTTTTGCAGTTTTTCTAGGATTGCTTCTCTGATGAATGTGCTTCTTTCGCCTTCGGGGATTCGTAGTGCGAGTTCGTTGTAGAGTTGGTCGGGTATTTTTGCGGAAACAACTGTGTATTTGCTCATTGTCTGGCTCCCATCCAAACATAAGTAAGGTGTTGAAGCTAAAAGCGTTTAACATAGACGCGGTTTAGAGTATTACTGTGTACGTGTGAATTGTAGGCAACAAATTTTTGTTGTGCAGAAAATTTCAGAAAAAAGCTTGTTTTCAACAATGTACCTCTATTAGTATGCTAATATGCGTAAAGTTTGTGTGAATAAATTAATGTGTTGTTTGGGTTAGTTTGCGTTTACAGAGCACAATTATGAACGTTGTCAGAAGAGCAAAAGGCAAGATAATCCATGAGCCAAACTCGGGGATGATGCTGGATGGCGCGTAACTGATGTTATCGGTTAATCCTTGGTGTATAATGGCGCGTGTGCCTCCGATTGCATATAGTGCATTGTCTACGACAGCAACACATAATCGTGAAGTAGGAACGGGCAAGGAAGCATCAAAAGTCCAAGAATTGTTTTCTGGAAAATATACTTGAGTGAGATTTTGTGGCGAAAAAATGTCAGTTTCGCCGCCAACAACATAGATGGCTTTTGTTGATTCAGCATAAGTTACCGTTGCAGCACCTGCTCCTGAAACACCGACAGGAATAGATGCGCCCAAACTCCATGTGCCAGTTTGTGGGTCATAGATTTGAGTCGAGTTTGTGGAGGTTCCCCTGATTACATATATTTTGTTGTCAACAACTGCAGATGCATACGCCACTACGGGTGATGGTGTCGACGTTTTTGTTGTCCAAGAGTCCGTTTCTGGGTCATAAGCCTCGTTTGCGGTTTGGTTGCCGTATCCGCCTATGAGGTAGATTTTATTGTCAACAACGTTTGCGTCTAGTAGAATTCGGGCTGTTGGCATAGCTGTTTTGGTTGTCCAGCTGTTTGTTGCTGGGTCATAAACTTCAGTTGCATTTGTGTATGAGCCACTGTTTGTTGCTCCGCCAAAAACGTATATTTTGTTTTGATAAGCTGCCACTGCACAGCCGTATCTTGGGGTTGGCATCGCCGCTTTTGTAGTCCACAGGTCTGTTGTTGGGTCATATTCTTCGTTAGCGGAGGTGATTTCTCCAGAGTCGGTATCAAGTGCGCCGCCTATGGCGTATATTTTCCCATTTAAGGTAGCTACTCCAAAACTGAATCTTGCAGTGGACATGGATGTCTTTTGCAGCCAAGAGTTTTCGGCGGCACTAGTTAGTGATACAGAAATGGATAAAGAAAAAACAAGCAACAAGATGGTTATTGATTTAATTTTTTTCAATTCAAGTTCTCCTCAAGTTTATTTTCTTTTTGTAATATGTTCCAACCGCTGCAATAACAAACAACGAAGTTAGAATTGGTGTCCACACAGGGAACTCGGGGATGGCGTTGTTTGAATTGGTTTTGACTGTGAAATATACGGTTTTTGAGGTTCCGGTTTTTCCTGCGGGGTTAGTTGCGTAAACTACTAGGTTGTGTGAGCCGTCAGATAGCCCTGTTACGGTTGCATTAACGTGGTTGCCCCATTTGTTTAAATCATACAAAAAGGCGATTGTTCTGTTTGTTTGCTCATCTAGACAATAAGATATCAGTGAAGCTGTTTTGTCTATGTCAAAACTAAATTGTATTTTAGTTGTGTTGTATGTTTTGTTTTCAATCGACAGATTTGATATTACTGGAGCAATTAATTCGTCTGGAGGAATTGTGTCACTAACAGCGAAATAGACTGTGCGGTTATCCAAATGAGAAATCTCGTTGTTAATCCTGTGTTGTACAAAGACAGTTATGCTGTGCGAACCGTAAGATAATGTTGGCAAATCCACTTCTCCGGTAATGCTTGCTTGAAATGAATTCTCACGCGTATGCACATTTAAGGGAATTGAACCGTTGTAAATTCCATCCAAACTATAGTTCATTGAAATCTGGATGTTACTCGCAACCAAAGCAGTGACACCTACATCCAAAGTCAACGTGCTGGAAAGGTATGTTCTATTAGAAGGTGAATTAATTTGAACCCCTGAAGCTAAAGGATAAGCAGTTTGAGAACCTGCAACATCCTGCACACTAGGCATTAACAAGATTAAGAACAACAAAAAGAAAGATGAAACTAAAGTTTGTTTATGCATAGTTTTTTTCCCTTCATCGCCGCCACAATCAAAGTAACAGCCATGGTTAACGGTAAAATGAGCCATGCAGAAAACTCTGGGATTGTCTCGCCAGAGGGGTCTACTCTTGCAAACCAGACATCGTAATGGGCACCTTCATCTGTTGATTTTGTGGTTCCCGCCAATGCGTAGCCGCCGTCATCTGATTGAACAACAAAAAGCTCTCCGTTGTAGCCTAAACCAGTGTAGCTGCTGTTCCACTGTATGTTTCCATTCAAATCCAGCTTAAGCAATACTGAATAACTATCAAAAATTTCTTCAAAAGCACTCATCCACCCTGCGACTGCGTATCCTCCATCACTTGTCTGAATCAGGCAGCTTGCTTCCAGGGGCTCGTGAGTATCCAAAGTTACGCTCCACACATCGGAGCCGTTTGAATAATCGGTTTTAACTACCCAAACATCTTGTAACATAAATCCGCCTGTGTGCCCCGCAAAAACGTATCCCTGCTCGCTTGTCTGCAGCAGAGCGTTCGCGCCATCAAAGCCTCCATACCCGTCGTAGGTTTTGTTCCAGTCCATGTTGCCGTCTGAGTCGGTTTTGATGAGCCAGCCGTCAGAGGATGAATCATCACTAAAAGAGCGTGTTGTTGCCGCCAACGCGTATCCGCCATCACTTGTTTGAACTACTGAATTTGCGTAGTCACTTCTTGATCCGCCGTATGTTTGAGTCCATTGCACGTTACCCGCAGAATCGGCTTTGACAAAACAAACGTCTTTGCTTTGGTTGTTAGCTGTTGAGTAGCCTGCTAATGCGTATCCGCCATCATCAACCTGTATCAGAGAGTAAGCTCCATCAGATGCGGACTGTCCATAGGTTTTGTTCCATTGCATAACTCCAGAAGAGTCAACTTTGATTAGCCAAAAATCGCTCTCGCCTGCACCAAAAGACCACGTGTTGCCTGCTATGGCGTATCCTCCGTCGCTCGTTTGTATCATAGCCGATGCAACATCACTGTCTACTCCTCCGTAGGTATGGTTCCACTGCATGTTTCCATTCGAATCAAGTTTGATTAACCAAAAATCAGCATCACCCGCACCAAAAGAGCCTGTGGTTGCAGCTATCACGTATCCTTTATCGCTGCTCTGGACAATTGCAGCTGCTTCATCATCTAAGTCTCCACCATACAATTCAAACCCTGCACCAGAAGATGAAGACAAAACCGTTGAAGGGACTGACAAAAATAAAGTGGCTACAAAAAATATGAAAAATAGTAATTTTGAACGTTGGCATGTCTTAGCTGACTTGAACATCTGTCTGCAGTTCCCCTAGTAACTAATGTACATCCAAAAAGCTTCTTTTAGCTCTCCCCGCAGAACACCATTGTTCTGATAGCGGAACAAAACGTCTTATTGCATATTCAAGAGTCTTCATCTGAAGGACTAATTCTTGTTTTTCTAAGAGCCCTTAACCCTTCGATTACGAACAAAATCAAAGCTGCAGCGGTTATTGACGTCAACAAAAGGAAAAAAATTTTGAACTGACTGGTTTCGACAGCAAAGTGAATTGCAAAAACAACAAATTCTGTAACGAGTATGGCTAAGAAAATGGAAGAATACATCAGAGGATTTGGAATGAGCCGTCTACCAATCCACATGTAACCGCGGATAGCAACTTTTTCTTTTGCAACATAATTGCCTGCCTCATGCTTAACCAGTAAACCCATGAGTTCAAGTTTTTGCAGGTGCCTGTATGCCACGCTGGGGCTACTTAGGTGCACCCCTCTTAGGACATCTCTTGGACCAACTGGTCGATTCACTTTAACCACATACAGGTACACTTTCAAGGTTCGACCTTCTAGTCCGCTAGTGTCTAAACGTGACACATTCATTACCCCAAGTATAATTGCGTCAAGGTTTTAATTACAATATAAGTTTTTGCAGGGAAAAACGAGCATAAACGACAGCAAAAAAGAAAGATTTGAATCTCAGAAAGGAGCAACAAACATGCTCTTTTTCTTGATTTTTTACAAAAAATACTGATTCCAATAATCCACGGTTCAAATATGACTTAAGATGATAAAAATGATGTCGGGTAGAGGATATACTAACAGTAGAATTCCAAAATTGCACATGAAATATATACATATAAAGGGCACACAGCAAAGGATTGTAAACAAAGGAAAAAGAAGGATTTTATAAAAATGAAGCGTCTGGCAATTATTGTAATATCTCTACTGGTTATCGGTGGCCTGTTATTTGTCTCCTTGAGAGGAAGCAATATATTCACGCTAATAACCCCTCAAACCGAATTCACACCAGAAGAACAAGCAGAAATAGAAAAAATAGTTAATGAAGCAGGAAAAGTCGTCCCCCTCGCGGAGGAAACAGACAAAATCATAAGTTCTGAAACCGAAAACGAAGGCGATTTTAGTTACACTTACGAAAAACACGATGTCGTTGACAATATCGATAGCGTAGTATACCTAGGACTAAACGACGATGTAATCTGGCCGGGCAGCCTAGTGGAAGGCACACATGCCCACGATTTCGTCTACGTTCCTATTTCAGTTGACCGCGCGCCAGTGACCCTTTCCGTCTCCCTAGAAGGCTCCTCGGCTACCGGCGAGTCCATCACTAACACAGTAGATGACCCTAAACTTTCCAGCATAAGGCAGGGCATTTCAGACCTGCTTAAAAGCGCAATCACAGAGGACACCCACGTTCCTGCAAGAGTAGATTTCAACTACGAGCAGGTGTACACCGAATCGCAAATGAACATTTTTGTAGGTGCCGATGTATCCTACGGAGCAGGCAGTCTGGAAACAAAATTTGATTGGAACAGCCTTACCAAACAAAACAAGATAATCGCGTCCTATAAACAGATTTATTACACAATCGATATCGACACCCCCGGAAGCCCAGCAGATATTTTTGATCCGACGATGCCAATAAGCGATATTGACTCTGCATTAGGGACGGGTACAAAGCCGCTTTACGTATCCAGTGTAAGCTACGGCATGATGGCACTGATGTTTATTGAAACTGATTACAGTTTTGAAGAAATGAAGTGGGCACTTGATGCTTCTTACAACGCAGTTGTCAGCGGCTCGGTTGATCTGGATCTGAAGACCCAACAGATAATGCAAAGCTCTACTATCCAAATCGTGGTTTACGGTGGCTCCACGGCTGGACTGCAGGAACTAGAAACAGGATACAACGGATTTCTGAATGTCATCAGTGCAAGTAAGGATTTTAATGCCAGATCACCCGGAGTCCCGCTGGTGTACAGGTTCCGCCATCTTAGCGATAACACCCTTGCCTTGATTACCCTAACTTCACAGTATACTCTGGTGGTACCACTACAATTGACTCAGACTGTCAGGGTAACTGTTGACCGTTTCGTCAACACGCTATCCGACGATGAGGGATCTTGGAACGATGCGGACATGGATAGGTTTCATGTCTGGGCTACCGCATACAACCGGTGGAGCGATGCTGAAACAGGGTCAATGATAGGAACAGAAAATCAAGCCGTTTTCATCTGGTCGACTTCTGGCGAGTGGACGGTTGGTGATAATGGTATTTATACCTTTGAAGCAAGCCAGCATAAGCCAAATTCACTGGATATTGTTTATGATACTGAACACTATGATTTCAACAAGGCCAAACTGGTGCTAAAAGCCTATGCCAGAGAATATGACATGACATCAGCGAACGAGCAGGCTACAGTTTTCTGGGAAATCACTGGAGAACATTTCATGGATAATGGCGGCAAACATACCTTTGAGCTCTCTGACTACAACGATTTCGGGTTCACCGTACACATTACCATTGAACTCATCAGCAGATAAAATGACGAAGCATGCTTACAGAATGCTAGTTGTTTTTGGGAAAACACCAAACGGTTAGTGTTCTTGGAAGCTTTGCTTCCGCCATACCCACATTCACCATAACACACATTTGGATTCAAAGCTGAAGAAGGTGTGTTTCTTGTTTTTTCTATTCTTGTTTTAACTGTGACGCCGAAAAGCCGAGCCCTAAGTTTATTGTGCTCGTGTGCACCTGTTTATTGTCTAAAAGGGTAAAAAGGTTCTAATCTGAGGTTGCTTCGTTGGACATAATGGGTACATAATGGCACATAAAGTCAGCAGATCCAGATTTTTAAGCAAATTTGTGCGAGCACTGAATTTTGGGCTTTTTGGCACAGTATATAGGAATTTCCTGTAAAAATAGTTACAGAACATAAGAAAGGTGACATTTCATTTTAACGTTCACAGCTACAAATATTTGTTTTTGCCGCGATTTGCCTTATAATATGTGTCGGTCATTGGGTTTCTTGTATTCCTGTGATGAGTTCGTGTGCGTCTTTGCCCACATATTCTCCGATGTAGCCGCCTTCCAGCACACCAAAAACAGGCTTTTTATAGGCGCCAACTATGCGCCCAATCTCTCGGTAACATGAAGAAGACAAACCCAAAGAAGCAAGGTCTCCTTGATGTGCATCAAAACCCGCTGAAATAGCAACCACCTCAACATCCGCCATTTCAACCTGACCAAGCGCCTTCTCCAAAGTCTCCAGATACAAAGAGTCCCCAGTCGAGTACGGCAAAGGAAAATTCAGGCAGTTGCCACTTGAAACCAGACCAGTTCCAGGATACGTTGGATGCCTATGCAACGAAATGAACTGAACTTGTGGGTCTGCTTGAAAAATTTCTTGAGTCCCGTTTCCATGATGCCCATCAATGTCCAAAATCAAGGTTGGAACATCCAGTTTTTTGACGGCTATAGCGATGTTGTTAAAGTAACAAAAACCCAAGGTTGGCGCACCCATTGCTGTGCCGTTTCTGCCAGCATGGTGACCCGGAGGTCTCATAAAAGAAAGACCGCTTACTTGGGCAGCCAACAATGCCGCACCTGCAGAAAGTAGGGCATAATCGTAGATGTTTTTTGGTGCGGGCGTGTCCCCGTCTAAGTAGCTTGCAGCTGGTGCATTCTTG
>PIXT01000191.1 GCA_003096235.1 Candidatus Bathyarchaeum sp. | reverse complement strand
CTTAAAATCTTGATGTGATTGTGAACGTTCCTGTTAGACTGCTATTGGCAGCTCGCCAACCATCACCAATAACACAATAAAAGGTACAATTGAATACAAAGGGATATCAGGGCACAGCATAATTTCGCATAACCTCATTGTTCCGCCTACACGTTTACTCGAGGATTGCTGAGGGCTGTTCATGGATTAATTCCTTAGCCATATGAAGACTACCTCAAAACAACACCAATCCCCGAATTTCCATCATGAATCCTTGTATCATTGTTCTTTACCCTGATTTTGGTAGCCCGCAATCTACAAAACTAAACTATCCAAATCTTCATCATTCATAGTAGAATGCTACTAGAGGTAGATTGTTGAAAACAGCCTTTACGTTTCTGGCTTTCTACGGTCATTTAATCAATTGATTAAGCCGAATAGTTGTTTTCTCTGAAAATCAACAATTAATACGCGATATTTTTATATAAAGCAGATAACATGATGTATGATATATTACGACATCGTGATAGAAATGTATAAGCTAAAAACCAGAATAGCATTAATTCTAGTTGGAGCTTTGTTGGCGCCATTTGCAACTCTATTCTTATTCATGATTATCACCTTACCTACGGGATTTGCTACAAGTCATTATTTAGGGGCTTTAGAGGTTACAATCATCATGAACGTTATAGCCCCCACTGTCGGAGCCTCAATAGGCTATTTGGCGGGTAAAAGAAAATTTTCACTCAACCTATCAACAAAATTAATCAGTTGATTAACTAGCTCCATTCTCTAACCTCTGTTTTTTCCAGACTAAACAACCGTTTTTCTGAAATTTCAAGCAACAACAAAAAACTGTTTCTTCTATGTGCCTGTTTGGTTACTGTTCGCTTCTTTTGCTTGAGACTATTCCTTTGCTGTTTTGGTATGAACCGTTATATCCTTTCTTTGCGGAGCTTGCAAGAATGTGAAAAACTATCTGCACTATACGTTCCCCTTCGGCTAATGTGATTTCTTTGTTGCTGACGTTATGAAGATGTAATGTAAGTTGTCCACGAAAACCAGGGTCTACAACAGCAAAACTTCCTATGACCCCTTCCCTGGCAAGCGATGAACGAATATGCATGAACGCTGCCACATTCAAGCCCAACTCAACAGTTTCCATAGTCGCAACTAGCACGTGCTGTTTAGGCTTCAATATAACCTCTTTGGAGCACCTTAAGTCATATCCTGCAGGATTCAAACAAGCATCCAAGTCATTGGGTTCAAGCTTAATTTCTCCTGTTTTAAGGTACTCCAGTATTTCGTTGTCAGAGAGTATAGTCAAGGAAATTCACAGCCTTTCATGATAACTGTTGAACAAAAAGAACTTTTCTATAATCCAAATTATAAAACACGGATTTCCTCTAACATCTGACATGCTCTACACAGGTCGCTTACTGTTGGTTCGCCACACAGTTTACAGTCATTTAGTTTTGGCTCTTTTGCAGTGGCTTCTATAGCTGGTCTGAGCTTTTCGATAGAACTATAAATTGTGTATAATGTTCCAGCATGTTTGTGTTCCATGCGCTTGAGCATGTCTCTTAGGTCATTTCTTAATGCAGTTTGAGCGTAAGGACAATCAATACACTGAAACTCTATACCCTTAAGATACGCATACATCACAACCTCTTTTTCCGGCACCAAACAAAACGGTTTCACGCGCTGCACAAGCATTGGATGAATAACATTCAAAACAGGCTTTGCCCGCGCAATCCGCAACGGATCACCATGAACAATGTTCAGAAGCATAGTTTGTGTTTCATCATCAAGAGTGTGACCAATAACCAGCTTGTTCACGCCAGCATCGCGAGCCATAATGTTAAGAGCCTTTCTTCTGAGCACTCCACAGTAGCTGCAGGGCGTCAAACCGTTATCGCCCCTCTTTTTGGTTAATGCTACGATTTCGTCCAGTTCATAGCCAAACATATCCTTGAACGACACAACAACATTGTCTACACCAAGCTTTCGGCAGTTCTCTTCTGCAATCTTTAGCGCCTCGTCCCTGTAGTTGCGTATTCCTTCATCAACTGTGCCTGCGCACAAGTAAACATTTGGAAACGCTTTCTCAATCTTTGAAAGAATATGCAACAATGTGACACTATCTTTGCCTCCGGAAACGCCCAACATGATTTTGTCTTGTTGACCAAACATTTCATATTTAGAAATGGTTTTGCGCACCTTGTCGTCTACACTCTTGCAGAAGCATCCTGTGCAAAGGTTTTCCCCAGAATATGCCCGATAAAAAATTGCGTCTCTTCTTTTGCATAATGTGCACAGGGTCATGCTTTCACACCAACATTTTGGTCGATAAACCTAAACTCTCCATTCTTTTAAGGGCTTTGAAAATACTTGCTTAACCGTTTGCAGCCAAGAATGCTTGGACGTGAACTAAACAGAATCTGCGTTAACTGTCTAAAGACGCTAAAAAAAGAAAACTGCATCAATACATGTGGATGCGCCAGAAAATGCCTCAATATGACTGTTGATTGTTCAAACTTTAAACCAGTTATTTAACTTTCAGTACTCACAAAAGAAAAGTACAATAACTATCTATTAATAAAAACTAATGAATATTTACTAAACATAAAAAATGTTCATTGAATGTAAAAAAAGAACATAACACTAGAAAAATGTAGCAATTCTTTCAAAGGTTTTAAGAACACAGAACGCATACTTCACGGGAGAGGGAGGTGAAGTGATGATTGGAGGAGTAGTGTTTGTTATAGCATTTGTCCTGTTTCTGTTGATTTCATTTGCAGCATCTATACCCCCTGGAGCTATGATAGTAGACGAGTACATCCCAGACCTAATCGGAACGGGTTATGAAGGCGCAGTATCGGGAATCATAAACGGTGTAATCTACGGAATAATCATTTGGATCGTATTCAGCGTTGCAAAGATGCTTTACGATAAAATGCAAGGACCAAAAGAAGTAGTTGTCAAAGTAGAAACAACTGATGCAAAATAGTGACGTGCCCAAAAATAGAACGCCCACAACAAACAATCTGGCTATGCTAAATTAGTTTAGTTTAGTTTAGCAAAAAGGGGCTCGTCTCTACAGCATTACACTTTTACTTTTATTTTTGACGCTACACATATTATCCCAATATATACCTGAACCCGAATGTTTCCAATGGAACAACAAAAACGTTTTACACGCTTTTTTGAATTCGTTGCCCACAAAGAATTATCTCGCATATTTTTTGTAGTTTCTTGTTTTCTTTAATCCATGTTTGAATTACAAGAACAGTTTTTACGGTAACATGGACAATTAACACAAATCTGAAACCACATCAAAAATGTTAAACATTAGGACACTCAATATGTAACAGGGGAAAAATTTTGACCGAAATATATCAAGTATACAAGGACACCGCAGGAAAATTCAGATTTCGACTTCGTGCCGCAAACAACAAAATAGTCGCTGTCAGTGAAGCATACGAAAGCAAAGCAGGTTGCATTAACGGCGTAAAATCGGTACAAAAGAACTGTGGCTCCAAAATAGAAGACAAAACAATTGGAGCAAAAGTGCTGCCAAATCCCAAATATGAGCTTTTTACTGATGTGGCTTCAAAATTCAGGTTTAATCTGAGTGCACCTAATGGAGAGATAATCGCTGCAAGTGAAGCATACGAAACCAAACAGGGCTGTATGAATGGAATTGAAGCAGTGAAAAGGAGCTGCAACGCAAACATAGAAGATTTAACCACAGGACAAATAATGCCATCAAAAGAAGTTTGTGCGGTACCATCTGCTGATGCAGGAACTACTACTCTTGAGATGATGTGCCCTCCCACTAGCGTAGATTTGAATTCGATAGTAACGTTTGAAGGAAAACTAACCCATACTGACACCTGTAAAGGAATAGCAAACGCAGAAATCGGCATCTACGAAAAAGACAGGTCGTTTATGGGTGATGACCTGCTTGTCTCTGGGATGACCGGTGCAGACGGCGCCTTCAAGATTGACTGGAAAGCAAAACAGCAAGACTGGTGGGATGACTCCGTAGAGGTTTATGCCCGATTCAAAGGAACAACAAAACATCATCCATCACAAACAGACACATACAAAATCAGAGTACTCTTTTACCTCAGAAAAAAACAATAACACTTCTAGTGACAAACCAACCCTCTATCTCTCTTTTTTTGTCGCTATTTACCTAGCGATGCATCTGTGGCTCAGAAGCCGACCAAACAGTTTCACTTTAGCCCTTTAGTTTCACTACTCTCTCTCCCCGATTCTATATGTCGTTTCAGCGCCAGCCTTAATAAAAAAATCAGCAAAATGCAGTAACAATCGGAGGCAAAACAATGAATAAAATAAATTACAAAGAACAAGTAATCAAAAGGATAAGTTACATCCAAATCCTCGCAAACGAAGAAAGATACGAGGAAATCCAAAACCTTCTAGAAACAAACTTTGTGCTGGTTGCCTAAAATGGCAGTATCCATGTCCTGCCACGGATGCGGCAAAACACTATTCACAGGACGCGAAGTCATTTCACCATACTACATTCGAGCAAAAAACAACTGCAGATGCCCAGCCTGCGGAAGAAACCTAGCAGCCTCCCCAATGAGCGTCCAACTAGACCTACTGAAAATCCAACATTAACTGCCGCTTGCTTATTTTTAGAGCAAACTTAACACTTTCTAGTAACTAAAATTTCACCGTCACATAGTACCTAAATGCTTTCATTTTATTTCCCAAACCAAAAACTTGGGAGATAGTTAACATCCATATTTTGAATTCATCAAAACTATATACTCCTTTAAAATAAGTCTAAATCACGCTAAAATTTAGAGTGAGGAAAAGAAATGCCAGACGAATCACTAATGTCAAAATTTGAGTTTCTACGTTCTATGCCAAATCTGATAATATTCGCTTTGTTTGTCTCTGCTGCTATTGTTCTGGCATGGGTCGGACAGCTAGCATTGACGGATATGTCCGTTTGGAACAAAGACCTCGGCAGCATACTCTTTGGCTCCAGAACAGGAGAATCTATCAGTCTAGGAATAGGGATGGCGCTAATCCATTACGTTTTGATTGGTGTGTCACTTTTTGCTGCTGGAGTAGTGCTGTTTCTCAGAAATCGTATACTCGCTGTAGAATTGCCTCAGGATATCTTAATGAAATCTCAAAAAGTGAAGGCTAAAAATCAGACTAAAAGCGTAAAAACAGGTAAATATGCGACAAAAGAAGAAAACGCTGCAGCAAGTGAAGACAGGTTCTTTTCAGGATGTCTTCACCATTTTGGGTATTTGTCAAGTCGTCCAAAAGATTCGCCAATTCCTCAAGAGTGCATTATTTGCCAGCGCTTAGGTGACTGCATGGTGGCAACGGTTTACGTGAAAAAAGTAAACAAGTGACGTGGAAAAGTAGGCAAAAAATTGTTTGTAGCTTCAGAACCATAAATGTGCCTTTGATTCGTTTGCTCGTTAGTCTACAGATTCTAAATGTTTCATAATCGTGGCTACGAACATACTTGCGTAATGCTGCTCTGATGAGTACATTGATTTTGGGAGCATCGTCTCCCCTTAGAGTGCTCCCGCCTTCAACTGTTTTTTTAAATTGCCTTTCCAGAGCTTCCGAAAAGCTGCATCTTTTCTCTAACAACTTTTTTCATGTTTTCTTTGGCTGGACCCAAAATCTTGCGTGGATCATAGACTTTAGGTGAAGTAGCTAAAACTTCGCGAACTGAACCCGTGAATGCAAGCCTCAGGTCTGTGTCAATGTTAATTTTTGCGATTCCCAACGAAATGGCGCATTTTATGTGTTTATCTGGGATTCCTTTAGCCCCGCTTAGTTCTGCGCCGTATTTTGTTGCTTTTTCAACAATCCATGAGGGAACGCCAGAAGCGCCATGTAACACCAGCGGAACATTGACCTTGCTTCTGATCTCTTTTAGCCGATCAAAATCCAGTTTTACTTCGCCCTTGAACTTGTAGGCTCCGTGTGATGTGCCTATGGCAACTGCTAAAGAGTCTACGCCTGTTCGTTCGACAAATTCTTTAGCGTTTTCGGGGTCGGTGTATGGGTCTTCTGCGTCTTGGGCTGTTGCTTCTTGTGAAACAAGTTTTCCCAGTTCTGCTTCTACAGAGACACCTTTTGCGCGAGCCAGCTCCACAATATGTTTTGTCATGGCGATGTTTCCTTCAAAATCTAAGTGTGATCCATCAATCATGACTGAGGTGAATCCGCCGTTAATGCACATTGTTGCTGTTTCTATGTCTTTTCCGTGATCTAAATGTAGTGTCATGGGTATAGATGGGTTTGTTTTTGCTGCGGCTTTGACCATGGCAACTAGGTATTCTAGTCCTGCATACTTGACTGCGCTTGGGCTTGCAGATACGATTATGGGTGACTTTTCTTCTTTGGCTGTTTCGATGATGGCCTGCAAAATTTCCATGTTGTTGATGTTGAATGCTCCAACTGCATAGCCTCCTGTGGAGGCAACGGACAAAACTTCTTTGTTTGTAACCAGCATTTTTTTCACCATTGTAGCTTCTTTCTACATATATTATTGTGTTTTGTCATGCTTAAAACAGTTGATGCTTTTTTGGATAGGTGTTTAAGACGTGGTTGTGTTTGTTGGCAGTTGTTTTTCTGTTGGGTTTGGTAATTTTTTAGGTTCACATTCAGTATTTGCTATTGGCAACTTTTGGTTTTTGTGTTCTTTTTTAGTCATTGGTATACAAACGTTATATTCACGTTTGGATTTTTCATGCGAAAATATGCACTAAATATGGCACCAGCTCAGAATCAGAATGATTATATTGTATATTCATACCTAAATTCCATAATTGTTAAATCTTATATTCACACTGTTTTAGAAATTAACGAGTGTAAACTGAAAAGCTGAGCCATCATTATGGTAACCCCAGTCATAGACCTGAAAACAATATCTGTTCCCCCACTGCACACAGAAGCAGTTATCCATATTTTACATGTGGATGATGAACTTGGCTTACTGAAAACAACAAAACAAATTTTGGAAACACTTGGTCCATTTCAAGTGCAAACAGCACAATCAGTTAACGAAGCCCTGAAACAACTAGAAGAAATAGACTTTGATGTAATTGTCTCAGATTATGAGATGCCCGAAAAAACTGGTTTGGACTTTCTTAGGGAACTACGGGAAAACGGAAACAACACCCCCCTAATCTTGTTCACTGGAAGAGGCAGAGAAGAAATAGCGATTAAAGCATTGAATCTTGGCGCTAGCAGATACTGTAACAAAGTCGGCAAGCCACAAACGGTGTATGGCGAACTATCTCATAGCATACAACAAGTTGTTGAAAAAAGAAATGCAGAGAAAGCGTTACGTCAAAAACAAGAAATGCTTGAAGCTGTTACACAAAACGTTGGCGCTGGGCTTGCACTTATCTCAAAAGATTATCGTATTCTATGGGCAAATAAGCTTCTTCATGATATCCATCCCACTGTGGAAGGCGAACTTTGTTATGACATCTTTAGCAAGCGAGACAGCGTTTGCTTGGGATGTGGTGTTAAAGAAATTCTTGAAACTGGTAAAGACAAAGTTGTGCATGAGCAAGAAGTGACAAATCCTAGTGGACAGACCATAACCTTAGAAATTACTGCTACCCCGATTAGAGACGAAAAGGGCGATATCATTGCAGTGGAAGAAATATCCATCGATATAACTGAACGAAAACGAACAGAAAAGGCACTAAAGGAAGCAAAAAATAGATTTGAAACGTATCTTAATCTTGCGCGGGTTATCATGGTCGCCTTAGACGCTAATGGGGACATTACGTATGCTAACAAAAAATTCTGTGAAGTCTTTGAAAGCAATGAAAAAGAAATTGTTGGCAAAAACTGGTTCGCAAACTTTATCCCAAAACGAATCAGGTCCCAAACAGAAACAGTTTTCAGGAAAGCAGTTTCTGGAGAAATTGAACCCTTTGGACAATATGAAAACTCGATATTAACTAAGAATGGAGAAGAACGAATCGTAAACTGGCGAAATATTGCTCTAAAAGATGAAACCGGGAAAATTGTCGGAACCCTTAGTTCAGGAGAAGACATCACCGAACGTAAAAAGATGGAACAAAAACTAAAGAAATCTGAGGAGAAATACCGTAAGCAGTTTGAAGAGGCACTAGACGCTATTTTTTTGGCAGATGCAAAAACAGGAATACTAATTGATTGTAACCGAGCAGCAACAGAATTGGTTGGTAAACCCAAATCAGAATTAATTGGTAAGCATCAACGGGTTCTTCATATTGGCAAAGAAACTGAAGACGGTTTTAAAGGCGGTTTCAAATTCCATCGTAACGAGGATCCATCAAAGGTTTTGGAAGAACAAGTTATCACTAAAAACGGAGAAATCAAAAATGTTGCAATAAAAGCCACTATCTTTGAAGTTGGAAACAAGAGAATAATGCAGGGTACATTTCGTGACATCACTAAACAAAAGATGGCTGAAGAGGCGTTAATGGAGAGTGAAGAAAATTATCGTGCGCTAATTAATGCCATGAATGACACTACTTGGGTTATTGATTTTGATGGAAATTTTGTTGATGTGAATGATGCAGCTGTTAATACTTTAGGTTATTCTCGGGAAGAACTGTTGTCTATGGGACCTCGAGACCTCAGTAAAGACATGCCTGAAGAGGCAATAAAGAAGCTTATTGATTCAATGCCTGCCGATGGAATACAAGTTTTTGAAGCAATACACTTTACCAAAGACGGAAAAACGATTCCAGTTGAGATTAGCTCTAGTCTCGTGACGTATCAAGGAAAATCCACAATTTTAAGCATCGCAAGAGACATCACTGACCGCAAGAAGGCAGAAGCTGCAATGAACACAATGGTTGCTAAACTTGAGAGGGTTATTGAAAAGCTACATGTCGTTGGAAAAGGTACCCGACATGATGCCCGAAACAAATTGAGTGTTATAGCAAACAACGTTTATTTGGCTAAACAATTCCTGACCAGCGATCATAAATCCTCAGAATATTTGGATGCCATTGATTCTGCTGTTGGACAGATAAATGGCATTTTTGATTTCGCAAGAATCTATGAAATGATTGGGTTAGAAGATCGTACTTACATAAATGTTGAAAAGAGCATAGAAGAGGCGGTTATACTGTTTTCAGGTTTGGGTCACACAAAGCTTGAGACTGACTGTGGTGGTTTGTTGGTGATGGCGGATTCGCAGTTAAGGCAAATTTTCTATAATTTGATGGATAACTCTGTGAAACATGCCCAAAAGCTCACCAAAATCAGGGTATACTACAAAGAAAACAAAGATGATTTGAGGCTGATTTACGAGGACGACGGTGTAGGTGTACCCGTGAATGAGAAGGACTTAATCTTCAAGGAAGGCTACGGAAAAGGAACAGGGTACGGACTCTACTTAATACATAAAATCTGTGAAACTTACGGCTGGTCAATCAAAGAAACAGGAACACCCGGTAAAGGAGCGCAATTCACAATAACCATACCCAAACAGGACAAAAACTGGAAAATAACTCATCAACTTCAGTAACTGAAACTCGCGATTTTTTAGGTGCATTTAGAAGACAGTTCAATCATGCTCAAGTGTGTGAACTTTACCTTGATTGAATGGATAAAGTTTAAACTTTTGAGAACCTGAATGAAAGGGTTGTTGGTGACTTGAATGGAGATAACGTTTGACGATTTCAAGAAGCTTGATATACGTATCGGCGAAGTTGAAGAAGCAGAACAGGTTCCTAATTCAAGAAGTCTGCTTAAACTTGTTGTCGATTTTGGTTCTGAGAAGAGGCAGTGCGTGGCTGGTATATTGAAATATTATGAGCCTGAAGAGCTGGTGGGCAAAAAATTTGCTTTTCTTCTGAATCTGCAGCGAAGAACGCTTATGGGAATAGAATCGCAGTGTATGATTCTAGCTGCCGAAGACAATACGGGAAACGTATCATTGGTTAGCCCAGAAAAGGACATCGCTACAGGAAGCAAAATTCTGTAGTGGATTTCATATTGTTCCTAGGATGAACGCCACAAGTCCAGTAATAAACCATGCTAAGTTTAGGTTCTTTATTTTTTTGGCGTTTTTTCTGGAGTGGTCTTTGAGGAGTAGAATAGAAGAAGCTATCAGCCCTATATCCGTTAAGATGACTGGGGCAAGAAACAGGTCTGAAACTAGCCCCCATATCCACGGTAATGGGCTGAGGCACACCGCCAAAAAAGAGAAACCTGCTGCAACTATTGCTGCTGACCGTTCTCCATACGTTACTGCGATTGTTCTGATTTTGTGTGACTTGTCGCCTTCAACGTCTACTATGCCTTTTGTTACTTCTCTTGATGTGTTCGAAAAAAAGACTATTGCAACAAACAGTAGAGTGGACGTTTCAAGCTGTCCCACTGCTAAGCCTCCGTAAATAAACGGTATTACAACTGTTGCGCTGACCAAAAAATTTCCTGGGAGCCCTGTGCCTTTTCCTTTGGTGATGTATGTTATGGAAATAATCCATGCTATCGCTGCCGCCACAAGGCTTGGCATGTTAGTTTTTGATGCTGAAAGTAATCCGATGATGCTCACAACGAGGGCAAAAATAAGGGCTTGTTTTGGGGTAACATCGCCTCTGGGAATTGGGCGGTTTGGCTCGTTGATTGCGTCTATTTTGCGGTCGTAGAAGTCGTTTATCACCATGGATGCGGCAGTTAAGGCAAATGAGGTTATGAACCCTAAAATCAGGTTTAAGCTTAAGCTGAGGGAAGAAACCAAAGAGGCGCCCACAATCACTGCAAAACCCATCATGATGCAGTTTAGTGGTCGTATTATCTGGAGGAATCCAATTAGCTTTCCCATGTTTTTTAACTCGTTATCTCGTCAAAGTCGAACATAAACAAATATGTTGCGACGTAAAGACCAGTTACAATCCTGACCCTTTTAGATTTATCTCTGACCTGCTGCTTCTAAACCACATTTAAGGCGTAACTACACTTGACCAAAAAACTATTGAATAACAACTTTGTTGTAGCGCCAAAAGCTGGCTGCACATTCTTTCAAGAGCCAGTTCTGTTAGATGATTTGATAAAAAAAAGTTTTAAAAAATGGGAATTTCATTTCAGGTTCTTACATAGCTTGTTGTGGTCAACGTTTTTTTCCATGAATATGCTGAGGCGATGGTCGTTGATGTTCATTGATAGAAGTTTGATTTCTTCGCTCTCCACAACGGTGGTTTTCATGTCTCCCAGCTGCAAATTTTCTGTCATTTCATCGCTTACCTCGAAGACCATAGAAGAAAGAATGGCATATTCAATTATTTTTGTTGGATCCTTCAGATCGATTGCTGCCGATTTTGAGCCACGCAATATGTATCCGACTATTCCTTTTTGATCTTTGATTTCGTGCAGTTTTTCTTGCAGTTTTTCATTGTCGTTATCTTTTGAGTTTTTTACAAGCATACAATCCCTTCTATGTTAGTGGTTTGACCTTGACTAGGTCGCCTTTTTTGATTTCGAGGGTATTACAGAGTTTTTCTGGGATTCTAATCATGTTTTTTCCTTTTAGCTTCTGATCACTAATTTGTTTAACTTTGCATAGTGTTGAATTGCCGCTGAATGTTTCGATTTTAACGTGGTCAATTTGTTCTTGCGCCTTTTCGCCTGTTATCTCATCTTCTGTGTGGTCATCTGGGTCAACATTTTTGTTCCATTCTATTAGCGTTTCTGCGTCAATTTGCACGGAATCTCCCGCAAAGAATCCGTTGAGTGTGTCAACAACGAGTTTTTTTGTGGATTCGGGTTGGAGGTGTGTTTTATCGGTTAATGTTTCCACGGTTTTTAGGATTGTTGGAAGTATTACATGTGTTATTGTGTTAATTTGAGTTTCATCAACATTTTTTGATGATGCCAAAACAAGGTATCTTTCAGATAATTTTGATACAGTTAACTTCCCGTTTTTTCCGTTAACACTAACGCTTGTGAGGTTGCCGATAATTTTAGCTTTCTCTTTTAGTTTCTCAAAAGCCTCTAACACTGTTTCGATGGTTTTTTCGTTAGTTTCTGGATCTTTAGTGATTAATGATCCTTCAGTTGTAAAAAGGAAAGAATGGTGGATGCCAGGGTACGCTTTCTTGATTTCTGTCAGAGCGCTATGCAAGGCAATAGCGTAGGGGTCCCTGTTCATTATTTTTTCACGTCCTGCTCAATCTAAGAGATTTTTAGCAGAATCCTTTCTGGAACCCCGTCGCTTTCCACGACTATGTATTTGAGTCCTTCAGTATCGCCGATTTGGTCAACCCAGTTTAGTGCTTCTCGTGCTTTTTGTAGAACCAATAGTCTGTCTTGTTGGCTCCGAACGACCTGTTCAATGGCGGTTAGTTCGTCAAATGGGTTTGCGTCTAGGATTACGCTTAGGTCACCAACGGTTATTTCTCCGAGGCTACTTTGGGCTGATTTTTTGCCAGCGAGTTTGAAGACTACTTCTCGTATCTTCTTTGACCTTTCAGCTAGATTTCGTATAGAGTCTAGTCTGCGTAGGTATTCTCCGAGGATACTTTTTGTCCTGGATATATCAGCGTCCATTGCTTTTGCTATTTCTATTGCGGATTCATATTCTTTTAGTTCAACTACCATATTTACACCTCCAAAGATGGTGAAAGAGGGAGGACTAGCCTGACCCTCAAGTTTT
>PIXT01000190.1 GCA_003096235.1 Candidatus Bathyarchaeum sp. | reverse complement strand
TATAACACCCCTAATTTCCTATTGGTAAGGTCAGGCAACATGATGAAGCAAAAGTTGAAGGTAACTTTGCTTACAGGTCGAACTATTGAGCAAGGCGTAGGCAAAGAGGCGGGGAAAGCCACACAAAAATATTTTGAAAGCACCACAATGTGTTACATGGATCAAAGTGACATGAAAAAACTGGGGATACAAAACAAAACGAACATTCAAGTGACCACTCCAAATGGTTCAGTAATATTAAAAGCGGTTAAACATCCAAGAGGTGCAATGCCCGGAATGATTTACATTCCTTATGGACCATGGGCAAATTCAATTGTCAGTAATGAAACGACAAGCACTGGGATGCCTTCTTTCAAAGGAACCCCTGCTGAAGTTGAACCTGCTCCAGATAAGCCGATCTTAACATTGAAAGAAATCGTTAGAAACGAATTTGGAAAGTGAAAGTTATGTCAATAGTTAAAGCTGTAACTTGTCCAGTTTGCGGCTGCTTATGTGACGATATTGAATTAACCATTGCAGAGAGCAGAGTAGTTCAAGTAAAAAACGGCTGTGCAATGTGTGAAACAAAATTCTTAGAATACATGAGCGAACACCGCACTAAAACTCCTCTAATACGAAAAGAGGGAAAACTGGTTCCCGTTTCCTATGAAGAGGCAATACGCAAATCCGCAGAAATTCTTGCCAAAGCAAATTATCCAATATTGTACGGTTGGAGTTCCACCGACTGTGAAGCCCAACGAGTAGGCGTGGAGCTAACAGAAGAAATTGGCGGCGTACTTGATAACACAGCGGTTGTTTGTCATGGACCATCAATTTTGGGGGTTCAAGAAGCGGGAATCCCAACATCCACTTTAGGGCAAATCAGGCACCGTGCAGATTTAATTATTTATTGGGGAAGTGACCCATGGAGTGCACATCCACGACACTTAGAACGATACACTTCGTTCACTGATGGACGGTTTGAAAGCAGTGAATGGACAAGCTACCTTAATAAAATGAAAGCTCAAGTAGGCAAGAAAAAGCTTGCAAGTGCTGCAAGAAGAAGCGGAGTAAAAGCGATGTGTGTGCCCACCGCTGAAGACTTTTGTGTAGAAAAGCCTCCAGAAACTTTGAACAAAGATGGACGTAAACTGGTAGTGTTTGATGTTCGGAAATCGATGACCGCACAAATTGCAGATTATTTTGTTCAAGTTCAACCTGGTAAAGATTATGAAGTAATGCAAGCTATACGCGCATTAGTCAAAGAGGAAGAGCTTGACGTAGACCAAGTTGGCGGAGTTCAAGTGGAATATCTTGAAGAATTAGTTGACACCATGGTAAACTGTCAGTTTGGTGTAATATTTTTTGGCATGGGTCTAACACAAACTGCAGGCAAATTCAGAAACATAGAAGTGGCAATTTCTCTCATACGCGACTTAAACATGAGGACAAAATTTGTCATCATGCCCATGAGAGGACACTTTAACGTTACTGGCGCAAACACAGTTTTTACGTGGCAGAGCGGCTACCCATACGCAATTGATTTCTCGTTAGGTTACCCACAATACAACCCAGGTGAAACATCTGTAGTCGATATTCTGCTCCGCAAACAATCAGACGCAGCACTCATCATTGCTTCAGACCCAGCTAGCAACTTCCCGAAAAAAGCAGTTGAACACTTAGTAAAGAATCCGCTTATCGTTATTGATCCTCACATGAACGTCACTTCACTAGTAGGGGATGTCATCTTTCCATCAGCAATTGTTGGTATAGAAAAAGCTGGTACAGCATACCGTATGGATCATGTGCCGCTTCCGCTCAAGAAAGTAGTTGAGCCGCCAGAAGGATTGCTTTCAGACGAAGAAATACTTCAAAGAATACTCAAAGAAGTAAAAAACATAAAATCGCAAGGAGGCAAACAAGAATGGAGCTGCTAATAAAAAACGGTTTTGTCTTTGATCCCATCAACGGAATTAATGGAGAAAAAATGGATATAGCCATACGAGACGGCAAAATTGTTGAAAACGTTAACGACAAAAACGCAAAGATAGTTGACGCAATGGGCTTAACGGTTATGCCCGGTGGAGTGGACATTCACTCTCACATTGCTGGCGGCGAAGTAAACACTGGAAGACTCCTGCGTCCAGAAGACCACGTGAAAGATGTTGTATGCAAGAGCGCTCTAACAAGGTCTGGTGTTGGTTATTCTATTCCTTCTACTTTTACGACTGGCTATCGTTATTCCAAAATGGGTTACACCACAGTTATGAACCCCTCAATGGCGCCTTTAAGCGCTAAACACACGCATGAAGAACTAAACGATATACCAATGCTGGACAAGGCAACATATCCACTGATTGGTGACTGGTGGTTTGTACTTGAATACCTTAAACAAGGTGACCTAGAAGCCTGTGCGCGACATGTAGCATGGATGATGAACACAACCAAAGGTTACGCAATAAAAATCGTTAACCCTGGAGGGCTAGAGTCTTGGGGTTTTGGACGTAACGTCCACACCATAGATGACCCAGTTCCGAATTTTGGTATTACCCCCCGCGAGATAATGCGTGGCTTGGCTAAAGTAAACAAAATGCTGAATTTGCCGCACACGATTCACCTTCACACAAACAATCTTGGATTGCCTGGAAACTACAGTACGACACTAGATACGATGAAGGCACTTGAGGACTTGTCTAGTGACGGAAAACCCGTGTGTCACATAACGCACTTGCAGTTTAGCAGCTTCGGCGGTGAGGATTGGGGAACAATGCAGTCTGCTGCTGATGAAATTTCCAAATACATCAATAATCGCAGCCACATGACTTTTGACATGGGGCAGGTGGTATTCACAGACACTACAACAATGACTGCTGATGGTCCATTCGAGTTCACACTTTATCAATTAAGTGGACATAAATGGGTTAACAGTGATGTTGAAACAGAAACTAGCGGCGGAATCATTCCTTTCCAATACAAGCGTACTAGTGCAGTTAACGCCATACAGTGGTCAACAGCTCTAGAGCTTGCTCTTTTGATTAAGGATCCGTGGAAGATATTTATGACCACTGATCACCCTAACGGCGGGCCATTCATGTATTACCCAAAAATTATTACTTGGCTAACAAGTGGGAAGGCTCGTTTGGCATTGTTGAAGAGGTGCCATAAGAAAGCTCAGAAGAAGAGCTTGTTGCCAACGATAAAACGTGAATTGAGCCTCTATGAATTAGCGATTGTTACAAGAGCGGGACAGGCAAAATCGTTAGGACTCACGAATAAAGGACATTTAGGTGTAGGGGCAGACGCTGATGTATCCATTTATAACGTGAACCCTGAAACAACTGACATATCCAATGATTATTCAATAGTGGAAAAAGCGTTTGGGAATGCAGCTTACACAATTAAGGATGGTCTAGTTGTGGTTAAGGACGGCGAAATTGTGCAGACTGTTGATGGAAAAACAATGTGGCTTGACGTAACTACTTCGGAGCAAGTGAAAGTTGACGACGACATGAAACGACGATTTAAAGAATATTGGACTGTTGAATACGAAAATTACCCCGTGTTTGATCATTACGTGAAAGTTTCAGACCCAATAACCGTAAAGGCGGATGTTTAAAATGATAACTTTAGTTCCTCTCAAAGAATTTCAAGTTCCCGTGACGGCTTTATGCATTAACCCCAACATTTTCGAAGGAAAATCTGTTGCTGAAATTGCTGAATTATCTGTTCATGAAGGAAACAGAAAGAAGAAACTCGGTGACCTGTTCAAAATAGAGAATGATTCGGTTGAAACCCCTAGCATAACCATCAACGGCGATGTAGGTAATGTCAAACGAATAGGTATGGGCATGGAAAAGGGTGAAATCGTAATTAACGGCAACGCAGGAATGCACCTTGGCGAGAAAATGACTGGCGGCAAAATAACCGTGAACGGTAATGCAGACGGTTGGACAGGCAGCGCCATGAAAGGTGGCGTCATAGAAATTCACGGCAATGCAAGTGACTACTTGGCTTCTCCATACCGAGGAACTAGTGTGGGTATGCGTGGTGGCGAAATAGTTGTTGACGGCAAAGTTGGAAGCGACTGTGCATGTTACATGAAAGGTGGATTACTCAAAATCAAAGGCGGCGCTGGACCCTTCTTGGGTTATCACATGATAAAAGGCACAATTTACGTTGAACAAGAATGCAAAACGCGGGTGGGCGCATCAATGACTGGCGGTAAAATCATTGTGAATGCAAATCTAGAAGAAGTGATGCCCACATTTACGGTTGACGCTGTGAAAAAGAAAGTTAAGATTGACGCTAACGAAAAAGCAACAGGTCCATTTTACGTGTTTCTAGGAGATTTGTCTGAACACGGAAAAGGCAAACTCTACGTTTCACAAGCAGCTAACCCTCAACTGAGCGCTATTTACGACAAGTATCTAGAGTAAAAGCTATGCATGAAAGCAAGGAAGAATTTTTCTCCAGTTGGCGAGTGGACTTGAAAAAGTCCATTTCACGTTTTTGATGGTAACAGAAAAATCAGCCCATGAGAATGCCGATATCTCAGTTTCTATGGCATCAACACAACTATGTTACTTAGAACCAGTGGTTCAAGCGGATATGTAAAGCTAATCCCAGTTACCAAGTGACACTAAAGTTTGGATATTTATCCAAAACTTTTGGTTACAACGTTTTTTTGATTCATTTAATAAAACCGCATCAGTAATGAACGTTTGAAACGAAATATGGTTGTTATTGTACATCTATTTTGATTCTGAATATGAATAAAGCGTTAATTACAATACATACTACGCTTTCATATGACTTAAATGCAATGTTCAAAAACAGTTGTTAGCCAAAAAGTCGTACGGTAGAAGTTAACCAAAAATGTTCAACGGACTTGATGTCGTGAAAAAACAGAAAGACTGGAACGATTTGTTCACTGAAGTGGTAGATGAGACGCTAAAACAAATCTTCAAAGAAGATGGTGTCAAGGTTATCTATGACTTTTTGGAAAAGCATTCAAATTTGAAACTGGAAGACATAGCTGACAAACCTGACATATTTTGTGGTAGTTTAGAGAAGTTGATGCTTTCGGCATCGCAAGCGATAGAGCAAATGATCCTCAAAAACATATACGACAGACGTGGATTGAACTTTGAGAAGAAGCAGGGCTACGATTTTTCGGACTACATACTTGAGTTGAAGGAGAATTTTGTTTGAGTGTAGTGCAGATACTAAGCTTCTTGACTGTTTTTTCAAGCGCTCTTACTTTGTTCTTTGGCTACTTGTTTTATCAAGATAGAGATAAACGCAAACTAATGTTCATGCTCGTTTTTGCTTTCGTCAGTTTTGTTCATTTAGGGGAACTAATACACGGATTTGGCAACACGATTTCAGTAAAAATATTCACGTGGGGTCATTTACCCATAACATCGGCAATGTTGATTGCCGTTGTCTCTAGTTTGGGCAATAAAAAAGATTTTAGAAAACCATTTTACGTATTTCTAACTATCCTGAGCACATCAATAATCATGATGGCTGCTCCACTATCCATTAACATTAATCTCGGAACCATATACGAAATATTGCTATCCGTCACGATTTTCTTATCAATTTACGTGGTTTTAAATAGAAAAAAACTTCCAGACACCATGTTTTTGCTTTCGACAGTCTGCTTTACTTTAGCCGAGTTCAGCAGAATAACTAGATTCGCCGAAATAGAAGTTGCATTGTTTATGGAAATCAGTGCATACATATTCATAGCCCTCGTATTCGTAACTGCAAAAGAAAGTAAAGGAAGCAACATAGCCTCTTTTTTTGTGCTTGAAAATGAACTGAAAAAGACACAACAAGAGCTTGAAATTTCACAAGACCAATTAATGAAAGCCGAGTACAACTTCAAATCTCTGGTCAATGTTATAGCAGACCCAGTGGTAATTGTTGATAAGAAAGGAAATTTTCTGGAAATTAACGATACCGTAGTAGACGTGACGGGTTTTAGCAAAGAGGAATTGCTTGGAAAAAACTTTCTGAAAACAAGCATTGTTACAACAAAAAGCAAAGCGATTCTGATCAAGAAACTAACTGAGAGGATGCTTGGAATTGACGTGAAACCGTACGAAGTGGAAGCGAACACAAAGGACGGCAAGATAGTAAATTTGGAAGTTAATGCAAAAAAACTCGAGTATGACGGAAAAGAAGCAGATTTAGTTTTATTTCATGACATCACCGATCGGAAAAAGATGGAAGCGGAGCAAGAGAAATACGCTGAACAGCTAGAAAAAGAAGTGAAGCAACGAACTAGAACATTAAAAGAAAAAGAAGAAAAATATAAAAAATTAGTTGAACTAGCACCCGACAGCATAATGATCTGTGATACAAATGGGGTTATCACTTCAGCTAACACAGCTACGGCAATCATGTCTGGTTACTCTAAAAAAGAATTAGTTGGAAAAAACTTCAAAGAACTAATGGATATTAAATCCCCAAATATTCCAAAATACAAGAAAGTATTGCAATTTAATGGAACCAAAAAAAGACCAGTACAGTTTGACATTTTGTATCACCGTAAAGATGGAACCACTGCTTTTGGAGAAGTTAGGTTCAGTTCGATACAAGAGAATGACAAGACTACAGGAATTCAAGCGATAATTAGAGACATCACAGAAAGAAAGCAGATGGAAGATGAGTTAATGCAATATTCTGAACGCTTAGAAGAGCTGGTGGAAAAGAGGACTACAGCATTGAAGGAGTCACAGCAACGACTTCTTAAAGCCGAAAGATTAGCAGCCATAGGACAAGCAGCGACTATGGTGGGGCATGACCTAAGAAACCCCTTGCAGGCAATAGAAAATGGAATATACTACATCAACACAGAACTGGCAAATTTCCCCGTTTCCAAAAAAACCACAAAAACACTCCAAGCCATACATAATTCAATTGATTACGCGGACAATATCGTGAAGGACCTACAAAGTTTTGCATCAAGAAGAGAGCCATCATTAAGGGAGACAGACATCAACGAGTTAATCAAAGAAGTTCTCTCACAAATTGAAACCCCCGCAAACGTAGAAGCCACCATAGAGTCAAGTGAATTGCCGAAAATAGAGATAGACAAGGACATGATAAAACGTATTTTTGTGAACTTGGCGGTTAATGGAATTCAGGCAATGAAAAAGAAAGGGGGAACCATGAAGATTGCAACTAAACAATCAAACGATTACATTGAAGTAAGTTTTACCGATACAGGAAGTGGAATAAAAAAAGAACTCATACAAAAAATATTCACTCCATTTTTCACCACTAAAGCGCAAGGGATGGGCGTAGGTCTAGCAATATGTAAAAGATTTATTGAACTGCATGAGGGAACAATTGAAGTGGAAAGCTTAGAGGGAAAAGGTTCAACTTTCACGGTTAAATTACCAATTAATACGAATGGAGGTGGAAAAACGTGACAAAACACAAACCCAGAATTCTCATAGTGGAAGACGATGAAAACATACGAGAAACAATAAAAAACATACTTCAGCAGAGCGGATATGAAACTGAAGCAGTAGAAACAGGAGCAGAAGCAGAACAAAAAACAAAAAACAAGTTCTACAACCTAGCGCTGTTTGACATCAAGCTTCCTGACATGGAAGGCACCAAACTTCTCGCAAAAGTACACGAGACCACACCAAAGATGGTGAAAATTATGGTCACAGGATACCCTAGCCTAGAGAACGCCATGGAAGCCCTAAATCAAGGCGCAGACGCTTACGTCACAAAACCAGTTAAGCCAGCGAAACTGTTAGCGCTCATAGAAGAGAAACTGAAAAAACAAAGCCAAAATGAGCAGATGACAGAAAACAAAGTCACCGACTGGATAAAGACAAGAGCACGCCAACTGGAACCTGACACTTGATTTTTCTATCATTCCACCAAGAATAAAAACAGGAAAGTTGCTAAAAGGGGAAATCCCCCTTATGTGTTATCTGAAGATGTACTGATGTTTAGTCAGCACTAGGCATCAAAAGTCCACCTTTGCACAGAGGCAAATATAAAATGAGTTACGAAGAGAAATGGAAAATTTTGGCTGACTTACTAATAGAACTGCAAAAAATGGGCGAAAAGGTACCCGTAGATGTGATGACTGACCTACGCTCCGCCAAGACGATAATTCAAGTTCTAAAAGCCGATCCAACACACACAGAAAGCATCTCTCGAGTAGACACATACCTAAGAAGCGTTGAATCATACACCATATTCACAGCAGAAAAAATGGGAACAAAAACAGCGAAAGAGTGGCTAAGAAAACTTGAACCTAAACAAATAGCAGAAAATAAAGAAAAAAGCGAGACCGTTTCCAGATTTATTCCCGGTGTTCCCAGAGACACAAATTGGATGCGGATACAGATTTCAGAGGATACGCCCCAAGAAGATGTGAAGAAACTTGTGAAAGAAAACAGGCTCGCATGTAAAACACAAGAAAATGGGTACATTCTCGTGTACGGCAGCGAAGATGACATTAAATCCTTTGTTAAAAAGATGGCGGAGCAGTTCCACGGCGCCAGAGCCGAATGAAGTGCACCATGAGCCTGAATGTATAACGCTTTTTTAGTTTTACTGCTACTTTTTGATGCTTTTTTCAACATCGATTTCAGAATTAATTTGTCTGATCGTTTTTTGATGTGTATCCTATTCCCGTTTGTTCTGGAGTGATAACTTGATAGTTAACTGGAAGTTTTATTTGTTGGTTGGATGTTACACAAACAGGTTCTTAAATACATTTTACGCTCAAACTCATTCATCAAAAAAAGAGGAAAAAATAAAATGAAAGAATTATATTGTAAAACAAAAATTTCTACTATCGTTTTAATTCTAGTGTTAACTTCATCTGCTATACTTATTACATTACCAACTATTAGCGCACAGGGCGACACATACATCCGCATTCAGGGTCCAACCAAAGCCGTTATTAACGAAGAAGCAGGGTTCCGATTCGAGGTTAGAGGTCCAGATGGACGAATAGGATACGCATGGCAAGACATAATGTTAGGCATTAAAACTCCCGGCAGTACAGACTTCGTCTGGGAAGGACCTTATAGTACCGATAGCGGTGGTCGAGAATATTTCTATTACACGCCAACAGAGCTAGGCACAATCGAGGTTATGTATACCGTATCCGCACAGGGTCCATTGACAATAGATCTGAGTAGCGATATATTGAAAGTGGATGTTGTAACGGAAATTTTGGTTCCTACATATCCCTTCATTGGTGTTGTTCCTAGCCCAGCAGGCGTTAACCAAGCTGTGTTGCTTCACGTCGGAATTACCGAACAACTGTCAAGAGTAGATCATGGCTGGGAAGGATTAAGTGTAACAATTCAAAGACCTGACGGCGAAACTGAAACAGTATCTGACATCAGATCTGATTCAACCGGTGGAACAGGTATAGTATACACACCAACTATGGTTGGTACATACATCATACAGACACACTTCCCTGAACAGACAAATGAGGGCGCCCTGTCCCCTGGCAAGAGGCTAGGCAGCACTAGTGAACCATTCGAACTTGTAGTACAGGCAGAATCAATACAATACTATCCAGGTCATTCACTTCCAAGCGAATACTGGACGCGCCCAATAGATGCACAACTCAGAGAATGGACCACTATTGCAGGAGATTGGCCTACAAATCAGGCTAACAACTTTGCTCCTTACAACGACGATGCGCCAGATGCACCTCATATCGTATGGACAAAGAGGATAAACACTGGAGGTCTTGCAGGCGGATCGACTGGGGATCACGCATATACCTGTGGAGATGCATACGAGGGCCAATTTGGGACTCGAATAATTCTTGGTGGATTACTTTACTACACCGTTGGGGGTTCGCGTGGTCTTGACAAAGTGGTAACTCATTGTGTAGATGTTCATACTGGTGAAGAGCTATGGGCAAAAGTTTTCATGGATAACCGTACGATAAGCCGAGGTCAAAACTTATACTGGGACGCTTTCAATATGCACGGCGTTTTTTCGTACTTGTATGTAACGATTGGCAACGATTGGCATGCATTTGACGCCTTCACTGGAGACTGGAGATTCACCATGGAAAACGTTCCTTCAGGCACCACCATAATCGGTCCAAACAATGAAATCATGAGGCTACAAGTAAACACAGGCGCGGGTACGATGTCTTTGTGGTCAATGGATGGTTGGATTCATAAACTATCTGGGTCTACTGCAGGTAGCTGGGGAAACACTGTTGAAGGTCAAGTACTTGACGCGGATGAACTTGATGATAGTTGGCTTTGGACTGTGCCGATACCCACGGGATTGAGCGGAAGCATCACAATAGCTGGATATGGTGACAAAGCAGTCAGTATGAGCGTGTCCCAAACAGAAGTTCATTTATGGGCATTAAGTTTGGAAGCCGGAAACGAAGGAACACTACTGTATGATGAAACTTGGGCAGCACCTTCTGAATGGAAGGACGGCGAACTTGAGGTAAGACAAGGCGCTGAGAGCTTGATAGATGGCGTTGGTACAGTTCGTGTAAAACAGACTCGTGAGGTTTACTGCTTCAGTTTCGAAACAGGCAAGTATCTATGGGGTCCAAGTGAACCGCAACACTATTTGGATAACTATAGAGGTGGATTTTCTGGCGAAAGCGACATGATTGGTTATGGCAAAGTTTTCTCAGGAACAATGTCCGGTATATTATACTGCCACGATGCACAGACAGGAACACTCCTATGGACGTACGAAATGAATGACCCATACCAAGAAATCTTGTGGAGCAACAATTGGCCTGTCGAGTTTGGGTTCCTTACTGACGGAAAAGTCTACATTTGGCACACTGAACACTCGGTTATCGATCCTAAACCACGTGGTGCACCATTCGTAGCCCTAAACGTAGAAGACGGCTCGGAAGTATTCAGAGTAGATGGACTTTCTCGTGCAACCGTATGGGGAGGCGATCCAATTATCGGAGACAGCATAATAGTGACGCAAAACACATACGACCAGCGCCTAGTTGCCTTCGGTAAAGGAGCAAGCAAAACCACGGTTTCAACACCAGACAATAGTGTACCCCTTGGAACTGGACTGATCATAAAGGGAACAGTGATGGATGTGTCTCCGGGCACACAAGACATTGACCTGCAAATACGATTCCCAGATGGAGTTCCCGCAATGTCTGATGATAGCATGGGCGAATGGATGAAATACGTATATAACCAATTTGAGCGTCCAACAGACGTAACTGGCGTTACAGTAAAGTTAGAGGCAGTCGATCCTAACGGCAATTACAAGTATCTTGGCACAACAACAACAGATTCTGCCGGAAAGTATGCTTTCGCGTTTGAGCCTGAATTAGAAGGCACATACATGATAATCGGCACGTTTGACGGCTCCAGATCATACTATGGCTCATACTCAACAGAATATGTGCAAGTGGGTTCGGCTTCAGCATCAACTCAGATACAGCATGACGCAGAAACAGCATCAGAAGCACCTTTGATTTCTACGGAAGTAGCAGTCATCGTAGCGGTTGCAGTAATCTGTATTATTGGTGTAGTAGCGTTCTGGGCACTAAAGAAACGAAAGTAAACAAACATTTTCCCTCCCCTTTTTTTGTGGGAGTAAAACATTGGAAGAGGAACGGGGCTGATAATGCTCAACACGGAACTGAAAATGATCAAAAAGCGGCACTAGCAGAGTTTTGTTCATTTTTTCTTCCTCTATTATCCGTGCAAGAGCCTCAGCAAACCCTTTTTTCCTCTTTCACATAATATACTGTGAATCAACTACATTTGTTCAAGAACCAATTGTGCCTGTAAGAGAAAATCGGTTGTAACTTTAGGATTTTAGAGTTTGTTTTTAATGTTCGGTGACCTTATTATTTTGTAGTTTTCAAAAACTGTTTTTATAGAAGTTTTTTGTTCAAAAATCTAACTTATATTGATTCCTAGTTGTTTCACTAGCGACTTGATAGTTACGTTGAGGTTTTTTATTTCTTCTTTTGTTTTTCTGTTCTCTTTTTCTATGTTAGAAATCTTGTTTTCTAATGTCAGATTCTTTTTTGTTAATTCAGTTACAAGAGTTTGAATCGATTTGTTATTGTTTTCAATCTCTTTTCTGAGTTTAGTTACTTCTTGTGCTTCAGTGAAAATGAATAGTGCAGATTCGGCTTTTAGATAGAATTTTCTTAAATCGTCCAGAGAATATTTTTTGTAAACGTTGGTCAAATATCTTTCATGCCCCATCAAAGTTTCAATAACATTCAATTGAAGACCTGCGTGAGTTAAACGAGTTCGGAAAAAATTACGCAGAGCATGAGGGTGGATTCTTTCTCTTCCAGTGTTTTTGTCTTTTCCATTTAACTTTGCTTTGTTTAAGGCATTTCTCCAGAGAGAATATGCTGTGGAAGGGTCAAACGGAAAAATTCTAGAATCTTCAGGTTTTTTGTTGTATATGTGGCTCTTCTTAGCTGCAGCCTCTAAATAATCGTCTCTAACTTTTAGCCATTCAACTAGAGCTTCTTTTGCTTCTCTGCTGAAGAAAACGTGTCTGCTGTTTCCGGTTTTTGTGAGTTCTCCTCTAATTTGTATTCGTGCTGGTTTTTCATCTAAATATAGGTCTTCAATGTTTGATTTGAGCAGTTCTCCTATTCGCGTACCACTTGATTCTAGCATTAGAAAGAGTGCTTTGCCTTGAAGTGGTACATGTAATAGAATTTGTTTTAGTTCTTTGTTGGTGGGGTTTTTGTCAAGTGTTACTGTTTTGCTTCCTTTAATCATTCGGCTTAACTGTTTCCAGAATTTTTGGGGAAGTTCCACATCGTTTTCTATGAGAAAAGTTTTGATGTTGCTTATTTTTAGTTTGATAGTTAACGGAGCTAAACCGTTTAAGGATTTTAGAAATTTTTTTATGTCCTCGCCCACATTTCTATTTTCATTGAAATATTTTTCGACTACTTGCTCTAAATTTTCAATGTTTGTTTCATCATAAATTGCTTCAAAATACTGCAGAATTGACTTTTCAAAATTCCTTTTTGTTTGTGGAGTATTATAGTTGTCTAAGAATTTTGTTATTCTATTCAATGATAATTTCTCCTAAGAAAATCGCATTCTGTGTACAGTAAATAAACAAAACTGACACTTAAAGTTATTTGCAGTTAACTGCATAACTTTTAAATTAGTTAATTTAGCCGTCTGATCTGAACACAGCTTATTTATAGAACGTATTACAGAAAAGTTGTGAAACATACAGGGTAATACCCGTACATGTAAAAAACCGAGGGCGAATTAGAAAAAGATGCCTTACATTAAGAAAATTGAGCTTAAAGGCTTCAAGTCCTTCGGTCCTAAAACCGCCACCGTTACGTTAGATAAGGGCTTCACCGCCATTACTGGACCGAACGGAAGCGGAAAAACTAACATTGCAGACGCTGTCCTCTTTGGCTTAGGCGAACTAAGTGCCAGAAGAATGCGTGCTGCAAGCCTCTCTAAATTAATTTATCATGGTTATCCAGATTTACAAGTTAAAAAAGCAAAGTCTGCCAAAGTTGTTATCCAGTTTGACAATTCTGACAATCGTCTACCTGTAGACACGCAAACAGTGACTATTTCTCGTGAACTCAGCAGGGCAGGTCAAAGCATCTATCGGCTGAATGGAAGAAGAATTTCAAGAAGTCACATCCTTAACATTCTGTCTATGGCGGGTATCAGCCCAACTGGGCATAATGTTGTTTTGCAAGGAATTATTTCAAGGATTGCAGAGATTTCTGCTCATGACCGCAGAAAAATGATTTCTGACTTGGTTGGTATAGCCCAATATGATGCTGAGAAGGCTGAAGCAGAGGATAAGCTTCGGTCGGCTGATATTTCTATTCGGACAGCCATGGGTAG
This sequence comes from Candidatus Bathyarchaeum sp., assembly GCA_003096235.1. Next base: position 19,638 of record PIXT01000190.1, on the reverse strand, counting down.
AATAGATGAAGTCCAAAAGAGAGTAGACGATCTGGAAAGAGAACGAAATGAACTGCTTCGTTACATGTTTGTTCAAAAAGAGATCAAACGGTTTGAGGCAATGAAGATTTTTGGCGGCATCTTGGAAATTCAGAGCAAAATAGCTGATGTGACTTCTAAAATTGAGGCGGTTCGTAGCAAGGTTGAGAACTCAAGACAGTTAAGGGAGCAGCTTAGGTCTCAGCGGTATGAAGTTGAGTCAGAATGGAGAAAACTTGGTTCAGAAATGATTGAAGAACGTGGAACGCGGCTTCTTGAGGTTCAATATAACATAGGGGAAGCGCGGTCAAAGATAAGCGAATTGACGACAAAAATTGGTGCTGGAACCGCAAGCGTTGATGGTCTCAAAAAAGTGATGGAGAATAACAGACAGAAACTTGAATCTATGCAGCACGAAGTTAAAGACAATAGGAGCGAGATTCGAAAATTAAAGCGAGAACGGGATCGTTTTCTCGCGGAAATTGCAGAGAAACAAGCTAAATATGATGCTGTCTCAAATGAGGCGTCCCAACTGCGAGCTGGTTTGGGAGAAAATAACAAACAAATTAGAGCAATTGAGGAGAAGCTAGAAAAGCATACTCAAGAGCTGGTTAACCGTCGTAGTGATGTTATCCAGAGCAGAACATCCTTGAAGGTTCTTACGAGGCAACTAAATGAATTGGCGAAAAGAAAAGAAAACTTTGAAGCCAATCTTGCTGCGCTCAAAAAATCTTATGCAGACCTCAAAACGGTGCAAAGAGAGCAGGTAAACAGATCCAAAAATCTTGAACGAACAATAGAACGAAGAATTGCTCAAGAAGAAGCTGTGAGATTAGAGATTGTCCAAGCAGAGAAGATCGCCGAGTCTGCACGGGAAGCAGTAGTGGAGTTCGCCACTCAAAGAGAAATGGCTGAAAAAGTTGCAACCGAAGAGACAGCGCTAAGAAACATCGAAGAGTTGGCGGATTTGGGCGCAATAAAAGGAGTTCATGGGCGCCTCAAACAACTGATTAAGGTAGAAAAGGGATACAAACGAGCCGTAGAAGCAACCGCTGCAGGATGGCTTGACGCTATTGTTGTTCAAAACTTTGATGCCGCATTCATGTGTGCTGAAACTCTAAAACGCATGAAGTTAGGCAGAATCAAGATAATTCCGCTTGAAGAAATGTCTGAGATCAATTCAATAGGCGCCCCAGCGATTAGAGGAATTAATGGCACTGCCTCCAACTTTGTTAGGTGTTCCAAAAGGTTTGAGCCTGCGGTAAGCTTTGTTTTTGGGGATACATTTGTAACAACTGACCCCAAAACTGCTTTTGCTGCTTCACGTAACGGTTACCGAACAGTCACTGTTAATGGGGACCTGTATGAGGCTCAGGGCGGTTTTGAAAGCGGTTATTACCGAGCCCCAGTTGACTATTCCTCGATTATTCCTAGCGAGTCAGCTGTAAAGAGTCTTGATGAAGCAGTGGGAGCACTTAAGCGTCATTTATCAAAAAGAGAGAGCGACATAAGCGGTTTTGAAGAGGAAATTGAAATAATCAAGTTAGAAATTGCTAGCTTGGCTGAAACTACGGTTACTCTTGAGGGAGAGATTGGAAGAGTACGCCAAAACGTTAAGCATACTAGACAAAACGTCAAGCGTATCGAGAAACATTTGGCTAGAATCAAAGAAAAAAGAGAAGAAGAAAAAACAAAATTAGGGAATTTAAGATTACTGCGTAACGAGCTTAACAAAGAGATGGAAAAACTTCACGCTGAGTTGGATGAATTGCGTCTTAAAACGGATACTTCCAAGATTCAGGAGATGGAGATTCAACGAGAAAAGTTAGGTGAAGAAATCATAGCGTTACGCCAAAGCATGGGCAGTATAGAAACTAATCATGCAACACTTGAATCCAAGTTTGGAAACATCCTCAAAATAGGCGCAGACAACATCAGAATCCAGCTGCGAAAAATGAAGGCACAGATTATCACAGTAGAAAACGAGGTTGAAACATCAACCAAAGAAAAAGAAATTCTAGAAAAGAAGCTTCTGGAACTGGAAAACACAAAAGAAGAGTTGTCTCGAACTGTTTTGAACGCAAAACAAGAATCCAAAAAATTCACAGTTCAGCTTGATGATCTAGACAAGAAGCTACGTCAACTAGATTCCGTGTATGAACGCTCAGACAGGCTCTATAACGAGCTGCAGTTCAGCCTACAAACAAACCAAATGAAACTAGAACAACACACTCAACGATTATCTGAACTCGGCTATGATGAACCCTTACCAATTTCTCCAGAACAACTAGAAACCGCTGAAACATCCCTCAGACAATTACGCCTTGAATTAAGCAGACTAGGCGCCGTAAATCAGCTCTCTCTTGACCACTACGCGGAGCAGGCTTCGCGATACAAAGAACTATCAATACGCATGAACGAACTTGAGAAAGAAAAACAATCCATCCTTGCGTTCATGGAAGAAATCGAGAAGAAAAAACGTGCAGTATTCATGGAAGCGTTCGAAAAAATCAACACTAGCTTCACAAAGTATTTCACAAAAATAACCGGAGGCGGAGAAGCGTCTCTTATACTCGAAAACCCTGAAGACCCGTTTGCGGGTGGAATGGATATGCTTGTGCAATTTAGAAATAAGGCATCAATTCTTGTAAGCGGAGCCAGCAGTGGAGAACGGTCTGTGTCTGCGGTTGCATTCATTTTTGCTCTGCAGGACTTTATGCCTACAGCATTTTATGTGTTTGACGAAATTGATGCGCATCTTGATGCATTTCACGTGTCAAGATTAGGAGACCTTTTTGTTGAGTTGTCTTCGAAATCTCAGTTTGTGGCGATAACTTTGAAGCCAGAGATGGTCAGTAAAGCTAAGAAAGTCTGGGGAATCTATGAGCGTAAAGGTTATTCGCATGTTGTATCTGCTAAAATAAAGGAGGCAACTGCCTGATGCCCCAAGTCATGAAAAAACCGTTCTATTTCCAGCCTCCATTGAGTATACTCTTTGAGATTCATAGGCTAGAGAAGGTACTGCCGTGGGAAGTCAACATCTCCTACTTGTTAAACATGTTTTTGGAGGAGATGGAGCACCAAGGAGAAGTAGATTTCAGAGCTTCAGGCATGGCACTAGATTCATCCAGCACAATATACCTCAGAAAAACCAAACTGTTACTAAAACTGGAGGATCCCCCGCCGCCACCTAAAACGATATCAGATTTTATTCCTCCGCCCATGTTTTTGCCTCTTCGCTACGAGCTATCCTCAACAACCATAGACAACCTGCTAAATGTACTAGATGAAGTGCTAAAAGGCGAGAGAATACGTCCTCCAAAAATAGAAGAACCAATCTTGCCAACCCCAGAAATACTTCCACCCGTTGACATGTATTTGATGCAAATCGAAGACCACATGAAAAGCCTTTACGAACAACTTTGTCAGCTTGTAGGCACCGGAGAGTTGTTATCGTTCTCCAAACTTGTTGCAGGATTAGAAAAGATTGAAGCAGTTAAAACATTCATAATTCTTCTCTTTCTTGCACAAAGAGGAAAGATAGGGTTATGGCAAGAGGAAGAAATGGAAGAACTTTACATAACGGTTATAGGAGACCCTGTCTTTGACGGAAAACGAACAGACACAATCTGAAGCGCTTAAAAAAGAAAAATTTGCTCATCAACTAGCTTTAGTTGAAGCTGGACTCTATGTTGCAGGGCGCCCCCTTGACTTGAGGACATTAGCAAGCGTAGCGGGAACGCGTTCGAAAAAAAAGGCGCGAAAACTTGCAACAACTTTAGTGGAGAATTACAAGAACCGCGAAACTGCCCTTGAGATTCTTGAACTAGAAGGGGAACGGTTTGTTATGCAACTCAAAGCAGATTACACAGGTAAAGTCAGAAAGTTAGCCACAAGACCGCTCCTGTCTGCGGGTCCACTAAAAACATTATCGTATATTGCGTTTAGGCAGCCAATCATTCAGACCCAAGTCATCGATGTTAGAGGGCACCACTCTTATGGGCACCTTAAACAGCTAGAGGACATGGAGTTGATCATCCGTGAAGGGGTGGGGAAAAAAAGGGTGATAAAGACAACACAGTTTTTTGCTGACTTTTTTGGTTTAAGTCATGACCTTCGTGCCATGAAGCGTCAACTAAAAACGATATTTCATGAAGTAGAAAAGCCTAAAGTAGAAGAAAAAACGAAGCCAGAAAAACAGATTTAAGATAAGCTTATATGTCAAGTTTTGCTAGTCTCAGCAGACCTACGAGATGATTAAGCTTGTCAGTATGGCACGGAGATCAACATAAGCGCAAAGATTCGGGCGGAAGGAAAATAGCCAACCGAAAGAAAAGAAGATTTGAAAAAGGCTTTTTCCCAGCGGAAACTGCACTTGGAAAAAACAAGAGCAAAGCCATTCGTAAGCACGGGGGCAATGAAAAGGTTCGACTGTTATCAGTGAACCAAGTAAATATCTCCGACAATTCTGGGAAAACGTCAAAAGTAGAGATACTGCGAGTAATAAAGAACCCAGCAAACGTGGACTATGACAGACGAGGCGTAATCACAAAAGGAACAATGATCGCAACATCACTGGGAACAGCACGCGTAACCTCCAGACCTGGACAAGACGGCATAGTAAACGCGATTCTAGTATCCAAAAAGGGCGATTAACAAAGCTTTATCTGCGCAGATCAGAAAGCTCTTTTCCCATCTTCTTTAATATTTTACTTTTTGGTTCACTTTTTGGAACAACAAGCAGCCCAGTTTTTCGCCATGGACAGCTTGGGTGTGCAGCGTCAGACACAACTTCAGGTTGCAGACCCAATCGTTTTGCGGCTCTTTGAAGTTCTTCCAGTTTTGGTGAGGATACGGCTAGGTTTTTTGGAACCCTGCGTCCATTGGTTCTGGTTTTGTTTGCGTCAAAGTAAAGGGACCAAAGAAAAATTTTGTTTTGTTTGCGCATTTCGATCTGATTTGCTAAACGATTTAGAGCGTTTTATTAGTTGCGGTGGTTGTTTGGTGTTTACTGGGTTTTTGGGACAAAATAAGTATAATGGATAAAAGAATCCAGAGAAACAAGGGGGCTTTTTCGCCTAAAATGTATCTAAATCAACATTTCATGATAACAAATTTGGTTTAAAATTTCATTATTTGGCACAAAAAATTTCAAAAAAGAGAAACAATGCAATAAACTGGAGAAACACTCAGAAACGTTTAAATAAAGCGGTCCGTGTGAATCATAGGTTTTGTGAGGGGAAAAGGGATTTTGCATAGAATCGGTTACGTCCTTCACGTAAGCAAGACAAAAAACATGATTCTTAAAGCCGAAAATATCCCCCGCATAGGCGACAACGTAGCCAACGAAAAACTCAAACCCGTAGGAACAGTTTTTGACGTCTTCGGTCCAACAGCCGCTCCATACGTGGCTGTGAAACCCCACATCAAAAGTCCAGAGCAACTTGTTAACAGTATTTTGTACACCGTCCCCTCTAAAGACGGAAGAATGAAGAGGAAGAAAAGATGACAGAAGAAAAACTCCCACAACCTCCGAGGATTCGAAGGTGCCCAGAATGTGGAAGCAATCGCCTCATGAGAGACTATGAATGTGCTGAGATAGTCTGCATGGGCTGTGGCTTCGTCGTCGCTGCTAAACTCGCAGACCAAGGACCAGAGTGGCGTGCTTTTGATGATGAGCAACGTGCTAAACGCGCCAGAGCAGGGGCTCCGCTTACATTTACGATTCATGATAAAGGCCTATCAACCATGATTGATTGGCACGACAGAGACGTTTACGGCAAGAGGCTCGCTCCGGGTCAGAAAGCTCAGATTTACAGGTTACGAAAATGGCAACGGCGCATTAGGGTTTCTGACGCTACGGAGAGGAATCTTGCTTTTGCTCTTTCTGAGATATCAAAGATAGCTAACAATCTTAATTTGCCCAAGAATATTCTTGAAACTGCTTCTGTTATCTACAGGAAAGCGGTTAAGGAGCGCCTCATCAGGGGACGGTCAATTCAGGGTGTAACTGCTGCGGCGATTTATGTGGCTTGTAGGCAGTGTGGAGTTGCCCGAACACTTGATGAGATTGCACAGGCGTCTACGGTGAACAAGAAAGAGGTTGGACGGAGCTACCGTTTTCTGATAAAGGAACTTAATTATTTCATTCCGCCACTAAAGCCTAGCCAGTATATTACAAAGTTTTCGAACCAGTTGACCATGCAGGGAAAGGTTGAGGAGATTGCTCACAAGATTCTTGCTGCCGCAAAGGAACTGAAGCTCACGTCGGGAAGGGGTCCAACAGGTATAGCTGCTGCAGCCAGTTACATTGCATCGGTTTTGACTGGAGAACGAAAAACCCAAAGAGAGATTGCAGAGATTGCTCAGGTGACGGAAGTAACCATAAGGAACCGCTATAAAGAGTTGGTTGAACGGCTCCAGTTCGTTATTTATCTCTAATTTTTTCCTCTGTTTTTCTTTTCTGTAGTTGTTATGCTTAGAGAAACAGGAAAAGTACTGTTTTCAACAATGTTCTGCTATTAGACTCCTAATATGCTGATTGTTTGAAATGGTGTTGAAGCGTAGCCATGGTTGTCCAATCTTTTTGCATTTTTATTGCTTGATAAAAAGAATAAAACAGGCGTCTGCAGGGTTACTTTAGGAAAGGAATTTTATAGTACAGTTTGCCATTCAGTTTTTCATACCCCGTGATTCGTATGATACATCCGCTCAGTGATTCAATTAGAACCCATGATGACGGCGATTTTCTTTATCCCTGCTACGAGGAGAACTGTATTTCAAACATTCCAGGCACAATATTGGATTTGTTTGGTGTTAGCAGTAAACTGTCAAAGCTTCCAATTGACTTGGGCGCTGAAGCTGATGGAGTTAACAAAGTTGTTCTTTTTGTTTTGGATGGGTTTGGGTATAACCAATTTTTGCGCTATAATAAAGAGAACACGTTTTTGGCTAAGCTTGCTGAAAAAAGTGAAGTTTTTCCGTTAACCAGCATTTTTCCTTCACAGACAACTAATGCGCTTACAACCTTAAACACGGGTTTAACTCCTCAAGAGCATGGGCTTTTTGAGTATTACCTTTACCTTAAAGAGGTCGACAGAATAGTCAACACCCTACGTTTTGAGCCGTTAGGGTCTAACCGCCGAAATGAGCTTTTAGATAGTGGGTTTAGCCCAGATATTTTGTTCAACGGAATCACCACTATTCAAAATACCCTAAAAGAGGCAGGAATCAAATCGTTCACGCACATTTACGCTTCATATGCGTATAGCCATTACTCAAAGCTGCTCTTTGAAGATAGCACGTTCATTCCGTCTTTGAAGTCGTCCGATTTGATTGTTACTTTAAAGAAAAAATTGGAACAAGAAACTGGACCCGCCTACTTCTTTGTGCATCTGAGCAATCTGGACACAATATCTCATGAATACGGACCAAGCAGCTATGAATACGGCGCAGAGTTATCCGCCATCTCCTATCTGCTAAATAAAGAGTTAGTCGAAAAAATCGACTCCAAAACTGCAAAGGAAACATTAGTTTTAACGACTTCTGATCATGGGGGCGTAACTATTGTTCCCAAAAACACAACTTATCTGAACAGCTTTTCTGATGTATTAGCTAATCTGCAGCGTGGTGCGGGTGGAAAACGTATTTTGCCTACTGGTAGTGCACGGGACGTTTTTTTGCATGTTAAAGAAGATAAGCTTGCGCAGACCCAAGACTTGTTATTCAAAAAGATTGGTGACAAGGCAAAAATCGTTGAAACTAAACAGGCAATAGATGATGGCTTATTTGGGCGCGGAAAGCTGGGACGCAAGTTTGTTGACCGAGCAGGAAATCTGCTGATTTTACCATACAGAAACGAAACAGTCTGGTTTGAACATTTTGAGAAAATAAAGTATAATCCTGTTGGTCAGCACGGGGGACTAAATGAAGAAGAAATGCTTGTCCCCTTGGCAATAACTAGACTCAACAACTTGAAATAACCTCATCCACTTTGCGTGCGTAAGATAAATCCTTGTGTAGCAAGAAGCAACTGGTCTTAACGCTCCTCTACGATGTTTGTTTGTTATTTTCGTATTGCTTCAACTATGTTCAGTTTTCCTAGAAAAATCTGTTTTTCAACAATGAACCTCTATTCGGAGACTAATATGCTGAAGTGGCGGGTCGCCTTGGTTCGACGCCCAGTTTTCGCCAGTTTCCCCGATCTCTGAACTCGTATCCGCGGTCCCCTAAGCGCTGAACGTCCAAGCTTAGGTTGCTCCCTCCCGGGCCTGGCCAGATTCGCCTGATAGACGCGGTTAACAGCTTTCCTACGAATGCTGCTCCATGACCGCCAGCCTAAAGGGACGGATAGTCACGGTTCGAGGACCGAGGATGCCTGACAATCTTTAACGCCTCGCCAAAGCATTCAGCCCGTCGTGTAGAGGGTTTACGGTTCAGGGGACCCCTAGCCCCCCGCCTAGACCCGCCAACAAAAACAGATGCCATAGAAGGATTAAAAGTTTGCCACAAAAGCCAAGTTCAAATGTTCTGTAATGAATTGTGACGTTAAGCAGTTACGTGATTAATGACTTTCTGATTGAATATTGTAAAAGACTGCAAAGCGGGAACAAGCACCTTCAGTGAACAATCGTGATTGCTTGAATTATCCGTGTATGCAATAAAATTTAAAATATGTAGTGATGTTATTGATTGGGCGATTTCTTTGGAGAGGAAAGACAAGCAGAAATTGCAGCTTCTACTCGCTTTGATTAAGGGTGCCAGAAAAAGTGATAAGGAGTTGTCCAAAATCACTGGGACCACAAGGTCCACCGTGACTAGAAGAAGGAGACAGTTGGAAGTCGAAGGTTACATTAGAGAGTACACGGTTTTACCTGACTTCACAAAAATTGGCTACAGCATCCTAGCTTTTACATTCCTAACTTTGAAGACCTTAGAGACAGACTGGCGTGAAAAACAAATGGACTGGTTTAAAAAACACCCCTTTATACTATTCGCTGCAGATGGCGAAGGTCTAGCTACAAATATACTTATGTCTTTGCATAAGGACTACACTGACTTTTCCAATTACATCAGCACTTTGAGAGCAGACACACACGAGTTCTACGAAAACATAGAATTTTTCGTAGTAGATTTAGTTAAGAAAGAAAATACATATTTGCCCTTTTCTTTGACACGACTAGACCCCAAATTTACGGATAGTTCAAATCAAAAATCCTAGGCTAACGTTTGAAGTGGTGCCCACAAAAAGCTCTCTTTATCCGAATTGACTATGAATACCTAGTTTTTTGCTTTTTCTTTAATTGTTTCGTTTTTATTAATTGAAACAATCATATTTACAAATGTTTTTCTAAAAAAGTATAAAATTCAATACGCGCTTTCCGTGCAATAAATTACTGAAATATGCACATTTTTTGTAGAAAAATGAGCTAAAATTAACTTTTAGGATTAGAACGTTGGTTTTCTCGATACAAGGTATTAAATGTTTAGAATTAAATCAAAAATAAAAAAATACTGGTGAACAAAATGAATCAAAAAAATTTAAAATCATTTGGAGTTTCTCTGACTCTAATGCTGACGGCAATGCTTGCAGTTTCTATGATTTTACCAATTCAAGCTCAGACGACACATGGCTTTGGTGAAACACAGTATCCATGGGCAAATGTTGCATATGATCCAGCTGGTACCGCATATACGCCAAGTCCAGGTCCACAAGCGCCTCACTTATTATGGAAAGCGACAACTGGCACTGCAAATGCCCCTTTTGTCTTTGCAGTTGCTGAAGGTATGGTTTTCACAAGAAGCGTGTTTGATGGAGTAGTTTTTGCTTTTGATGCAGAGACTGGAGAAACTGTATGGCAAACCGAAGTAGGTCGAGCCAAAAGTCCAGAAGCTGTTGTCTATAATGATGGTCATATCTACACTGATGCGGAAGATTACAGTATTGTTCGTTTAGATGCCGCAACTGGAGCTCTAAACTGGAAGTACTATTTCCCCCGAGACCTTGTTTTAGCTACAGCAGAAAATCCTGTTTACCGTGTGAACTATCCCCTTGTTTGTGGTAATGACATAATTTACGTTGGAGTTGGGGACACTATGTTTTGCCTAAAAGATCAGTACGATCATTGTTGTTGGGCAGATATGGTTGAGCCCTTCGAAAACGTAAAGACCTTATGGACATACACTTTGACAAAACCATCATCATATGGCTGGGGAGGTTTTCACAGCCCTACACTGGATGGTGACCTGCTCTACTGTGGAGCCTTTACTGGCGAGATATTCTGCTTTAATGCTACCAGTGGAGAAATAGTGTGGAAGCATACTATGCCAGAATCTGGCCTTATGATGGTGGAGCAAATCAGTCTATCAGACGGCTACGCCGTTGTACCTGCAGGGACAGGTTTATTATGCCTTAACGCGACCACAGGAGAAGTAGTGTGGGATGCACTACAGGGTTCACTTCCATCCTCAGTAGCAATTCATGATGAGAAGGTCTTTACTTACGACACTACCTTTGACGGCTCCCCCAAAATGCTATACTGCTTAGACTTAAAGACAGGAACAGATGTGTGGCAATTTGCACCAAAAAATAACTCAGCGTCTTACTTTTACCCCACCCTTGCTGATGGCAACGTCTATATTACTGCCGCAAGCGCTGCAGTGAACGATAGCGGTGAACCTACATATTATGCCTGGGGTCAATGCTTAGATGAGGAAACAGGAACGCTAAAATGGGAAGTCGAAATGGACGCTGGTCCTTATAAAAAGGGATACGGTGCCTGTGTTGGCTCTACAGTAATCGCGGATGGCAAGTGGTACATACATAATGGAGCTACTGGCTACGTGTACTGTTTTGGTGCGGGTCCAACTGATATTTCGTTGTCTGTTACTGCTTCGTCTTTGGATCTTGTAACTGAAACTGTCATTCACGGTACCCTCTTAGATAAGTCTCCTGCAGGTCTAGATGCTCCCGTTTCTGATGCTTCAGTAGACTTGTATGCTGGCACTACTAAAATTGCCACCGTTACCACAGACACTAATGGTTTGTTCTATACTTCCTGGAGCCCGTCAGCTGAAGGCGTTTTCGATCTCCACGCTTGCTACGCCGGAAGCGACTCCTATGAATCATCAACTAGCAGCACAACTTTGGTTCAAGTTGGACCAGCAGCTTCAGCGTCAACACCAATCGAACCAGACACACAAACACCAGACACAGAGACACCTGATACAGAAGCGCCCCTAGTCACAACTGAAGTAGCAATCATCGCAGCAGTTGCAGCAGCCTGCATCATAGGCTCAATAGCCTATTTGGCTCTAAGAAAAAGGAAATGAACTAAATTTCCTCCCTTTTCTTTTTTTAATGTGTGCCAAAATTTACAGGCGCCTAATTAGACTTGAGTTGTTTGAAATGATTGGTAATTATGCAATCAAAGAAATTAAACGACGTAAGCTCCGTAGTACTGCCTCAATAATTGGGTACGTCCTTGCGGTTGCATTCTTAATAATTGCGGTCACGTTTGCACAAAGCTACAATGTTGAAGCCACTACACAATTGAACCAAATCGGAACTCATTTTGTAGTCTACACTCCTGAATCAATAATCTGCCCCTGCCACTTTGCGATAGATGTGGGACCTTTTTTCAAGTCAGCGTACACATATACTTTCAACTCGGACATAGTTGAAACCGTAGCTGCTTTGCCCGGAATAGTTGACGCTGCACCATGTTTGATGTTTAGACTTGGTAACCTCACTGTATGTGGAATCAATTATGATTCGTTGGCGACTCAAACCAATGTTGTAGCTGCTAAAACGTTAGTGGCGGGTGACTATTCAAAGGTGAATGATTTTGGTGCCATTCTTGTCGACTCTGTTTACGCAGATGTAATGGGACTCGAAGTGGGCGATAATTTAACCGCGTTCGACCGAACATTCGTTGTTGTTGGTGTCGTAAATCCAAGTGTTTACAGTAAACCTGCAGGCGTAGCTAACCTGTACGCACCTCTTAACGTGGTTCAAGAAATCGCCAAGTACTATGGGAATCTCTATCTTTTTGAAATGGATGACATTAATGTTATACTCGTGGAGATGTCTCCTGAAGGCAATTCAACATATATTAATACAGTTGAAAAAGACGTCTTGGAAACTTTAAACGCTTACACGGGAGAAATAGGCACCATAGTTGGATACCAATGCAGTATAGCTGCCAGAAAAGTTATTTCGGTTACCACAGAAAGCGCTTGGGCAATCTCAGTAGTTCTCCTTGTTTGTATAACACTGTTTGCACTTAAATCTCAATTCGGATCAGTTGTGGAACGAACCAAAGAAATTGGCATTCTCAAAGCGATAGGCTGGACAGACTCCGACGTTACGAAACAGGTGTTTCTTGAATCCCTGCTACAAGGACTTATTGGTGGAATTATTGGCGTTGGATTAAGCTACTTTGTCATATTTCTTATTCCATACCTTAATTTAGCGTCTACTCAAAACCTTGTTTTGTCAGTTTCACCCATTCTGCCACTGATCGGTCTAGTCTTTTCAATCAGCGGAGGAGTATTGGCTGGTATATTCCCAGCTTGGCGCGCAGCAAAACTGCAACCCGCCGAAGCCCTTAGACATTTGTGATGTGAAAAAATGAAAAACAATCTACTAATACAAACAAAAAACTTAACACAAAATTATTCTCGAAAAAACGGTTCACAAATCAAAGCATTGGACGGGGTCAATCTTGAGGTTTTAAAAGGTGAATTTTTGGCAGTATTGGGTCGTTCTGGCAGCGGAAAAACTACGTTGATGAACCTGCTTGGTGCATTAAGTCGACCTACATCTGGCGAAGTACTATTTGAATGTAAAAACCTAAGTGGCTTCTCAAATCAAGATTTGGCGCTGCTGAGAAGAGAAAAGATAGGTTTCATTTTTCAGACCTTCAATCTTTTGCCAGCGTTGACTGTGTTTGAGAACGTGGAGTCAGCGTTGGTCCGCTCGTCTATGTCCAAAAACGAAATCGCTAAAAAAATATCTGCTTTACTGGAGTTTTTTGGTTTAACTAACAAATCCAATATGTTGCCTTTTGAGTTAAGTGTTGGGCAACAACAGATGGTGGCTATTGCAAGGGCTCTAGTTAAGGAGCCAGTGATAATTATCGCAGATGAACCTACAGGTAATATGGATCCTATAGCTGGAAAAGAGATTGTGGCAAAACTGGTCGAGCTTAACCGTGAATCAAAGATAACTGTTGTTGTTGCAAGCCACGGTACGTTTCCATACGCTGAGGCTGGTCGCACATTGTTCCTTAAAGATGGAAAAATTTCTTCACAATTCTGAAAATCTAGTTGTAAAACGGATTAGATTCCCTTTTTCTTTTTTTGCTAACCATATTAAGTTTTAGGACATTTTTTATCCTAACACAGGGTTAGTGTTCTATTGTTAGAACGAAACTGTTCTAGAATCAGAGCTAATAATGACTTTTAGGCAATGAATTGTTGGTGATTAAAAGTGAAAAATGAAACAAACTTTCTGTTGATTGGACTTTTATCGTTGATTGTAGGCTCTGCTTTTGCTTCTCCTCTTCTAGTTACAGAACTGGACCCCGAGAACATCAAGCCGTACCTAAAGCCGCCGTCTGCCGCTTTTACGTCCAGCGTTACTAGTGACGTGTTGTATGCCAACTTTAGTGTTACTCCTAACGTTGAAAACGACAAAAGGTTTGATCTTTCATACTTTGTTGTTCTAAACGTTACCAACAATTCTGACGAGCCTGCTAACGTTTCTGGTGTATCGTTTGATGCTCAGGTACAGGACTACACCCTAGCAAAAGACAATTCAGGTGGCTACTCAACCTCGGCTTCTGGTCGGACATGGACGGCAAAAGAAGCATGGGTAGACGGCGTTCACTATACTGTGTCGTGGGTTCCTAACAATAGAGGCGCTGGTTTCGAAGAAAGCTTTGATTACCAAGGTGACCCAGAACTTGATGGCGAGTGGATAGAAGGTGTGAAAATCCAAGAATATTACATCAACTACGAGCTAGCATATACAAAAATCAACATGAACGGAACATGGGTAGACGTAACCGGCAGAATCATAGTAGAACGCCCAGCCTATTGGCCACCCAACGAACAGCCGATGGACCCAGTGCTCATTTGGGACAGCAGAAGCTTAATGCATGAATTATCATTTGATGAATATCGTTACGAAGTAGCAATTCTGGAAATACCGCCCAGAGGAACACCTGAAGCATTCAACGAAATTTGGGCACCTCATGAATCAAGGCTAATCGCAGTAAAAGACGCACGAGCGGTACAAAGCAAATACTTTGAGCTTGAAAAGCTTGAGAAGCTGAAGACTGAAGAAATTGTGTTCAACACCAGAATAAGCACTATTGTAACAGTTGACAACTGGACGGATCCTGTACTCTCAGAAGACAGCATACAAGTTTTCGTAGAAGAAACAGATGACGGATACGTTTACAGTGTTTTGCCTGAGGATACAGCATTCACACTGGACGATTTTGGCGTGGAAGTATTCATTGAGTCGAGGAACTAAACGTGAGCTCTGCTGAAATCCATGAACCTGAAGGCACAACATTGAACGTGTACTCGTATGTGGTGAAAAAAGGCAAACCCGTAGGACCACGCGAAGTCATGAGAGGCGCAAACCTGAGTAGCCCAAGCGTAGCCTACTGGCACCTCCAAAAACTCGAAAACACGGGACTGCTAGAGAAAAACGGAGCTGGAGAATACATAGTCAAAGAAAAAACAAGCATCAGCGGACACATTTGGATTGGCAAAAACCTAGTGCCACGACTGATGTGCTATTCCCTCTTTTTTCTAGGAATTATGATCGTGGAAGCAGTTATCATCGTTGCTCAATTACTTGCAATTGGAGAAATCCCAAATCTTGCCCTGTTCTATCTGGTAGCAACAAACGGAATCGCTTTTGTTCTGTTCCTCGGAGAAGGGCTAGCTCTAAGGAAAAAGGCGCACCCAGAAAAAAACGGCAACTAACATGCCTAGTAAATCAGCTGATCAAACGGGACAATTAGCTGAAGCTGTCTTAGTTATTTTGTTCGTGCGTATGCCTCTACCAGGTCACGTGCCGAAAGGAAACCCACAATTTTTCCTTTTTTTGTGATCGGCAACCTCTTGATGTGTTTTGAAGTCATGATTGCAGCTGCATCATTGACGCTAATCCCTATGGGCGCTGTGATAAGTGGTGATGAGCAGGCTTTACCTACTTCTATTTTCAACGAGCGATCTTTTGCCAAGAACTTGGTGAGCAGGTCCCTTTCTGTGAATATGCCTACTGGCTCATTGTGCCTAGTGACGATGATGCTGCCGATGCTTTTTTCACCCATTATTTTTGCTGCCTCTTCTACGGGTGTTTCCTCGTCAGCTGTTATGACGCCTTTGCTCATGAAATAGTCAACTTCAAACCATGCACGCATAGTTTCTGGGCTTTCAGGAAGACTGCGAATTAGGTCAGCAGCGGTTACGATTCCTACAATTTTTCCATGTTCACTGACTGCGATTCGTCGAATTCTTTTTTCGATCATCATCCGAGCAGCCTCTTTTATGCTGGAGTTTATGGATATGGCAATGAGAGGGAAGGACATGATTTTTTCGACTGCTTCTTCTTTTATGCTTGCTCCGCCAGCTAACCAATCTTTCTCTAGAGCAATTTCTTTTTCTACAACTTCGCGTAGCAGGTCTCTTTCTGTGATTATGCCTACTGGTGTCTTATACTTAATCACTATCAGGCTTCCAATGTGTTTTTCACCCATTAGTTTGGCGGCTTCATACAATGTGTTTTCAGGAGTTATTGTGGCAACATCTCGAATCATGATTGCTTCTATTTTTAGATGCTGTGGCGTGCTTTGTGTGTGTTGTGTGTGTAAAATGTCTTGGGAGCCTGAATCGTTAAACATATTCATTTTCCATTTTCACTAACTGTTTAAGTTGGTACTTACAGTATATACCTTTAACTATAAATGAATTTAACGTAAATACCCGACAACGCGGCTAATCCGAATACCATTCTCCAACAAAAAATATTTTTGAGTCATCTTTTGAAAAGATGGCATGCTGACAAAGAAAATCTGCAGGAAAATACTCTGGAGTAATGTTACGGTTTTGTGAGCCATCAGAATTCATGACGTAAATGTCATACTGTGCATCATTTCCGATAGCGCCCACCAAGTAAACAATTCTTTCTCCTGAATGAGACCACACAGCTATGCCCTGCGTATATCCCGTATCAGTGATAGCTATTTCTCCAGTTCCATCCACATTAATCACATACATGTTGTAGTTGCCATGAGACGTCTGGTCGTCAACCATTCGCTCAAAAACAATTTTACTCCCATCAGGACTCAAATTAGGGTCGTAATCGCCAAAAGGCAAAACAGCATCACCCCGCTCGCCTGCCCGTGGCGGATCAGTGACCTGAATAAGACCTGTTCCATCCTCATTCATCATCCATATCTGACTATTCTGTGTGAAAACCAGTTTACCGCCTGAACAATACAAGTCACTGTCATGAACGCCAGAATCATAAACCTCCACAATGTTGCTTCCATCAGAGTCCATTTTGAATATGTCCAAAGTTTCACGGAAAGACAGAAAAAATATTTGAGAATCGTCGGCAGACCAGTTGGGAACCAAATCCCAAAACTCATTGTTTGTGATTCTTCTGTAACCTTCTCCGTTAACGCTGATGCTGCAAATTTCTTCGCATAAGTTTATTGGCGACTCCTCAACTGTGCACTCGTTGCCGTTGTCAATTTGTTGCGAAAAGACCAGACAGTCGCCAGCATTGTTAAGGCGTATACGCGAAAGCATATCTGCGGATGAGTAAACCAGTTCAGTTTCTTGGCTTTCTAAATCTAGAACATAAATTCCCCATTTTTGGTCATGTTCAAGTTCCTTATTTTCTGGACTAGGCATGTTGTTGTTCGTGATTGATGTGGCAAGAATCAAAGCAACTACAACAACGGCAACTGCTGAAATGACCATTTTCTTGTTTATCGACAATTCTTTAATATCCACGCCCTGCAACTAAACATTTCAATTGATGTTAAGATTACATGTTTGAATCAATCAGTATGTAACTTTTGCTCAAAAAAGCATGCTCGCAAGCGGTTAAGCTGTTTATGTTACAGAGATAGATAAATAAAAAACGCAAGCATAAACGTTACAGGAGGCAAAACATGTGTCTTTTTTCTTAGGCAAACAGCAGGGAACCGAAACTCCAGTTGAATTACCCGTAGAAGCACTTCACCGACATTTGATGGCGCTTGGAGCCAGCGGCTCAGGCAAAACCGTTCTTTGCAAATGCCTGATGGAGGAGGCTATACGACACGACATACCCGTTGTTATAGTTGATCCTCAAGGAGACATTTCCTCTCTTGCCCTGAAAGGAGACCCTGAAGAAATCGAGCAGCATGGAATACCCTTGACCATGCAGGAGGAGTATTTCGAGAAGGCAAGAGTCGCCATATTTACTCCCGCCAGCAGCAAAGGCATTCCAATCAGCGTTAATCCGTTATCGTTTCCGTCAGAGGAAACTTCCCACGAAGAAGCAATCTTGGCTTTGGACTTGACGGCTACTTCTCTTTCAAGCTTTCTTGGTTACGACTTAGCTTCAGATTCTGGAAAAGGCGCCAAAGCGTACCTGTTCACTCTTCTGGAGCATCTGTGGCGAAAAGGAGAAACAATCAGGGATATGGGGCACATGGCTGAAATAGTTCTAAAGCCCCCGCAAGAAATTGCTGAAATGTTGCAGAGTTTTGTTACAAAAAAGGAGCCTCAAGAGATTGCCCGCAAGCTGCGGTTTCTTACTGTGGGAACTCCTTCTCTTATGTTTCAAAAGGGCGTCCAAATCGACATGGACATGTTCATGGACAAGAGCGACGGAAAGGTGCCTCTCAACATTATTTACATGAACACTCTTAGTTCCACAAACGACAAGCAGTTCTTTCTTGCAACTTTGCTCAGAGAACTTTACTGTTGGATGCTAAAGAATCCGTCAGAAGACATCCAGTTGCTCTTTTATGTTGACGAAATCGCGCCCTATATTCCGCCTTATCCACGAAATCCTCCACCTAAAGAGGCGTATGCCTTTTTGTTCAAGCAGGCACGAAAATATGGGGTTGGACTTGTAGCTGCAACCCAGAACATAACAGACATCGACTACAAAGCCCTAGCACAGGTTAACAGTTGGTGTTTGGGTCGAATGATGACCCAGCAAGACATCTCAAGAGTAAAACAGATTATCCAATCAATAGACCCCACACACGCTGAAACCGTTCTACAGAAGCTTCCAAGCCTTCGAACAGGAGAATTCCTATTGCTTTCCCCGGACGTTTATGATGATATCGTAAATTTTCAGGTTCGGTGGCTAGTAACAGACCACAAAACACTGGACGAACAAGACATTGCAGCATCAATATCTCCTGAAACACAACAGTTCTTCAAACGGTTCCAAACCACAACACAACAAAAAACAGAAAAAACAGTGAAACCTATTCCACGGGCTCCTGCTCCAGAAAAATCGCTTGCAGAACGAATCAAACTGCTGCTCAATTCTGTTCGGCAAAGCGTCTCTGCAGAATATGTTGCGGCGAACCTGAATGTGCTTGTTAATGATGCTGAAAAGGCGCTTAACTCGCTTGTCAGAAGCAAGGATGTAAAGAAAAGCAAAATTAAAGGTGACGAAGAGTATCTGTATTGGTTGTCCAAGTTCGGTTTTGAGCCATCCAAGAACGTTTTGGGAGAAGTTTTGGCTGTTCCCACAAGGATAACTCAGGTGGATGCATTTAAGAACGCCAAATCATGGCTTGAAGGCGGTTTCTTCAGCAAGAAAGAAGAGTTTTACGATGCAACGTTTTCTCACATGCCCCTCTGGAAAGTTACAGCAACCCGTAAAGCAAAACACCTGTTCTTTTTCAGAAAAGAAGAAGTGGACACTTACTATTTGAGTGCAACAACAGGGGCGATGATTTCTCTTGAAAAGGATGAAATGCTGTTTCAGAAGTTGATGACGAAAAGTGCAGGAAAAATCAAAGACTTGGATGATGACGATGAAATCACGTTTATTCCAAGGCTTCCCACGGAAATTCCTAGGATTCCTAAAATAAAGATGGGCAGAGACAAGGTTTATTCTACATTAAGGCTGACGCTAGGTGCCATACCTGTTTCGTCTGAAATTGTGTTGCTGCCTGTGTGGACTCTTAAAGTAAGACACAAAAAAAGCAAGAAAAAGCGCACAATCGTTATGGATGCAGCTACGGGACGCAGACTTGTTGGGCGCTTCAAACCCCAACGCAGCGCTACCAAAAAACGCAAAAAGTAAACAACAGCTATAAACTATTTTGTACAATTAGCTTATGTTCAATGGAGCCAAGAAATTTTGAATGCAGAAGACGAGTTGATTGCTAAACTTAAAGCAGAAATAGGACAAACTGTTCCTTCCATGTTTTCTGGGATGGCGGAAGAAATGCTGGAAAGCAACAAAGCTGTAATCATAAACTGGCTAAAAGAAAACAAAGATTTAGTGAAACAAGTAATCGAGGGCTAGCCCAGCTTTATGCTCCTGAGTTGTTTCTCCCATCTATTTTTCTACAC
>PIXT01000189.1 GCA_003096235.1 Candidatus Bathyarchaeum sp. | reverse complement strand
CGACGTACATGATAAGAGCACGTAGTGGAGCAATTCCAATTCCTCCCGCAACTATGAGAATGTTTTTCTTTCGAACCTCCTCTAAAGGCCAGCTTGTGCCATACGGGCCTCTCACTCCAACGACGTCGCCTTCACTTAAGCCATCTAGTACTCTTGTTAGGTTGCCAACGTTTTTTATGGTGCTTGTCAACGTTCCATTGTCATTAGGATTAGAGCATAAGGAGAAGGGGGCTTCTCCTATGCAAAAAATTGAGAGCATAATAAATTGACCCGGTCTAAAAGAGAAGGTGTTTCGCTTTTCTTCAAACGTAAACGTATATGTTTTAACATCGTAGGTTTCCTTTTTGATGCTTTTTATTATGGCATTTTCAGGTCTGTAAGGATTTAACATTATACTCACCTCTAACTCTTCTAGCTACTTCTGTGATGTCAATGCCAGCTGGGCAATCCCGTATGCATCTGCCGCATCCAACACATCCAAACACTCCATGCCGTAGCTTCACGTAACACAACTTACAGTTCATCCAATGTCTACACCTGGCGCCTCTAGTTTTCCGAAAGTTGCCGCCCATATTAACTTCAGCGTATTCCAAAAGTTGACAGGAGTCCCACTCTCTCCACCTTCTGCCCCTCAGGAGAGCCAAGTCTACCACGTCATGGATGCTAAAGCAGAAACATGTCGGGCAGGCCAGACTACAATTTCCACAGGAAAGTTCTCTCTTATCAAGTTCAATCCAAATGTCGTGAATGAGATTGCCAAGCATGATTTCAGGGAGGTTTTCGGTTTTAACTTTTCTCTTGAACTTCGATTCTGCTCTCTTCATTCTCTCATCTTTTTCGATAGAATCATCGCGGGTCGCCTGAGGTAGATTGGCAGTCTGCACAATCTGTCTTCCAACAGTGCTTCCTACCTCCACGAGGTAGCGGTCCCCTAGGTCAGTTAGGAGCAGATCATAGTTTTCTTTGAGATCAGGTCCCGTACCAAAAGAATTGCAGAAGCACCTATCTCCGATTTCTTGACAAGTTAAGGCAGCGATAATTGTGTTTTCTCGTCGACGAAAATAGTTTGGATCAGCATATGTCCCGAGGAAATATTTGTCTAATACCAACAGCCCATGTACATCGCATGGATGTATACCAAGAATTAACTGTTTTCTATCAAAATTTTCATAGTTGTGAACAATTAAGCCGTTTTGAAATGACAAAAGTGTCTCAACAGGCAAAAAGAAGAATTTTGTAGGAGGGAATATTGTGGTTGCACATTCAAAAGTTACTTGTTCAGCCGATTGGATTTCATCAAACCAGAACTCTGAGCCTTTTTTCACTGGACCCAATACACGATAATTTTTCAGAAGACTCTTTACAAAAGGTTTTGTCTCATCCTTTTCCATTATTCGCGCAAACACTTTTGGAAATGCTCCTTTCAAGTCTTTCGAAGAGAATATTGGATGTGAAAGAATATGCGTTACAAACTTAATTTTTCGCAGGTGACCGCATCACATTCGATGCAAAGGTTAAGGTGCTTAATTAAACAACATTTTCTAATTTCGCAGAGTGGATCTCCACCACCTCTTTTGCAACCTCTGCATTCCCCAAAAACTCTTAAAAGGCTTCCCAAACTTTTTTGAAAATTTGCAAGCCCTTCGCGTGCGACAAAGCGTTGAACACACTGGTTGGTCTCAAGTATGTTGCGTAGTTCCATTATAGCCTCCATAATGTCGCCCCGGTAAACTTCGCAAACATTACAATATCTGCCGCAGTATGCTATCAACGAAACCTCTTCTGACATTGAGGCTCTCTCCGTAGACCTAATTTATATATGTTATTTCCTTGAAAAAGGTTTTTATATTGATTCACGACGGCCACACGTGCACCTGTAAAGAAGAACTGAACCTGATTCTTCTATTTAGAGATGTTACTGCTGCAATTATTTTTGGAGGCTCTGAGTCGAGGAAGGTTTCATTTTTTTAAGGTCTTCCCGAAATACCTCATGGAAATTTTCAGGTCTTTAAGTTTTTTTCAACACCATATATACATTGCGCGCGCATCTTCATAAAACCCTTTTTTTAACTTAGAGTAAAGTAACGCATACCTTTTGGAAGATTATATCTAACCATCACAAAACACGTCTGTATGGTTTGTTCCAATGATTGAGAGGAAATATTCAGCTTGGATACAATAGTAGAAATTTTACAATTCGGTTACAATTATTGCACATACAGGACAAGAAGATTCCGCCTCTCTTACCAATTCTATGTCTTCATCTTCAAAGACGCCGGATGATTTTGAGGCATCCGTTTCGCCTCCAACCACTTTTGATTTTCCTTCTTCATCAGATTCGTAGTGGGACGGGTCTAGTGCATAGCATGCACCGCAGCCAATACATCCTTCGCGGTCAATCTCAATCTTGTACTTGACCATTCCAGTCACCATGCTGAGTTTAATCAGAGTTCAACACGCAGATACTCATTTCTTGCGTATGTAGAAATGGATGCTCCAATCTTATGCGAAGGAAATGGTATATACTTTAGCAAAAAAGACTGTGTAGGTTGAGGAAAAGGGGAAGCTTTTAGAATTTCCACAGAACCCGTAAGGGTTTCCTGAAATGTGGTGGTCATTTCATTCTCCCTAGCAGGAGGACAATGTCTGTATCCTCGGTTGTTATTTTGGTCAGTGGGTCGTCCTTTATTTGTGGAAGATTATCACGGTATGTTGGTCTTTTTTCTTGGTAGAAGATTCCGATGGGTATCCGATCTCCCCATTCAAAGGCCTTCTCCAGGGCTTTTCTTCGGTCGGTTACGTTGTGCCCCTCGTCCTCTAGCTTGTACACCCTCTGGCGGAACCAGTCATAAGTGTTCAAGTAATTCCAAGCCACACAAGGCTGGAAGACATCAAGAAAGGCACAACCCCTATGTTTAATAGCTTCCACTATTAAGCCGGTGAGGTGTATCATATCTCCAGCGAATCCTCTAGCAACAAAGGTGCCATTGCTAACCAGCGCATGAGCGATGGGATTCAAAGCAGGAGGTATGGAGCCGAAGGGGGTTGATTTCGATTTAAACCCTGGTTGGCTGGTAGAGGTTGCCTGACCTGTAGTTAAGCCGAGAACCATGTTATCATGCACTATTAAAGTCATGTCAATATTTCTTCTAATGGCGTGGCTGAAGTGGCCCCAGCCCTCATCATAGCAATCAGCGTCTCCAGCAAAGCCCACCATGGTTAGATCGTGATTCGCCAGTTTGATGCCGGTTGCTAGAGGCAATACCCGGCCGTGAATTCCGTGAAAGCCGTTTACGTTCACATAGTTAACCATCTTGCCGTGGCAACCTATGCCCGAAACAAGCACAACTTCTTCTCTTTCAAGGCCAAGCTTTATTAGGGCTTTTTTGAATGCCATCAGTATTCCAAAATTTCCGCATCCCGGGCACCAAGTGTTCTTTTTCGGCGTCTTCAGGTCTTCGAGAGTTACCGTTTCAGAGCACCCCCTTTATCCTTTGTGAAAGAGCTTCCGGGTTGAAGGGTCTCCCGTCATACTTCAGAATCTTATGG
>PIXT01000188.1 GCA_003096235.1 Candidatus Bathyarchaeum sp. | reverse complement strand
GAATTTTCTGGACAAACACTTTGCCAGCATAATTTACGCCATCAAGTGTTATCTTGTTATGTAAGTCAACGCGAGCACAGCCACGAAAACCTAAGAATTTACCGCAACTGCTATTAGTCTGTTTTCCATGACCTACAAGCTCATACTCACCAAAACTCCAGAATTCGTTACTTAATTCTTGTTCAGGAGGACATTTGCCGATTGTATATTGGTTATTGCTAGAAACCTGAAAATTCATTTTTTCCACAAAGAATAAGTAGCTACTTCACTCTATTCTCAGTGGTGTAGCTACTATGCCAAAGCAAAAAGACCATAAAAACATGGACAAATTAGACAGTTGCTACAAGTTGGTGCAACAAAGTAGTGCAAAAGGTGGTATACGAGCTGTTGAACTTGCAGAAAAACTGGGAGTTCATAAAACCACAAGTTACGATTTACTTAATCATTTGCAATACATGGGAAAAGTGGAAAGCGACCAAGGATTATGGAAAGCAAAAACAGGAGAACCAACAATCAAACCTCTTGAAAAAGAAATTACAATTGAGCTTCCATTACCAGAGAAAAAATTTCCACACATAGCACGTTTGGCAGTACTCTCAGACTACATGAAGGATTTAGATTTCGCTGATTCTGCCAAAATGGTTGATATAATAATGGAGAAATTCAATGAAACAAGGACTATCAAGATTAGAGGCAAAAACGTTGATGACCTTGACCTAGAGAAAGTTGCGAACTTAATTATTCAAGCTAACGAAAAAAGTTCTAAAGTTAATTTAAAGGGCATGTTGAAGAAGTTTAAGGTGTGACATCTCAACAGAGAATTCTACAAGTTGCTATTCTCGCATTTCATCCAATCAGATTATAACTCTGGGCTTCGGCTTCGGTCGTCCCTCCCTACGCCTTGCCCCCATACGAGTTAAAAATTGAAATGAATCAAATGCCTAGAAAAACCGATCAAATCAGAATTTCGGTTAAGGAAAAGGGTATATCCAACTTGCAGATTTGTTTGAGTTTATTATCAGATATATTGGCTTTTTTAAAATTTCAAGTCTTCTCATCACATACGATATTCTTCTTTTATTTGATGGCCAAACATTAGCTCTTTTATTACCCCTAACAACTCCAATTCTAATATCTGCATCTGACTGGAGAAGTTTAGAAATACTTTTCAATTTTAGGTTGTTCCCATTATCAAACTCTATTGCAACTTTTTCTTGCCCCAAAACAGCAACAATATCTATCAAACCTCTTCTGCGAACAATATCATCATTAGCTTTTACACAATTAAAAAAAATTTCATCCTCTAAATAAGCAACATATCCAATACTCCGAAGAAACTGGGATAAACTTGATTGAAAACAATCATGTGAATTAGGATAAGATTCTCCAAAATCAAAACAAAAATCTCTGACTTTTTCAATTATTTCTTGAATACCACATCCCCCATTTATTAATTGAAGTAATTTTGACCATAATAAAGACTAAATGCATATTTAACCATCTTGAATAAATTATGAAAGTAGAAAAACAAGGTGGATAAAAACTTGATAAAAGAAATTACTAAGGCTAAAGGCGGGTTACGACCAGCACACCAACCCCACAGACCGAATGCCGTCAAAAACCCAGCTTTTAAGACAATATGTCAAAGAGATACACCAATTTTCAACGTCTTATGGGACATGAAAAAACGAGGATTATCATACGACATCATCAGAAACGTGGATAAAGCACTATCAGCACTAAGCCAAAGATGCGATTTACAAGACCCTGAATTTGTAAAGACCACAATAGCACAACATGAAAGCGAAGGTTACAAAAGAAATCTAGCCTACGCATATGATACATATGCTAAATTCTACGGAATTGAATGGAAAAAACCAATTTATTGGCAACCAAGAAAAGTTCCAAGAATCCCCTTAGAAAAAAACATCGAGGCAATAATTTCAAGTGCATGTATAAAAACCGCAACAGCCAGCGCAATCTCGAAAGACACAGGACTAAGA
Source organism: Candidatus Bathyarchaeum sp. (assembly GCA_003096235.1). The sequence goes on along the minus strand of PIXT01000188.1, from coordinate 50,196 downwards.
CCTATCGAAATACTAAGCCTAAAACTGAAACAAATTGACTTGTAAACAGGAATAGTCTATCCTGAAACAGCCAAACATGGAACACCATTGAAAATAAAAGAAGAAATATTCAACATGTATAACAACATTTATCTTCACAGCAATTAAAAGAAATTTTTGCTGATAATAATACGAAAATTTAATAATAATGGAATTGATGAAATATTCAGTTTATTCTTTCTTTGATTTTGGTATTCCTATCCATCGTGGAATTCTGTTCATGTATTCCCGATAAGCGTCACCATACTTTTCTAGAAGAAAACGTTCCTCAGCTCTCGCATAAATATGCATTAGGATTAAGTCCAATACTGAATATGACGTATATATCCATGAAGCACAAGCTATGCCTATACCTAAATCAGCCAAAAAACCTGATAAAAAAATTGGATTCCTAGAAAGGCTATAAGTTCCTTTGGAAACAAGTTCATCAAGTGGCGTAGTACCAAAGGAAACAATACTAATGAGACTTATAACCATGGATAGAATCCATATCATAAGACCTGCATAAAACCATGATGTGCCTAGCTTAATTGGCAGGAAGACACTGTAAGCCATACTGGCAATTGCAAGTAAGAGAAATAATTTTTGTGAAGCCTTCTTATTTCCAGTTTTAGGTCCATTAGGTACGAACCTAAACCTCTTCATTCCTTTTTTTCCAACTAGACTCCATGATACAAAACCAATCAAAAGAGCGAGAAGTACAAAAATCCAAGCATTCCAAAATCCCAACTCGAATTCTGGCGTAAAAGACAAGATTTCCCCTCTTTGATTTCATTCTTTCTCTGAATTTGTTATCCCTATCCATCGTGGGGTGTTATTCTTGTATTTTTGATAGTCATCTCCATACATGTGAAGGCAATAACGTTCTTCAGCTGACAAATTAGCGTTAAGTAGAATCATCAAAGCTACAGTTAATAGGATGTATAACCAAGAAGAGCAAGCTATTCCTAAACCAGTTTGCATTAGAAGCATTCCAATATACGTGGGATTTCGTGTAAAACTATAAAGCCCAGTGGTTATAACCTTGTCCTTAGGGCTAGTGGCAAAATTCCGAATTGCAACAATGGTGAAAACTACTCCAAAAAGGTAGATGATTAGACCGCTGTATAGCCATATTGTGCCAACTTGTAGAGGCAAAAAAACTGCATAACCCCAAGAAACGACCATAGGCAAGAAAACTGCGTATGTGAATCTGTTCTCTTTTCGGGTTAGCTGAAAATCTCCTGCTTTTCCTGATTCCCTAATACTTGTCACTCTCATATCAGAGAAGGAGATGATCAGTATAGGAATTATGAGAATCCAAGCATTCCATAAGCCTAACTCAAAAATAGGCATAAATGACAAATACATCCCCCAGTTCCAATTATTGTCTGATTTTTTATTAAATTTTATGTTTATTTTCTAAACAAAATGCTCATGCAACCATACCAGAAAATTATTGTCATTTTTAAAAAACAATATATTAAATTCGCTCATAGACTGGACTTGAACCAACAATTCGCGAAAAACTGCCGCAAAACGCCCCTTTTTGTGATAATACTAAAGAGTAGAGAGTTTAGACAAGAGAAGACAAAACCAAACGAGGGAAAGCAACGTCACACGAACGAAGAAAAGAGAGTGTTAATTCTCAAATTTTTTCAATTCTTATTCTATTTAACTCTATTTTCATATTCAATTGTCCATACACACAAAACGAAATACAAAAAACATACCAAAATACAACGTTAATAGAGTAAAATACCATTTGGAGACAAATAAACAATTATTAAAAAAATACTAAGGCTAAAGGCGGGTTAAGTTCAGCACAATAATCGAATGAGAAGCAGTAAAATGGGTATCTGGGTCGTTTTTTTAGTTGTGTAATGAATGAAATGTGTAAAAGAGAGTTGTGGAAATTGAAGACATCAAACGTCTGAAATTGAAAAGGGTTGATTGACATCTAGTTCAGTGTATTGAACTAAGGTTTGTCTACTTTTCAATTTAATTTCTAACGTAGTATCGATGGTTTTGTGTCTTCTTTATTTTTCCAAGAAAAACTCCTGCGAAATAGTCGAGCCAGTACTCTTCGCGTGCATCGAGTTTAGCTTCTTCAAAAGTTACAGCCTTTTCCTCAGAAGTAGCGCCTGCTTTCTCCAGTTTACGGACAAGCCTGTGCTGCATTTCAAATTCAATCCCATACGTAGACAAATTTTTTTCTCGCCTCCTTTTATCCAATATTTAACCTGATAGAACACTCAAAATGAAGGACAGAAACTTAGAGTCTTGTCGAAGTCCATTAAGAAAATGCTACCAACAAAAAGTATATCGTGGAGCCTTATTAATACAGCACCTTTTCACACAAACTGATTACTCCATGATTTGAGTTAGCCCAACATTAGAAGCATCCCACGTTCAAAGACACCACAAAAACAAGAAACAAAAAGGCTAACCAATTAACAAACAGTAGCTCACTTCCACTACACAACATTATGCAAACACTAACAAGTGAACTGAGTCCAAAAATTCAATTCTCTGCTGCTTAAAAATGTGGCATAATAGCAGACTAATAGCAGATGATTGTTGAAAAATAGGTTTTCTCTGAAAAACTAAGCAATAACACAAATCACGTACATTCAGTTAGGTCCTTTTGAGGTAAACTGGTTCTTCTAATTTGCATTCGATTGTACATAATTTAAGAAGTCTAAGATATTTTCGTCTAGCTAGCGCTCTTTTTCTACCCGTGAAGTACAGTATTTCTTTCTCCATCAAATCAATTGAACACTTTAGAGCCTGTTTTCTAGAATCAGACAACTTACTCCCCCCCCTTACAATTATCAAAAACTATCGATGAATCAGATTTCCAGTTAATCAACATACGAATACTGATTTCGTATGTAGTACCGATTGGTTTTTGTTTTCTTTATTTTCCCAAGAAAAACTCCCGCAAAATAGCCTAACCAATACTGCTCCTGCTCAGTGAGCTTAGCTTCTTTAAACGTTACAGCCTTTTCCTCAGAAATAGCGCCTGCTTTCTCCAATTTACGAACAAGCCGTTGCTGCATCACAAATTGAATCCCATACACAGACAAATCTCAACCCCCCCTCTTACTTTATTTAATGCCTAATTGTAGAAAACTCAAAATAAACGACAAAAACTTAAAGTCTTGCCAAAATCCATAGAGGAATCTACAATTAATAATACACATCGGCAGCTTATTAATACAGCAGTTTTGACATTACAACAAAAACACAATTTAGAGGTTAATCATTTAGGCTCTTATGATGTAGATTGGCTCTTCTAGCCCACACTCTTTGCTGTAAGCTTTCAGAAGTTTTTGATATTCTGTTCTGGCTTTGATTCGCTCGTTTCCTGTTAGATTAAAAATTTCTTTTTCCATCAGCGCTATCCGCTGTTTCAGGTCACGTTTTTGGTTTTCATTTGACAGTTTCTGTGCCCCTCCAAGATGGAAAATGAATCTTAATATATAATATGCATTTGAAATCTAATAAACGTACCGCATTTTCAAATCAGATTACACTACCAAAAAGACACTTTGGCACCAAAAAAACACGAATCATCCACAAGCACACAACAGATATTTCATCTACCAACTGTTTCCTCAGTTTAGCTCAAACATTAAATGCTTAGAACAGATACAGTTGAGTCAAAGAGGGGAGATCGTATGGACCAGGAGGAAGCACTCCAGAAGTTACAGAATACTCGCAAAGAAAATGAGAAAGCATACTTGAAGGCGAAAGCTTTCTTGGATGGTTTTCGGGCAAGAGGACAACTGAGCCAAAAAGACTTAGAGTTTTTGTTTCTCATGGAATTTGTAATCAAGGGCTTCAAAAACCACGGAAACGACATCATCACCGCATACGAAAACCAAGTAAGATACACAGAAGCATTCAACAACCTACAAACCAAAGTAAATGGTCTGGAACAAGAAATACGTCAACTAAGAATGACCTTAGATAGAATGTACCAAGACAGATAAGCCCAAATCTAAAACATCAGCTTTAGGATTCAAGAACAGTTTTATCTTCTAGTTCATTCAGCATACATGTTGGTGAATTCTGATGGATTTTGGGCTGACCAAACAGCAGCAGAAACTAAAAGATTCTGTCAGAAAATTCTGCGAAAAAGAATTTGATTCAAAACTTGCTTCAGAACTGGACAGAAAAGAACAGTTCCCCACTGAACTTTACAAAAAATCTGCAAAACAAGGATACTCTAATCTGTTTATTCCAAAAAAGTACGGAGGCAAAGAAGAAGGATACCTGACCTATTGTTTAGCGATGGAAGAAATGTGCAGGGCAGATTCTTCTTTGGGGTTAGCATGCATGATTGGAACGTTTGGAACTGACATGCTGTTGCTTCACGGAACCGAGGAACAAAAACGCCGCTATCTTCCACCCGTTTGCGATGGAGAGCACATATCGGCTGCAGCGTTTACAGAGCCAGCCCGCGGAACAGACATATCAACTGTTGAGGTCACGGCAGTTAAGCGTGGAAACGAGTGGATAATAAATGGAACAAAAACGCTCATAACAAATGCGCCCATCGCCGACTTTTTTATTGTCTTGTGTCAGACAGGAAACAAACAAAATCCACGCAGGAGCCAGTCCCTGTTTATTGTAAACAAAAACGTGAAGGGCTTGTCGGTTACGAAACTGTCAAACAAGATGGGAATCAGGTGTGTAACAACAGGACAGGTCCTATTCAAGGACGTTAAAGTAAACAAGAAAAGCCTTCTAGGCGAGCAAGATAACGGTTTTAGCCATTCCATGGACTTTTTCACAATAAGCAGAACTGCCATAGCGGCTCAGGCGGTAGGAACAGCACAGGGAGCACTTGAAATAGCCCTCAGATACGCCAAAAAACGAGAATCTGCGGGGCAGCCGATAATACGGTTTCAGCAGGTAGGTGCCAAGTTAGCTCAGGTTGCATCCGAAGTTGAGGCGGCTAGATTGTTGACTTACAAGGCGGCGTGGACCATTGACCAAAACGAGGTTGATCCAATGTTGACGTCTATGGCGAAGCTGTACGCAAGTAGGGCTGCAGTTAGGGCAACGGATGCTGCGATTCAAACATTGGGCGGCTACGGTTACCTAGGAGATTACAAGGTTGAAAGAGCATACAGGGACGCAAAAGTAACCGAAATCTATGAAGGAACATCAGAAATCCAAAGATTAGCCATCCTCAAGCAGCTAATCAAAACATATTAAAAGTTTAACAAGATTCACCCAACGTTAAGGTGTCTAACATGACTAACAGCGGTTACAGAACACTAAAGCTCAAGAAAAAACAGCAGACAACATGGATAATTTTGAACAGACCAAACAAGCTTAACGCCATAAACGCATCCATGCTACAGGAACTGTCAGAAACAATAGACACACTTGAACAAGACCCAAACGTTAACTGCGTCGTAATCACGGGTGAGGGACAAAAGGCATTCAGCTCCGGAGCCGACCTCACAGAACTGCAAAAACTCACACCAGAAACTGTATCAGAGTTCTCGGTCAATGGACAGCGGGTATTCTCTAAACTAGAAAAAATGTCTAAACCTGTTGTAGCTGCGATAAACGGGTATGCTCTGGGAGGCGGACTTGAGCTAGCATTAGCCTGTGACTTCAGAATAGCCGCTGAAAACGCAGAGTTTGGGTGCCCAGAGATAAAGTTGGGATTTGTTCCAGCGTGGGGAGGAACCCAAAGGCTACCGTTGACTGTTGGGTTGTCTAATGCTAAACAGTTGATAATGACTGGAAACAAAATTTTAGCCAAAGAAGCATACAGCATGGGGCTGGTGGATAAGGTTGTTTCATTACAGGAGCTGGAGACTGAAACGCAAGCATTAGCCCAAAGATTATGTGAACAAGCTTCATCGGCGTTGAAGCATGCGAAGTGCGCCATAAATTTGGTAAGTAAAGTTTCTTCTGAGGGGTTGAAAAAGGAAACAGAAGCTTTTGTTATGCTGTTTTCTGCAAAAGAGACAAAAAAGAAGATAGAAAAATTTGGGTCTCAGAGAAACAAAAAATAGGGAGACTGCCAAGTCAGAATAGCAGCAGTGTTTGGCAGGGATGAAACACGAGTAAAGTAGCAATTATTGGGGTGGGTCACAGCAGATTTGGTGACCGCTCAGACGTTAACATATCCGAGTTATCGTTTGAGGCAGTAAAGCCATCCCTAGAAAATTCAGGACTAACAGCCAAAGACGTTCCCTATATGGCTCTTGGGTCAATGGGCGTCTGGTCAGAAGAACCTTTACCAGCCGTTGTCATAGCAGAATACTGTGGACTGACAGGAGCAGGCTTGGTCAGGTGCGAGGCAGCCTGTGCTTCAGGAAGCGCCGCCGCATATAACGCGTACTGTGCAGTTAAGAGCGGACAAATGGACACCGCACTAGTTGTTGGAGTCGAAAAGATGAAACAAATAGACACTCCAACAATCATGGAAATGATAGGCAGAGCAGGGTATTACATGTGGGAGTTCGAAAACTTTGGCATGACATTCCCAGCCTATTATGCTGTTCATGCAGTTCAGCATATGGAAAAGTATGGCACCACAGAAGAAGACCTTGCAAAAGTCGCAGTAAAAAGTCACAGGTATGGCGCCATGAATCCACTAGCGCATCTAAGACACGAAATAACTGTGGAGAAAGCGTTGGGTTCAAGCGTTATTGCATGGCCTTTAAAGCTGTATGATTGTTGCCCGATAACTGATGGGGCGGCAGCTGTGGTTTTGGCGTCTGAAACAAAAGTCAAAGAGCTTGGAGTAGAAGACCCTGTGTGGATAGATGCTATGGGGGTCTCGTCGGATACTGCTAATTTGTCCAAACGAGAAACATATGTTGGTTTAGATGCGTCTGTGAAAGCGTCAAGAATGGCATACAAGATGGCGGGAATATCAGCAAAAGATGTGGATGTGGCAAACGTTCATGACTGCTTCACAATAGCAGAAATTATGGCTTACGAAGACTTGGGCTTTTGTGGGAAAGGTGAAGGCGCAAACATGATCCGTGAAGGCGAAACCGAGATTGGCGGCAAAATTCCAGTTAATGTTGATGGGGGATTGAAGGCTAAGGGTCACCCGATTGGAACCACGGGCGTTTCTATGTTGGCTGAGCTGACAAAACAGTTACGAGAAGAGGTGAACCCACGCAGGCAGGCGCCTATGAAAAACTATGTTGCTTTGGCTCATAATACTGGGGGAACAGGTCATTACGGCTACGTGACTGTATTAAGGAGATGAAAAATGGTGGATAAGCCGTTATCATTAAAAAGTGCTCGAACATTGAAGATAACATATAATTTGCCGATAAGTAGAACCTCAAAGTTTTGGCAGGGGCTACAAGAGGGAAGAGTCTATGCCGCAAGATGTAAAAAGTGTGGAAAACTGCATTTTCCTCCTGTGGCTGATTGTGGAAGCTGTAATTCATCAGATGTAGAGTGGATTGAGTTGGATGGTGAAGGAGAGGTTGTGACTTTTACGCAGGTTTTTGTGAAGCCAGCCAGCTTCTCAGATGAGCAATCATACATTGTGGCTATCGCAGAGCTTAATGAGGGCGTTAAGGTGTTGGCTTGGTTAACGGGCGTAGAAAGGGAAGATGTGAAGGTGGGTATGCATGTTAAGCTTGTAGCAAAGCTTACTTGTGACAAAAGAGCAGTTTACGAGTTTATTGCAGCCTAAAAAAAGGGTGAATGAAACGTCAGATACAAAGATTCAGCGTGTAGCAGTTATTGGAACTGGATTAATGGGACATGGAATAGCGCAGACTTTCGCAGTGAAAGGCTATGATGTTTGTCTTCTGAGCCGAAACAAGGATAGTTTAGACAAGGCTGTTGAGGAGATAAAGTGGAGTCTTGGCAAGTTTGCAAAGAAGGGGGCTATTAGCAGTGTTGAGGTGGAGGCTGCTTTGTCTAGAATCAAAACCACAACTTCTTATGTGGAGGCGGTGGGTGATGCTGACTTGGTTTTGGAGTCTGTTTCTGAAAACATTGAACTAAAAAGGCATGTCTTCTCGAAGATTGATGAATTGGCGCCATCTCACACATTAATTGCGACTAACACGTCCACGTTGAGCGTAACCGAGATGGGAAAGGCAACAAAAAGACCAGAGAAAACTGTTGGTATGCATTGGTTTATCCCGCCGCAATTAACACAGCTTATCGAGGTTATTAGGGGCAAAGATACCAGCGATCAGACTCTGAATGCAATAATGGAGGCTAGCAAAAGGTTGGGTAAAACGCCGATACTATGCAAGAAGGATGTTCGCGGATTTATTGTGAGCAGGATTCTTGTGGCTATGTTTAATGAGGCGTTTTGGACGTATAGCCGCAAAGAAGCGTCTATGATGGAGATAGATGCGTCTGTACGTTATGTTGGCGGTTTTCCGATGGGCTGGTTTGAGCTTGTTGATTTTGTTGGGGTAGATGTTGAATATGATGTTAGCAAGATACTGCACAAAGCTCACGGTGAAAGGTATCGTCCTCGTCTAGAACTTACTGAGCCTTTGGTTAAAGCGAAAAAGCTGGGTCGAAAAACGGGGATGGGGTTTTATGACTGGAGCAAAGGCAGACCAGTAGTTTCATCAGATTTGAAGGGAAAATATGATGTGGAGCGGTCTTGGGCGGTTGCCGCAAATGAGGCTGCGTGGATGATTCTTGAGGATGTTGCCGAGCCAGAGAGCATAGATTTGGGAATGAAGTTAGGTACAGGCTGGCCTTTAGGTCCCTGCGAGTATGCCGACAAAAAAGGATTGGATAATATACTAAAGAAGCTGGAGGTAGCCCACAGCAAATACTCCATCGAATTGTATAAGCCATGTCCTCTGCTCAAAGATTACGTGAAAAACGGCTGGACAGGAAAAAAGGCAGGAAACGGATTCCACAAATACATCTAAAATTGTGGATTATGTTCTTCTTGTACACAATATTCAGCTATTGGGTTTAGTATCACAAAATATCCACGAGTAGAACTGACTGAAATTAAAACAGTTCCACAAAAATATTATATGTTGAACTACAAGCTATTACAACATAAATCACGCATGCACATGTTTTACTTAAGGGGGAACGTAAAACTAAAATGTCGGCACACAGAGTACCTGCAAACAACACCACAAACGGAGATAAGGGAATTCGGATACTGGTGTTACATGTTGACGACGAACCCAGCTTTTTGGACACTACAAAACAGATTTTAGAAATGAAGAATCCGGCAATACAAGTGTATGCGGTTTCATCGGTTAATGAAGCCAGACAAATTTTGAAAACAAAAAAAATTGATGTCATCATTTCTGATTATGAAATGCCAGACGAAACTGGTATAGATTTTTTGAAAGAACTACGTAAAACAAAAACGAATATTCCGTTTATCTTGTTCACAGGAAAAGGCAGAGAAGAAATAGCAATAGAGGCACTAAACATTGGCGCTGACGGATACTTGAACAAATTTGGCAAACCAGCAACAGTGTATGGTCAATTATTGCATGCAATATTTTCAAGTGTGAAAGCCAAGCGTACAGAAGATGATGTTATTAAATTCAAGACTATTTCGGACAAAGCAGGCTATGGTGTAATGTTGATTGACTTGGACGGCAATATAATCTATGCTAATGATGCTCTTGCAAAGATGCATGGATACGCCATAAAGGAAATTGTTGGTAAGAATCATTCGATTTTTTACACAAAAAAGGGGAAGGTGCGTATAGAAAGTTCAATGAAAGAGCTTTTTGAAAAGAACTATCTGATAAGGGATGAACAGCATCTTAAGAAGAATGGGACGCTGATACCTGTTTTAAGTAATGTTACACTGATTAGAGACCAGAAACGGGTTCCATCATTTGTTGCAAATATAGTTACAGATATTACTGAAAAGAAAATTGCTGAAAAGAAACTGAAAGAGTCAGAAAGCCGACTGCGGCATACCCTTGATAATATGCTGGAAGGTTGCCAAATTATTGATCCTGATTGGCGTTACTTATACGTTAATGATGCCGCAGCAAAACATGGACGTTTAAACAAAGAGAAGCTGCTTGGAAAAACAATGATGGAAGTGTATCCTGGAATTGAAGAAACTGAACTGTTTTCTGTTCTTAGACTGTGCATGCAAAACCACATATCAAGACATATTGAAAACGAATTTACGTATCCAAACGGCGAGAAAGGGTTGTTTGAACTTAGAATTCATCCAGTGCCCGAGGGCATATTTATACTATCAATAGACATCACTGAACGCAAAAAAGCAGAAGAAAAAATAATGGAAAGTGAAAAGATTTTTAGAAGCCTCTTCGAGAACATGCAAGAAGGGGTGGCTCTGCATGAAATTATTTATGATTCCAAAGGAAACCCTGAAAACTATCGAATATTAGACGTGAATAAAAAGTTCGAAAAAATACTTTCGCTTAAGAAAAAAGATGTTGTGGGTAAAACTTCCACTAAAGCATATGGCGTAAATGAGCCTCCATTCTTTAAAATATACTCACAAGTCTCAGAAACAGGAAAACCAAAACAGTTCAAGGAATATTTCCAGCCAATGGACAAATATTTCAGCATATCCGTTTTTTCCATAAAAAAAGGACAATTTGCGACAGTTTTTAACGATATAACAGAACGCAAGAAAACACAAGAAGAAATTCGGAGCCTAGCCAAGTTTCCTACCGAGAACCCTAATCCAGTGTTACGTATAAACAAAAACGGAGAATTACTGTTCTCAAACAAAGCTGCAGAAATCGTCATCGATGAATCCAGACAAGAAAAAAAACAGAATATACTCAAACTGCTTAAGAAAGCAGCTGATGAGTGTCTCGGTTCAGGTGCCAACAAAAAAGTGGAAATTGAACACGGAAACAAAACGTTCTCTTTTGTGTTTGCGCCAATAATTGATGGGGGCTATTGTAATGTTTATGGTCTTGACATTACTGAGCACAAGAAAGCAGAAAGAGCATTAAATGGTTCTATTGACGAATTGTCGTTAGTTAACGAAAAGTTGGGCGTAGTGGGCACGTTAACCAGACATGATGTCCGAAACAAGTTGTCAGTGGTTGCTGGAAACATTCACATAGCAAAAGAACTGCTGCCCACAAATCATAAAGCGAGACAATACTTGAATAAAACAGAGCCTGCTTTTGATCAAATTGGACAAATATTTGAACGCGCAAGAACCTATGAACGGTTAGGCGCAGATGTTCCATCATATATTGATGTGAAAAAAAGTTGTTACGAAGCAATTGCCATCATATATGATTTGGGCGACATAGAAGTAGTGAAAGATTGCGAGGGCTTGACTGTTTATGCTGATTCGTTATTGGGGCAGCTTTTCTATAATCTGATTGATAACTCGATAAAGCATGGCGAAAAAGTCAGCAAAATCCGAATGTTCTACAAAGAAACAAAAAACGGATTGGAGCTTGTTTATGAGGATAATGGTGTGGGCATAGCCAAGGCTGAGAAAAATAAGATTTTCATGGATGGTTATGGAAAAGGCACTGGAATTGGACTGCGCATGATACAAATAATGTGCAAATTGTATGGATGGACCATTAAAGAAACGGGTAAAAAAGGCAAAGGAACCCGATTCATAATAACAATTCCAAAGAAAACTAAAGATGGAAAAAAAGCATACATTCTGACAAATAAAGAAAACTAAGAATGTAACAAAGAAACATTTTCTAGCACATTTTATGTTGGACAGCCCATAACCCTTATCTGCAGCGTGCATCATGGTGCGATAATTCGAGAGGAAGTCACATCATGGGAAACCTGACAGTTGCGGTTCTCGGCAAACTGGGCTACAGCAGTAGCTTAGGCAAAAAAGGCACATCAACAGACATCACACTCTACAACATAAAGCGAGGCGAAGACACAGTAACCCTCATAGAACCAACCCGCTACCCTGACAGGCTAGCACCACTCTTCTACGCTTGCTCATTAGCCAAGAAAGCCATCGTCATCATAGATGAATTAAACGCCACAGTAGGCGAATCTCTTGTAATGCTCCAATGTTGCGGAGTTAGCAGCGGCTACTTTGTACTGCGAAACTACATCGCCCCTGAAAAGGTTCAGCCTCTACTGAAGGGCACCATTTTGGAGAATTACAAGTTTGTCGCAGACGAGCCAGCAGCACTAAAAGAGGAACTGCTATCAGATGCAACAAAAACAACAACCCTAACTGAAGAGGAACAGGCGTCAGGAAGTGTGCCTATAGATCACTCATTCAATGTGAAGGGCGTAGGCGCAGTGATTTTGGGTGTAGTAGCAGAAGGCGTAATCAGAAAACATGACACAATGAATGTTCTTCCGGGAACAAAAACAACACAAATTCGTTCTATCCAAAAACATGACGACACATTCGATTCTGCACATGAAGGCGACAGAGTAGGGCTAGCACTCAAAAACATCAAAGTAGACGATGTAGACAGAGGCACAGTGCTAACAAACGACCCTGCAATAAAAGCCACAAAAACAATTAATGCACCAGCTTCTTTGGTCAAATACTGGCCTGCCCCAATTAAGGCGGGAATGGTGCTGCATGTGGGTCACTGGATGCAGGTTCTTAACAGCAAAGTTGAATCAGTCAACGATAATGGCGACTGGCGCAAACCAACCTTAACGTTAAGTTTGGAAAAAGAAATTGTGCACCGCCCTAACGATGCGGCTGTTTTGATGTATCTGGAAGGCGGAAAACTACGCGTCATGGGCACCATAGAACTGCCCTAAATTGTTGAACTCTAAGTTCACAGAAAAATAATCATTATCAGCTAGAGCTAAACAGCTTTTTCCATCATTAGCGCGTCTATTCCATCACCATAAAAATCTTTTTTCGTTCTTACTGCTACAAATCCCAGTTTTTTGTAAAGTTCAATTGCATTTTTGTTATCTACTCGAACATCTAGCCTCAGTTTTGAGAGGTGATTTTCGTGGCATTTGAATTCCAAAGCTTTCAGCAGCAGCTCAGCGTAGCCTTGGTGCCTGTTTTTTGGATGAACAGCTATTGACAGCACATAACCACACCGTTTGTTATATGCCAAAATTGTGTAGCCAACAATTGAACCAGATGCATCTAAGGCTACAAAGAAGCCGTCTTCAAATGTTCGCAGATAATAACAAAACAGACCATGTGAAAAGCATTCAAACAAATCAAAGGAAGCATATTCTATCTGCAGTATCTGCTCAATGTCATCTCTGGTTGCCTTTCTGATTATTGCGTCACTAGACTGCTCCAATGCGTTTATTCTCCATTTTGTTGTCTGACAAATCTGCAGCTAATTTATTGTTTACGTACTCGTAGGTCCATATATGAAATCTTGGAATTGCGGTCCATTTTTTCTTAAACTCTTCAATCCCTACGTTGCATGCCCATCCAAGATCAAGCCAAGTGAAGCCTTTCTGTTTTGCATATTTTACCTCATTGAACATTATAAAATCTGAAATTGACGGAGCATTATTGTAAAACCCGAGAGGCACAGTCATTGTGTCGCCCAGAAAGTCTATCAAATCAAACCCCAAGAGCGACCCATCAGATACAACATCAAACAGGACGGGCGTTTTAAATTTACGCAGATAATCCAAAATCGCAAAATAAAGTTGACGATCATACAGGTCAAGCCTCTTTGAGTGCTCATGCTGAGCCATTATGTGAAAGTGAGCAGGAGTCATTTTTTTGCTGATTTTCAGGGTGTAGCCTCTTTTTTCTGCATTATGAACGCGGTATCGTACATCCTTTAGTTTTCCGCCTTTGAGGTTTTCATCAAAGTCTGCAACATAAAGTTGATAGTCAGTATCTTTGTTGATGCTGATACAACAAAAGTTAGCTACTGTTTGAGGCATTTCGTGAGGTGCAGTGATTACCAGTTTTTCGGGTTTGAAATGCTTTATTGCTTCTTGGATGAATGAAAACTTGTTTTCGCTCTCGTGAAGTTCAAAAAAGTTCAGGTGCAAGATTTTGCTGTATTTGTCGTAGTATGCAAGGTAAGTGTCCTTGTAGATGTAGGGTCTGCCATAAGCAAGGGAATATAGACTAACGAGATGTTCATCAAATTGACCAAGACTCTGATAATGAACCAGAGCACTTTTCGTTAAGTGTCTAAAGAAAACCAAAGGGTACCTTGCCTTGTTTATGTTCGCTATTTTCTGTTAGCCACAGTTTTGGCTTAAAAGGATTTTGTAACACTGATTTAAAAAGAAACAAAAAAGAAAAAAATGGAATTGAGGTCCCCGAAAGGTCCTCACTAAACTATTGATGGGGTTACCAAGGTAGTTTGAAGCGTCCTAGCTTCTTTTTCTGAGTTTGAAGGAATGCGCTGTCTACACCAGTTATGACAACCATGACGTTGGCGCGACCTTTCAGGTTTGGGTCAACTTTTGCGCCCCAGATAACTTTCGATTTTGGTGGCATATACCGTTTAATCAGCTCTCCTCCACGGTGAACTTCCTCAAGAGTCATGTCTTCGCCGCCTGAGATGTGTATCAGCACTCCGCGAGCCTTTGTGATGTCTTCAACGTCAAGCAAACGCTCATTCAATGCCCGTTCAACAGCGTGCTCTACTTTTCCATCCTCTTTTCCTTGCCCAATTCCGATCGAAGCAAGCCCAGCATCGTGCATGATTGCCCTCAAGTCAGCATAGTCTAGGTTGATTAAACTTGCACTAGTGATGGTTTCAGTTACGCCTTTCACGAATTTTCCAATAGTTGTGTTTGCTACGCCTAGAGCTTCTTGGAAAGGCAAATTACCTGCCAGATGATTAAGCCGATCGTTGTCAATAATGACTACAGTATCACAGTACTGCTTGAGTTGCTGTATTGCGGCTTTTGCTGCACCCATCCTTGCAGTTTCGATCTGGAATGGAAGAGTAGCTACCCCAACAACCAAACGTGGAACAGGATCGTTTGTAAATTTTTTGTGCAGTTGTCTTGCAAGCTCAACAATTCCACCGGTTCCGGTGCCTCCACCTAAACCAGCTACAATAAACAGAATGTTTGATTTTTCAACTTCATCAAAGACCTCTTGGATGCTTTCGCTCATTGCTTGTTCTCCAACTTTTGGGTAGCCTCCACATCCGAGCCCTTTGCAGGTTTTTTCGCCGATTAGAATTCGTCTATCAGCTTCACTGATGCTTAGATGGTTTGCGTCAGTGTTTACAGAAATGAGTCTTCCCCCTGCTACACCTTCTTGTTTTACCCATGATATTATGTTGCATCCGGCTCCGCCGATTCCGATTGCCATGACGGAGGGCTTTGAAGCCGCTGCTAATTGTTCTAATTTTTCCTGATCCGCACGCATGTTTGCACGCGCAAGAATCAGTTGTCTTTCTAAATCTTTCATTTCATGTGTTGTTTGAGTCATTTTGCGTTTCCCACCCGCAATTAATTCTATGTTTTATTGGGAGTATTAGATTCGACGCAAGATATAAATATTACGTCTTAAGACTCAAGATATTCGTATAGGTTACGCACCAACCACAAAAATATATCCATTTTTGATATATTTCAACACCAGAAATGTTCGTTAAATCCTAAGACCATCTGAACAAATCTGAGGCAAACGCAGTGAACAAACTCGACCTGATGAAAACCTTCGCAAACACATTTGTGGGAAACGACTTCTACCTAATCATCAAATCAGACAACACCAACGTCTTAGTACACACAATCGAAATAATACAGAAAACAGATGAATCCTGCCAAATCAAAGAAATAGCAATAGGCGATTACTTTTTTCGCATATTGGCAGTCGACGTAGACAACCGACAAGCATACATCCTGTGCAACTGGAGCGAACAACTCTTACAAAATCTATTAATTCAACGCCGTCGAGCCAAAGAAGCAGGTTGTAACAAAATCATCATGATCAAAGAGGCTCAAAACAAATCAGACAACTGGGCTTTAATGTGGGGCAACAAAGCAGTAAAGAGGCATAAAGAAAAATTACAAAACGCACAATCATTGAAGTACATCTATTAGGCAACTGCATCTTTTTCTTTTTTCACATTTAATGTGGCTGATTCTAAAACGTACACAAAGCACCCTTAACGCCGTAACCAGTTTACCTAGATTGTTTTTTTGGCGTTTCTAATATCGAGACTTTGATTTGGTTGATGTTCTCATTAGTACGAAAAGCATCCACCAGTTTTCTGAAGCTTTCAGCTCCTCCCTTGACAACAATTACCTCTAGACAGTAGTTTTCATCTACGTGGGCGTGAAGAAAAGTTGAGATTATATTTCCGAAACTGTGATGGATTTCAGATATTGGTCCGTTTGTTATTTTTCGTTCATAAATGATTGTTATGGATGCAGTGATTTCTCCTTCAAGTTCGTTGAGGCTTCTGCTTTCCATGATGAATGACCGTAAGGCTTGCCTGACAATTTCGGATCTGTTAGCGAAGCCTTGTTCTTTGATGGATGTTTCTATTCGTTCTAGGAGTTGTTCTGGAACAGAGACGCTTATGATTGTCATGTTGTACGCCTGTTTATTAAAATATCAGGTATCACTTAAATATGTTTATTAAAAATTAGCAAAAATTTAATAAATTTCTTTGTTCCACACTAAATGGCACGAAGGAAAAAATACATGAATAAACGCCAAAAACTCTTTACACTAACAACAATTGCAATCATACTAACTGCAGCAATCGCCACCGTTTTATATTCACCCCAAAACGAAACAGAAAACGATAATCTGAAAGTTGTAGCCACATTTTATCCACTCGCCTTCTTTGCACAGGAGATAGGCGGAGAAAAAGTAACCATACAGCAACTCATACCGGACAACACCGAAGTACATAATTGGCAACCATCACCTTCAGACATCTTAGCCGTAGACAATGCCGATGTGATAATCTACAACGGTGCATCTCTTGATCACTGGTTTGAAGAGGATATACTTCCAGTTACCGATTCAAGCAACAAAATTGTAGTAGAAACTACCAAAGGAATATCGCTTCTTGGAATTGAACATGAAAGTGAAGAAGATGAACATGATCATGAAGGAGCACATGATCCTCACACGTGGATAAGTCCGTTCATATCAAAACAGCAGGCTCAAAAAATATACGAGTCTTTTATCCAAAAAGACCCAAGCAACAAGGATTACTATACTGAACGTTGGCAAAACTTGAAGACATACTTTGAAGAAGTAGACAACAAGTATATGACCGAGCTTGCAAACAGCAGCAAAACAGACGTTTTTGTTAGTCATTCTGCCTTTGGATATCTTGCTTCCAGATACGGTTTTGAGCAAAATGGAGTTATCGGAATTTCCGCTGACGAGCAGCCAAGTGCTTCAGCGTATGCAAATTTGGTTGAAATGATGATTGGTCATGAAACTTACGTAGTGTATGTTAATCCTGTGTATTCAGAGGAATCTGCTCAGACACTCAAAAATGAACTGGAGCGGTTGTCTGGTCAGGATGTTCAGATATTAAAGCTCTATTTGATGCTCGGCGACATGGATGATTTGGATTATTTTGGGCAACAAGAAGCAAACTTGGAAAACCTGAAGATTGGGCTTGCGCAATAGAATACGAAAGTTGAAATGAAATGTCAGATAATACACAGTTGAGAGTTATGCAAGAAAAAGTTCCTGTGCTAGAGGTTTCAGACCTCAATGTAAAAAGACTAAATTCTGTGATTATCCAAGATGCAACGTTCACAATCCACAAAGGGGACTACGTTGGAATAGTGGGTCCTAATGGCGGAGGCAAAACAACTCTGCTTTTAGCGCTCTTAAAAATCATAGCTAAAACAAAAGGCAAAATTCAGCTTTTTGGTCAGGACATAGAATCCTTTTCGTGTTGGGAAAAAGTTGCTTATGTGCCTCAACATGCAGTAAATTTTGATTCTCAGTTTCCGTTGACAGTAAGAGAGCTTGTGTCTCTGGGCAGAGTGAACAGGAGTAACTTGGGAAGAACCTTGAAACACTCAGACTGGGAGGTTGTAGATGAAGCCCTTGAATTCATGGGATTATCGGATATTGCTAACCGAAAGCTTGGACAGCTTTCTGGAGGGCAAAAACAGCGGGTTTTTGTGGCTAAAGCCTTGGTGAGGAAGCCTGAGATAATTCTACTAGATGAGCCTATTGTCGGCGTGGACGCTGGGACTCAAGAAAAGTTTTACAAAAAACTTAGTGACCTTAACATAAAAAAGGGCATAACAATTCTGTTAGTAACCCATGATTTGACAGCTGTTTTCTGCAGAATGTCCAAGGTTATGTGCATAAACCGATGGGTCAACATAGCTGAAATAACCAAAGATTTCAAACCTGAAGAGGTTCTAAGAAAAGCTTACGGCGAACATTTCCACTTTGTCTTCCACAAACATGAATGCGAACGGGTTTTCGAAGATGAATGAACTAACCAACATCTTTAGACTTTTTGAATTCCAATTCTTTCAAAATGCACTCTTAGGTGGAACCATAGCAGCATTAGCTTGCGCATGGGTTGGACTCTTTTTGATACTACGAAAGGAAGCCATGATAGGCGACGGAATAGCACACACAGCCTTTGGAGGCATAGCATTGGGGCTTGTTCTGGGAGTAAATCCAATATTGACGGCTTTGCTGGTTTCTATTTTAGCGGTTTTAGGAATATCATACATGAAACGAAAAGGGCTAGCTCAGTCAGACTCCGCCATAGCTGTGATGATGGCAGTAGGCTTCTCTACAGGTTTGATAATAATAAGCTTGGTTGACGGATTCAATGTTGAACTGTTCAGTTTTCTTTTTGGCTCAATTCTTACCATCGATCAAACTGACCTTGTCATAGTATCAATTCTTGGAATATCAACAATACTTATTCTGGGAATATTCTACAAAGAACTGCTCTCCATGACATTTGATGAAGAGGGCGCAAAGCTGATGGGCATCCCAGTAAAACCGTTGTCGTTAGCATTTAATTTGCTGGTTGCAATCACAATTGTGCTTTCAATAAAAGTTATTGGAGTAATTCTGGTAGTCGCTCTTTTAGTATTACCTGGACTTTCTGCGCTTCAACTAAATCTCTCATTCAAAGGAACAACAGCTGCTGCCATAGCCTTCGGAACACTCAGCATGACAACAGGCATACTGCTCTCAGCAATCTACAACGTGGCAACAAGTGGAGTTATAGTCTTCACTGCGGCGGGTATTTTCCTGTTTACAGCTGTTTATCGAAGACTAGAATAGAAAAAGTTGAGAGCCCCCAGAACTATTGTGTTTTACACTTTGACTCTGAAGTCTTCTTTGACAACGTTGAGTACAACGTTTGTAACTGTTCGGGTGACGTGTGGCATTTTTAGTGCAGATTTGATGAAGTTGTTTAAGGTTGTTCTGTTTTTGAATCTTGCAACAACAGCTACGTCATAGTCACCTGTGATGTCGTAGATGCATATGACCTCGTCTAGGTTAGCAAGCTCTTTTTCAACATCAGGAAGATAGCGCCCTTCCGCTTCAATCAGTATGACTGCTGTTAAGCCGTAGCCGAGTTTGGCGGAATCCAGCATTATTGTGTAGCCCTTGAGGACGCCTTTGTCCTCTAGGTTCTTTACACGGTTGTATGCTGTTCCAACAGCTATGCCAAGGCTGTCAGCTATTTTGTTGAAGCTTTTTCGTGCGTCCTCTTGGAGCAAACGGATGATTTTGCGGTCTACATCATCCACTTTGTGATGTGAATCTTGAGCCAGTTTTAGGTTCCTCCTTTATTGAATGATTGTTTATACAAGATTTTGCCTTTTTAGTTCTTTGTGAACACTTGTTCATTGTATGAATTCATATATAAGCTTTCCTTCAGAATGTTAGAAAGGTTTATATACAAACATGTAATAAAATCAATTTCAACTGAATGAATGGTGAATAACATGGATGCTATTACCGCAGCCAAAGAAACCCTGAAAAAAAATAAAATACGATGGGTACACACAGCCTTCGTAGACATCCGCGGTCTAATGCAGGATGTAGTGCTACCCGCAAGACATTACACGGAAGGACAGGCTCTAACAGCAGGAATCGGATTCGATGGATCATCTGTACGAGGCTTCAAAGCCATAAACGAATCAGACATGATTCTAAAACCAGACCCAACAACACTATCCATCATCCCGTGGACAACTGACCCAATACAAAAAAGTGCCATAATCTTAGGAGACATCTACGAAGCATTCGGAGGCAACGAACCCTCAGTAGTAGACCCACGAGGCTACGTAGCAAGAAACGCAGTAAAAGCAGCAGCAGACATGGGTTATACCGGCTTCTTTGGTCCAGAACTAGAATACTTCGTCTTCAAATCCATAGACCCAACAAACCTTGTTTGGGACATGTGGGTTAGCCCAAAAGGCGGCGCAGGAGACTCATGGGGTGCACCACGAGTTGTACCTCAATCCCCAGAAACAACTCCCGGAAGCCAAACACTAAGGCCAAAAGAGGCATACTTTAGACCTCCTCCGGAAGACACAACTGTTGAGTATCGAAACGAAGTCGCCTCGATACTGGAAGAAGACTTTGACACAGAAATCGAGATGCACCACCACGAAGTTGCTACTGCAGGACAAATCGAAATCGACTTCAAATATGGAGAATTAGTTAAAACCGCTGACAGGACACTTCTCTACAAGTTTGTAGCCAAAAACGTTGCAAAGAAACATGAACTGATCGCTACTTTCATGCCTAAACCAGTTTATCTTGAGAACGCCAGCGGAATGCACGTTCACGCTTCTTTGTGGAAAGGCAAAAAGAATGTGATGTATGACGAAACAGACGATTATGCTGAAATGAGCCAAACAGGCAGATACTTCATTGGAGGTATGCTTGAGCACGCCAGAGCAATAACTGCTGTGAGTTGTCCTACAGTAAACTCTTACAAGCGACTTGTGCCTGGTTTTGAGGCTCCTATCTACATAATGTGGTCTCGTCGCAACAGGTCGGCAATGATACGTGTTCCAGTATACTTTAAAGGTCCTGAGCATGCCGCAGCTAAACGTGCAGAATTACGTTCCGCTGATCCATCATGCAACTCATACTTAGCTCTGTCTTGTATCTTAATGGCTGGGCTTGACGGCATAAAGAAGAAGATTGATCCAGGTGACCCAGTAGACGAGGACGTTTACGAGTTGAGCCCTGAACGAAGACGTGCACTTAACATCAAGGAGTTGCCAACAACCCTCAAAGATGCTTTAGAAGCAATGAAGAGCGATGAAGTTGTTCACAAAGCCCTTGGAAGCCACATATTCGACGCATTCATAGATTACAAGACCAATGATTGGAACCAGTATTGCCTCTATGTTACTCCGTGGGAAATAATGAAATACTTAGATTATTAAGAATAGAATATGGAGAGGTGAATAAGCATGAAAGCATATTTGTTAATTGAAACCCGTCCAGGAACATCTGAAGACGTAGTTAAAGGCATCAAGATGCGGTTCGAAAGTGTCCTACATGCTGACTCCGTTTACGGACGCCATGACGTCATAGTTGTCTTGGAAGCTGCAGACCTAGAAACGCTCAACGAATTCGTTTACAAAGTAATCGAAAAAGACCCAAACATCGTCCACACAGAAACAGCGATCACGCTCTTCTAAAAGGAGAGAAATACAGTTGGCTTCAAAAGATCTCCGCAGCAAAAAGATACGGGCATTCGTACTCCTGACGATGAGACCCGGCACTTCAGAGGAGATCGTGCAGTCAAGAAAGATCAAGGGCATAACATTGGCTAACTCGGTTCTGGGAAGGTTCGACGCAGTTGCAATAATAGAAGCAGACAATTCTGATCAGTTGGCGAAGATCATCTATGAGATGCTGGAGAAAAATCCTTACGTAGTTCGCACCGAAACTTTGCTCTCAATGTTCACGCCATAATTTGGCTACACGATAAATGAAACAATGTTCAAGTATCGCGTCGGGTCGACTATAGGCCCGGCAACCATCCTTTTTTATTTTTTTAAGTTTTGGCTAGGCAGTCCAGTATGAAAAGATTTGTAGATTTTTTATTTGAAGTTCTGTTCTAAGGAAACGTTTCACGTCTTCGTCTGTGAGGAAACGGCTTCCCTTTTTGTCTGTGCGAACTGGAATTCCTGTCCGCCTCATAGTGTCTCCTTTGGCGGTGTCTGTGAAGATGTACTGGGCACCTTGGACAGGTAAAATGAGTTTTAGTCCAGTATGGTCTCGGGCGGGGACGCTTTGAGCAATAACATAGACGACGCATTTAGGGTTCTTGGAATAGGCTAATTCTTTAAAGTGCTGCCAACTCTTTGCTCTAAAGGTATCAGGCATTTTTTATAGCTCTCTTGCTTTATCAGATGTATTGTTTGAGTTTCTTATTTCTGTTACTTTGAATTCATTCAAACATATCGAAAGGTTTTTTTGTTAACATTGTTTTGTCAGTCTTCATTAAATAGCGTGACTGAGATGCTGGAAACTTTACTATCTGCAGACAATATTATTCTTGAGGCAATAATAGCCATAGTCATCATTGTTGTTGCTGTAGTTTTGGATAAACTGATTCGCAGGACAATATCCAACTATGGAAAAAGAGTGGAGATGGAGCCTCATGCGATAAACGTCCTGAGGTTAGTTGCAAGAATAGTTGTAGTAGTGTCAGCTGTAGTTGCGTTCATGGGTCTATTTCAGGTAGGTGCAGACTGGTTTCTTGGAATTTCAGCTTTGACTGGAACTGCTATAGGTTTTGCGTCTACTCAAACTATAGGTAACTTTTTGGCGGGTTTTTATATCATGATTTCTAGACCGTTCATGGTCAGAGACTACGTTAAAATCGGGGATGTTGAAGGCGAAGTTAAGGAGATAACCATCAACTACACGAAGATATATACGCCCACATACAACATCACGGAGATACCGAACAAGAAAGTTTTGGACAGCATTATTCTCAACTATTCTGGTAGAAAAGACATAATCGATTACACGTTCAAGATGGGTTTCCCGCATCTTGCGAACAGAACAAACAAACAGATGATAGAGGACTGTATCAAGCCGACCATCGACAAATTCTATGAGAAATACAAGGATGTCCTTCCGAAGAAGCCAGAGGCAAGTATGCTGACAATGGACAGGCTTGGACGTGAAGTTAATATCCGAATGTTCTTCCCAGAAGGAAGAATAAATGAATTCTATGACATCCAACCAGAACTTATGAGGGACATAGTGCACTGCTGGGACAAGTTCAAGACAGACAAATGCAACGAATGCTAGTTTCTCTGATATTTCCGGTGATTTCTCAAGTGTTTGTTTTTTTCAGTTAGAACATTTTTTGTTTGTGCCACAGTTACTGCGCCTGCGGGATTATTTGAAGTTAAAGTAACGGTTTCAAAAGGAACTATCAAGTGGACTCCGCAAGCTACAGTGATGTTTGAGGATACACGGATGGTTTCCGTGTCGAATAGGTGGGAAGCCCTTTGGGGTAATTCAAAGATGGGTCGGTGAAACAGAAAATAATGGAATTGTCAGGTGGAGTGTTGACCAAGAAAACTTGGATAGGGTGTTGCATCTTAACGTTTACAATCAAGACCAGCATGAAAAAGAAGTGCGCATAGAAATCACCAAAGTTTGGGATGAACAAAACTACCAAACTGGACATAATCACAACTTCACAGTCCAAGCAATAGATGAAAAAAACAGAAAACTTGACAATTTCAGGTTGACCACTTTTTTTATTTTGTTTAGTTTACTCAAAAAAGGTCAACAAGACAGGTTATGAGCATTCAGCGGTGAATAACCTTTAATTAACTCTTTTACATGTTCTCGGAGTATCGTAAAGGTTATGAAGCTCTTTTTGGGCACATAAAAGTAGATTGGAGAGAAGAACTGTTGAAGAAATTTGACGTTGTAGTTGTTGGTGCTGGAACAGGGGGATGTTTGACAGCTAAGACTCTTGCCGAAGCAGGACTCAAAGTCTGCATGATAGACCGTAAAGAAGAACAGAAAATAGGCGATAAAGTCTGTGGAGATGCAATAGGAAAGCATCATTTTGATAACATAGGTATAGCTCATCCGTCAGGAGCGGAACTTGACCAAACAATCGAAGGAGTCAAAGTTTATTCGCCAGACATGGAAACAGAAGTCAACGTCAAAGGCGAAGGCGTTCACGGATACTTGGTTAACCGAATAATCTTCGGTCAAAGACTAATAAAAGAGGCAAAGGACGCTGGGGCAACTTTAATTGATCAGGCAGTTGTCACAGAACCGCTCATAAAAGATGGGTATGTTGTTGGGGTTTTAGTTAAAAACCTTAAGACAGACGAAAAAATGGAAATCTCTTCCAAAGTTGTTGTTGATGCAAGTGGGCATTCAGCGGTTCTGCGAAAGAAGCTTCCTTCAGAGTTTGGTATAGAAAATGAAGTGAACGATGAAGATGTAGAGATTTGTTACCGAGAAATTCGTGAAATAAAAGAGCCTATTGATGACCCAGGATTCTGCAAAATTTATCTTGACCTGAAACGGGTTCCCGGAGGATACTACTGGGTTTTTCCCAAAAGTCCAACCGTAATTAACGTTGGCTTGGGCGTGGCGATGACAAAAGGTTTTCCTAATCCAAAAGATTTGTATAATGAACTGATTTTGTCGATGCCTCTTTTCAAGGGTTCGCGTGTTTTGACTGGTGGCGGAGGTCTGGTTCCAACAAGAAGTCCGATAAGTCCAATGGTTGGAAATGGGATAATTATTATTGGCGATGCTGCGTGTCAGGTAAATCCGATTCATGGTGGCGGTATTGGCTCTTCAATGATGGGAGGAGTTAAAGCTGCACAGGTTATCATAAAAGCCTTAGAGAAGGGTGACGTGAGCCGAGAGCAGTTTTGGCCTTATACGGGAATGTTCATGGAAGCGTATGGTGCTAAACAGGCGGGACTTGATCTTTTCCGTATGCTTCTTCAAAGGTTGAGCAACAAAGAAATGAATTATGGAATGAGCCACCATCTGATCACTGATGATGACTTGCTTAAGGCTAGTATGGGTGAAGATTTGAAGCTTAACATAACTGAAAAAACTGGTAGGCTTTTCAAGGGGCTTGGGTGTTTGTCTCTTCTCAAGAAGTTGAATACTACGGCTAAGTTAATGAAAGAAATTAAGACGTTGTATAGGAATTATCCGGCATCTCCTGATGGTTTGGGTGTTTGGGAAAAGAAGGTTCAGACTGTAGTTGAGAGTGCGAAGAAGCTGTAGTTGAGTTTTTGGGTTAAAGGTGCTCCTGTTGGGGTGCTTTTGTATATTTTCTTTTTTTGTGTTTTTTGTTTTGTTTGTTTTTTGGTTGTTTGTGGTTGGCGTTTTTTGTCGTTTATCGACATTAGCATATAAAATATGTCTGTATATGTCTATGATATGGAAAAGTTTATATTGTGTATGGTGAAGTCTTTTAGTATATGTCCCAAAAGAGACATACTGTATATGTGAAGACCACAAAAACAAGTAAAAACGGCGAACCCCAATGAAAACCCACCCACAAAAAAAACTACTAAAAAACAAAAAAGCATCATCAATGGGCATAATAATGTTGGTACTTGTTCTCACCACAATGGTAGGAGGATACTTTTTTTACAACAGAGTATCAACATCCATCGAATACATGACAACCAAATTCAACACAGAAATGACAAGCATACTACTCAAATCACTAAGCATCAACGCCAGCTGCATAACATCTTACATAGCAAACACTGGAATATGGGCAATAAAAATCGTTAACGCATACGTTAATCAACATATTGGAACCCTAAAACAACTCGTAGAAATCCCAAAAAATGCAGTCGAACAAGTCTACATACTTGGACAATTCGTAAAAGGCATAACATACACCGTCGAGCTGGTAAACAACTTCGGCAACTCAATATCATTTGAAGTCACATACAACTAGCCAACCATTGTGGTCTACACACAAAAACAGAAACATTTTACAGCACAAACAAATACTGCGTAACCATGCGTATTGCAGCATTAGTCACTGGCGGAAAGGATTCCATCCTAGCACTTTACAAAGCCCAAAAAATGGGGCACACAATCGAAGTTTTAGCCACCATGATTCCCAAACGTTCAGACAGCTACATGTTCCATTTTCCCAACATACACCTTACAGACTACATAGCAAAGGCGCTTGAGATTCCGTTGGTGAAAGCTGAAACTTCTGGAATAAAAGAAAAAGAATTAGACGACCTCAAAAAGTTGCTTTCGTCCCTTGACGTTGACGGGGTTGTTACAGGAGCGATAGCCTCCTCTTACCAGAAGCAAAGAATAGACAAACTATGCGACGAGTTAGGCATCAAGTCTGTTGCTCCACTTTGGCAGCAAGACCCACTAGAAGTCATGAAAGAGCTGCTTGACCTCAAATTCAAGGTCATACTGGTAGGAGTCTACGCCTACGGTTTAGACCAAACTTGGCTGGGAAAAGAAATCACCCCAGAAACGCTGGAAAAACTTGTCGAACTGAACAAAAAGTTTCAAATTTCACTAGTAGGCGAAGGCGGAGAATATGAATCCCTAGTGTTGGATGCTCCAATCTTCAAAAAACGCATCGAAATACTAAAAGCAAAAACCAACTACGAAAACAACAGCGGCGTTTTTACAATCAAACAAGTAAGACTAGTAAACAAAAACTGAAAAAGCCATTTGCGTAACATGATGGCTCTGCTTTTCTACAAAAAAGATTGGTAAAAATATATACGCACTTGCGAGGATACTAGTCTATAAATAAAGAGAAGATGGAACAGCCATGCCAAAGCCAGACTATGGTAACTGGGTTCCAAAGAGGCTCATCTACGGCGCACTTGTAAGCGGTTTAGTGTTTTTGATATTGGCTCTTTGGTTTGTTTTCTTGCTGGCTGCTGCAGTCTTGTTCTTTTTGGTTGCCGCATTCTTTGCGTATGCCTATTACGAGTTTTCTACAACAGGAGCAAACGTTCAAAACGCCGTTTGGGAGTTATTGCTGTCAAACTTGGATTGGACAGGCAACGGAAAAGCATTAGATATCGGATGCGGAAATGGCGCACTTACAATCAAGCTCGCCCAAAAGTACCCGAAAGCACAAGCCCTCGGAATTGATTACTGGGGAAAACGATGGGAATACTCCAAAAACACTTGTGAAAGTAACGCAAAAATCGAAGGCGTAAGTGATAGGGTGAAGTTCCAAAAAGCCAACGCTGCATCGTTGCCGTTTGAGGATGAAGATTTTGATGCAGCTGTGAGCAATTTTGTGTTCCACGAAGTCAGCCATATTAAAGATAAACGAGAAGTTATCCGCGAAGCCCTACGCGTAGTCAAGAAGGGCGGAAAATTTGCGTTCCAAGACGAATTTTTAGTCAAGAAGATTTACGGAACACCAGACGACCTAATTGCCACCATCAAAAGCTGGGGAATAACCAAAGTGCAACTAATTAAAACAGGCGAAGCAGATTTTATTCCACGACCACTAAAAGTGCCCCTGTTTCTGGGAACAATGGCAATTATCGCCGGAGAAAAATAACAGGTTACATCCCCAAAACTGCCGCCAACATTTTATTCACACAATCATTACGCATATTAGTAGTCTAATAGCAGTTCATTGTTGAAAACAGTACTTTTTTCTGAAATTTTCAGCACAGCACAAATTTGCCGCAAAAGTTCACACACATTAACATAAACACCACATTATCGAAAAAATTGGGTTCTGAAAAACCACAAGCACCACCTACTCATAACGAGTCCTCCGTTGTGATGCTTGCCGATTCTTCAGCGCTACAGTTGTATGTTAAGCCCATCAGCAACTCGTTGTCCATACTCGGGGTCTGCTTTGTAGAATATTTTTGCTTGCCTAATCTGGATTTCTTTTTTGGCGTTACACAGATGAGTAACTATGTTCCCAATTAGATGATCCCGATCCTGATCAGTCATAACGTTTCGGTACAGAGCCCCAGGCTGCACAAAATCGCTGTTAGGATGAGCATACTTTTGCCTAGCAGCTTTACCAGAAACAGCGTATGATGGCTCCGCTACTTGGATGTCAGGCTCTGGACCCCCAAAACTGTTAGGATAATAGTTTGGAGCATCCCCACCATTATCATCAAAACGCATATACCCATCACGTTGATAATTCAGCGCCTTCGCTGCTTTAGGTCGATTTACCGGCAACAAATGATAGTTTGGTCCCAAACGGTACCTGTGCGCGTCATGATAAGCAAAAAGGCGACCCTGCAACATCTTATCAGGTGAAGCTGCTATACCAGGCACAAAGTTTCCTGGAGAAAACGCTGCCTGCTCTACTTCCGCAAAATAGTTTGAAGGATTTCGATCAAGCACCATTCGTCCAACTTCCATTACAGGATAATCTGCATGAGGCCAGACTTTAGTTACGTCAAAAACGTCAAATCTGTAGGTCTCAGCATCCGCTACGGGCATCACTTGCACTTGAAGCGTCCACGACGGATAGTCTCCTTTCTTGATTGCTTCATGAAGATCGCGTGTAGAACTGTCTGGGTCTACGGATTTTATTTGGTCGGCTTCTTGACGAGTGAAATTGTCTATTCCCTGATCAGTCTTGAAATGGTACTTAATCCAGAACGATTCGCCATCTTGGTTGTACCATTTGAAGGTGTGGCTTCCGTATCCATTCATGTTACGAAATGCCCTAGGGGTTCCACGGTCAGAAAACAAAATAGTCACCTGATGCAAAGACTCTGGCGTCAAAGACAAAAAGTCCCAGAACATGTTTGCATCTTTAAGGTTGGTCTTTGGATTACGCTTTTGTGTATGAATAAAATCTGGAAACTTGATGGGGTCACGAATAAAGAACACTGGCGTGTTGTTTCCAACAAGATCATAGTTGCCTTCTTCGGTGTAAAATTTTACGGCAAATCCTCTTGGGTCACGTTCAGCATCTGCCGACCCTTTTTCGCCGCCAACGGTTGAAAAACGTGCAAAAACTTCTGTGCGCTTACCTACCTCTGAAAGAAACTTTGCCTTTGTGTACTTGGTTACATCTGCTGTAACCTCAAAGTATCCTCCTGCTCCGCCTCCTTTTGCGTGGACAACTCTTTCGGGTATTCGTTCCCGATTGAAGTGAGCCAACTTTTCGATCAAATGAACATCTTGCAACAAGACTGGACCACGTGTTCCAGCAGTAACAGAATTTTGGTCATCATCTACCTGTCTGCCAAAATTTTTTGTTAATTTCTTCTGTTTATTACTCATTCAAAAACCCCTATAATTTATGGGGATGTAGTTCTTTTTAACTTTTTGATTTTTACAGATATACCCTGCAGACGCATTAACATTACAATGTAACATGTGTTCATTCTTCAGATTGCACCAAAAAAGTATCCCTGTTCTGAAAAGGTTTATTAACGGTTCTTTGTTTCTTAGCTACAGTTCCTATGGGATGTGACCCTGTTAAGGGTTGAACCGAAAGAATGTGAGGAATAGAAAATGGCATACAAATATATTGCAAAGGCTTGGAAAAAGCCTGATGAATCCTTTGTCAAAGATCTAATGTGGCAAAGAGCCATAACATGGAGAAAACAACACGCAATCGTAAGAATCGAAAGACCCACCCGACTAGACCGCGCAAGAAACCTTGGCTACAAGGCTAAACAAGGCATCATAATGGCTCGGGTGAGAGTCAGAAGGTCAGGTTTCAGGAAAACACGACCAACTGGCGGTCGCAGACAAAAACGGTTGGGTGTAAACAAATTCAAAGTCGCCAAAAGCACAAGATTGATCGCAGAAGAACGTGCAGGTAAACACTTCCCTAACTTGGAAGTTCTAAACTCATACTGGGTTTGGGAAGATGGACGCTTCAAGTGGTATGAAGTTATACTTGTTGATCCGATGGTTTTGCCTGATCACCCAATAGCATGTCAAACTAGGCGTGTGTTCCGTGGCTTAACCAGTGCAGGCAAACAGGTTCGTGGTCTGCACAACAGGGGATTAGGCGCAGAGAAGTTTAGACCAAGCAAAAAAGCTATTCTAAAACGAAGAGCCAAGCATCAACGCAAATAGCAGCATTAGGGCGTAGCCATAGTTTTTGAGATGGCGCCCAACAAACTTTTTCTTCTTTTTGATTACATTTTTTGTTTCAGGTTACTTGACACATTTATATCAAGTGAAGTATAGAGTTTTGTTGCAAGAGTGGATGTGTTTTGTCTCAGTTGGCTATAGCTTATGTGGATGTTCGTTTTTGTGCTCACGCTACCGAAGCAACAGATAAGGTGATTGAGGCTGTTCAGAATATTTTGGCAAGCGACCAGGTTGAAGAGGTAACGTTTAACAGAAATGTTGTAGAGGGTCATTACGGTAACCCCATAACCTTTTTTGATACACGAATCAAAGACAAAGAAACTGTCAGAGCACTAGTTGAGAATATTTCAGCTAATCTGAGTTCTTTGGATAAAAAAGAGTTGAACAACGAGATACACAGATGTGTTGAAAAAGGAAGCCTCTACATCAGATTGAACAAGCAGACAGCGCTTCAAGGCAAAATAAAACTTGCCAAATCCGACCCAATCCGCATACGTATAAGATTCAGGAAAACTAAACTTGAAGATGTAATCGAGGACTGCAGAGAAATCGGGATGCTAACATGAAACGCTTCGCTGACATTCACCTTCGGGTACCCCTTAAAGATGTGCGTCAAGCAGAAAAGATGATACAAAAAGCCTCTGAGCTAGGCTACAGCACCATAGGAATACCGTTTCCACCCAACACTACACGCGAACAAGTAAACCAGTTACAGCAAATCTGCAACAACGAAAAAATAGATTTTGTTTCAAGAACAAACCTTTCTCCCAGAAACTCAAGCGAACTGCTCCATGAACTGCGCCGTTACAGAAAAAAATTTGAAATCATAGCCGTAAGATGCAACACAAAAGATGTTGCCAGACAAGCAGCCAAAGACAGACGAGTAGACCTGCTCCAGTTTTCTGTAACAAACCTGCGCCAAAGATTCTTCGACGAACAAGAAGCTGAACTTGCTTCACAGGCGCTCTCAGCTCTAGAAATCGAACTTGCGCCTATACTGCAGTTGACAAGTTTTTCCAGAATCCGCCTGCTATCTC
Organism: Candidatus Bathyarchaeum sp.; assembly: GCA_003096235.1. The sequence continues at coordinate 19,179 of PIXT01000188.1, read as the reverse complement.
GTCTAAGAAAGGAAGCTGCAACTGCACAAAGAGCAAAAGTGCCAATTATGCTTTCCAGCGGCGCAACAAACCAAATGCTCATGAGAAGCCCCAGAGACTACGCTTCATATACAATCATCTTTGACTTGCCCTTGCCGTTTGCCTTGAAGGCATTGTCTGAATCCCCTTTGAGTGCAGTTGAACGAAACAGGGAAAAGATGAGCCCAGACTACGTGGCTCCGGGAATACGTGTTGTAGGAAGAAAAACGTGTGATTAAACGAGAAAAAAGACGATACCTTGCTCTAGAAGTTGTAAACGAGCACACTATCGATGAACGGACAGTATATGATGCAGTTCAAACCTCTATTTGCAGACTCTTTGGCGAGCAAGGCGCCAGCAAAGCAAACATCAAACTGATAAAAGCGGTGCCAGAAAAACGGCAAGTGGTGATTCGTTGTTCGCACAGGATGCTCGAGGAGGTGAAAGCTGCGGTCGTCTCAATCATTGAATTGAATAGGAAACCTGCAGCCATCCATGTTGCGGGCGTCTCTGGAACCTTGAAGGCGTTAGCCAACAAGACTTAGTTTTGTGTTTTTGCGGTTACGGCGCCGCTATCACTCGGGTATTGTATTCTTCTAGATAGTCTAGATGGGATTGATCGTATGGGTAGCTTTCAGTTTCTAGGTCATAGGGGAAGCAGCTCATGTCATGGAAGGGCATTGGGTCTACAGTGAAGCTCACATAAAACAGACCATCAACCTTGAACCAGACACTAGCAACTAGGAAATAGTCGCGTTCCATGCCCTCTGCAACTGAGACACTGTCTTCAGGGAACAGAATTGTGATTTCATCGCCTTGACGCATTATTACAGATTTGTCGTCTGTTGTTGTCATTAGCTCAGTTACGTCGCCGTATCGGGTGAAATTGCCTGAAGAAGTTGAGTTGGTTGTGAAAACTTGAGTTAAATTGGCAAAAGAAACTGTTACCTCACGGACTGTAATGTCTTGTTGTGGTGTTGTGTCTACTGCAATGTAATCGAATTCTGTGTTAAAGAACGTGTTTATCCTAAGGGAGTAATCTTCGGTTAGGAAGACCCCAGTTAGGTTTACAACAAAGCAGTCGGGTGTAACATCAAGTAACGGGAATTGCACATTATCTGCGACAGGAACCCAGTTGCCTTCAACGTCTTTAACTTCCATGTAGGGAGGCGGAAACGGCTGCTCACCGGGTTGGTCATAAAATTGTCCAGCCCATGCACCTTGTTCTTCGCCTGTGGAGTAGATTATTGTTCCAGCAACTATGAGTTTGATTTCTTGTGCATCAGAAAGGTCACCCAAATCTAGTTCTAGCGTGTCCCATGTGAATTCGTTGCCGTTGGTGCTGATTCCATCACGTTCCGACAGCAGTGACAAGACATCGTGTCCGGTTGCATTAACGCAGGAAACTGGTGCTTGCGGGTTTTTGCTTACAGTGTAAATTGTGCCTTGTTCAGTAAGGTTGTACAGGTATGTTGCTTTGGTTGAGAACACATCCACATCGGAGGGGTGTTCAACAACTACTAATGTGGCGGAGTCTACGTATGTGACTTCGTCCCATTTTTGGGTAATTGTCATGTCGTAGTATCCGTCTTTTGGTTCTAGTCGGCTTGAATTCAATTTGGTGTAGTCCCATGGAACACTGTAAAGGAACGCTAGGCTTCCATCTTCTCGGAAGTAGTCAAAAATTCCCAAGTATCCGGTGCCATCAGATAGCTCTGCGGTGTACCAGTATTCTTTTCCATTCCAAACATACAGTGAAGGACACGATTTTGCGTTCATGTAGTTAGCAGTCAAAGACACACGAGAAGTCAAGTCTATTGTTCTGACGCGGTCAGTAGGTCCATCAATCCAATTTGTCCAATTCCACCAAGTTCCTCCACCTTCATAACCATCTGGAGCCTCCACGACATAAGTGCCCTCAGGCAAGAGTTCAAGATAGGGTGCACTTTTTTCCTCACCGTTGATAGTAAATTTCATTCCAATGCCATTTGCAGAAACACTAAGAGAATGGAATCCATCAGGGACAACTTGGAAGTACCCCGACAAAGTGTTTGTTTGATTGCCAAGATTCACTACCTCAACCCGGAATCCGTCAGCCTTTCCAGTTGTAGCGACATACTCAGCTGTAAGTGAAAGCTCAATTGGCACATCTGTTGCACCTGCATCCAGCACGAACGGTTCAGTTACTTTAACAACTCCATCAAGCAAAACCCTTGCCTGAAGCGTACCCTGCTCATTCGCCAAGTTGTCTGCTTTTGCTCTGATGGTTACGGTGTCCCCATCCGAAACTTCGTATGGGCTTACAGATAGACTACGTATTTTGATGTCTTTTGATGCCGCAGCAGAACTTGTGACAGTAAACGCTCCAGAAAGTGTGGATACCTCAACATTGTGGGTGCCCGCATTTGTTTCAGCAACTTCAAATTCAACAACTTCGGTTGCGCCCCCAGCCAAGGTGACAGTTCTTTCATCTTTTACTACGTCATCAACGGTGAGCTCAACAGTATAACTGCCACTTTCCTCTCCGATGTTAGTTACCTTAACCGAAATTTCCACAAGTTCATCTGCAAGAACAGAAGATGGATTGATTGTTAGTTCGGTTACTTGGAACTCTGCGGGTTTAATGGGTTGTGCGTCAGAAGTAACAGTGAAGGAGACAGTTAAAGTGCCTAACTTAACCACATAGTCACCTTCAGCAGATTCAACAACATCAAACTGCACAGTTGTGGTTTCTCCAGCATCCAACTGCAGCAATTTAGTTTCTCTTGTTTGGTCATTTACCAAAAGTTCCAGCGAAAACTCGCCAGAAACATCTCCAATGTTTGTTGCCGTGGCTGAAACTGTTACGGGGTCTCCGATTCCAGCTTTGGCGCGACTAATTCCCAGATTTGCTAATTGGAGTTCAGCTTGTCTGGTTGGCGCTTCCGATGTTACTTTTATGGTCCCTGTCTGACTGCCAATCACAACGGTGTGATTTCCTACAGATAATTCTGTGGCAGTAAAGAACAATGTTGTAGTTTCTTTTGCTGAAAGCTGAACAGACTTTGTTACGATTGCCTCATCATTTATCGTCAAGGTTACCGAGTGGTTACCGCTTTTATCTCCAATGTTAGTTAAGTCAACAGAAATTTCTACTGGAGTTCCAACTTGAACCCAAGTTTGATCAAAAACCAAACCACTCACTTCAAATTTAGCGGGTTTTGGAACCAAAGAATCTACATACAAGTAACTGGGAACTGCAATTACTAAGATTATCAAGGTAACAAAAAAGGCGATTTTCAGTTTACTTCTGGTTGACCTAGAACTCAAGTGTATCCACTCACAAGAACAAAAAACTCAGCATTGCTTTAATATTTAAAACATTCGGAGCTTGGTTTTAATTGTTAAATATAAAACGAAATTTTCACTCATTCTCAACGATTCTTATCCAACAAATGAAACAAAAGTTACCAGTTATTTTAAAAAAAAAAGAGAAAGGGTTGCGCCGTTTAGGCGCTGACATAGGTCTATTTGTCTTCCATCATGTCTTCGGGGTATGCCAGTGTCTTGTGCAGTGCAATGTCTAGTCCGTAGAGTTCTTCGTCCCTTGTTACTCGCAGCAGTTTCAGTTTCTTCAAGACAGTGAACATTATCAGCCCCATCGCTCCAGCCCACAGTAGTATTGCACCTGCTCCGATTGCCTGTATTCCGATTTGGTTAATCCATGTCGTTATATCTGCGAATCCGTAGATTGGGTGTGCTCCGATTGCAGTTCCACCGAATATTCCTGTTGCAATTAGTCCCCAGACTCCACATGCTGCGTGAACTGGGAAACATCCACAAGCGTCGTCAATGTGTAGCTTGTATTCCATGAATCCTAGAGTGAAGGTTGTGATTACTCCCGCGACGATACCGATCACGAATCCTGCCAGAGGATGAACTATTGCGGCTCCGGAACATATTGCGACAGCTCCCGCAAGCAAACCAACCATGCTTGTTAGCACGTGACCCCTTGAGGTTATGGCTGCGCCGAACATGCCTCCTGCCATACACATTGCTGTTGTTAGTGAGACCCATGCAAGTTCTACGTTGATTGTCATTGGATCCGCTGCTACGCTTGAACCGACGTTGAATCCGAACCAGCCGAAGGCGAGTAGCCATGCACCAATTACAGACAGTGGAATACTGTGCCCAAAGAACGTCCGCGGCATTTTGTTTTTGCCTACGAATTTTCCAATTCTTGGACCAATCACATACGCTCCAGTTAGTGCAAGCGTACCTCCGACCAGGTGAACTACACCTGAACCCGCGTAATCAATGAAGCCTAGTTCGCTTAACCAGCCTCCACCCCAAACCCAGTGTTCAACCACAGGATAGATGAAACCTGCTATACCTACTGCAGCTAGAATCCATCCCCAGAACTTGTCACGTTCAGCCATACCTCCGGGAACGATACCAACAACAGTGATAGCGAACATCGCCATTTTGAACCATGTTGCAAGGTCACCAAGTCCAGATGGGCTTGCGGCTAAGCCATAAGCACCAGTCTCAGACAGTAACGGTGGTAATGGGTTAGCGATTGTTGGAGCAAACTGCGGCAACCCAAATATTGGCTCAGCTACATAGTATGCCAGTGGGAAACCTATGAGGAAGTAGACAACAAACGCTAGTGTCCACCCTACGTTGATTTGTAGTATAGTGTGAGTGACGTTCTTTTTGCGGACCATTCCTGCATAGAACAAGGCAAATCCTGCTGTTGCCATTATGAAAATGGCTACAGGCGCCCATCCTACGAAGAAGTTCTGCTGGAACGCCGCCCATGCTTCAGTTGCTTGATCTAAACTCATTGTTAATCACCAATTAATTACCGCCGAACCAAACAGGCTTCAACGAGAAGGGTATCTCCTCTACAGATAGCCCACCTGCGGCTATGTTTAGTTTGAGTACTTGAGGCTTAAGGGGTACACTTCGTGACTTTCGAAGAAGGAAAACACGTGTCCATACCACGTCGTGTTTTCGGTAGTCAAGATATATCAAGTGATCTACAAGGTATTCAGTGATGCCAGGAAATTCAGGAATACCTTCTGCACTAAATAGCGTAGTTGCTTCTTGGGCTTTGGTTTCCATCAGTATCTTCATGAAGACTTGTCGGAACTCCTCAGAATCGGACAACCGCCTAGCAAGTGAAGACAGTGAATCAATCACAATTCTGCTGGCTTTTGGTTGTGCTTTCAATCCTTTTTTGACGATACCCATAGCTTCTTCTTTGTCAACCAGACAGTATTCACTAGCGTAACTTGCAGTAATAGACAAGTTAACGACTTTTATTGTTCCATTTTTGATCAGTTTAGGGAAGTCGGACCATAGTTCTCCTCCAGTCCGCATTACTGTTTCAGGGGTTTCTTCTGTTGTGATGTATAGGCATTTTTCTCCGTTTTTTGCGCCTTTGTAAAGGAATTGCAAACAGCAGATAGTTTTACCAGTACCCGGTTCACCTCGCACCAGTATTGCATCGCCTTTTGGAATGCCTGGAATAAATTTTTCTAGGCCATCCAAACCGATGTCGATCCATTCAATGTTTGATGTTTGTTGCATTGTCATGTCGAATCACCTCTCATTCAATTAAAATGCTAGATATTGACTGTTTGTATATAAACATTTTCTTTTTACTGAATGTTTATTGATAAACTCTTCAAACTCTGAATGATTGTTCAATAAAGCATTAGTGAATCAAACAACAATATAAACATGTTTTCAATTGATTAAATCAGACATAAAATATCACCAAAAAACAAACCAATAAAAATCATGTTAAACCAAATAACACGGAGCTGACAAAATATACATGTTTATGCACCAAAAAAACACTACAAAATAGGGCGAGGCACCAACAACAAACAATAACCCAAACAAGTGAACAAAAACAAATTCTGCCTCGATAATATTAGGAGCCTAATATAGGTACATTGTTGAAAACAGCCTTTTTTCAGAAAAACCAAGAAAATAGATCAGGTGCCCTGAAAAAAGACACCGTTTTTGGTTCACTTGGAAACAAGTCTCAACCGTCGTAATTAGCTGGTTTTTTTGGGTATATTGACGGCGGTCTGAGTTTTTTTAACGCCTTTTAGAGCTTGAACGCTTTCAATTATAGTGGTCAACTCGTCAATGTTAGAAAATTCTGCGAATGCAATAACGTCAAAGTTTCCCGTTACTACATGTGCCATCTTTACGCCATCAACTTTGACTATTTCATCTGCAACGTTCCATACCATTCCCGAACTACATTCAAGTAACAAATAACTCTCCATACTGATCCCCTTTTTACTTTTGATTTGTAACACTAAATGTTATTAGATTTCTCTAATATCAGGTTATTGCAAAGTTTCAGAGAAGACATTTTGTTGTTCATCTTCGGCAAAGTAAATAAAGGTAATCTACGATACTTACGCCAACAACAAATATGATCAACTCCTGATGGTGTTTCACTTGAAAAATACATATGTGCACAAAAAAATCGTACCAACTATGGTAGTTTTTCTCTCTGTCATTTTAACCCTATCGCTTCTCTTGGCACAGATGCCGACAGTAAATGCCCAAGACGGAGCAGCAAGCCTCACAGGCAAAATCTATGATGCATACATAGATGCCAACAACGATAGAATCTACGATTCACTAGTTGTCAGAGTAGAAGTTAACGTCACCACCGCAGGAACATTTACCGTAGACGTGTCTGGACTTTCTGACGCATCATCCAACACCATCACAGTCTCCAACCAAAATTCCACATCACTTGATGAAGGAATTCAAACAGTCTACGTTACACTAGATGGACCAACCATCTACGAATCAGAAAACAACCCCGTCACCGTTTCCAGCATCACCCTTTACGATGAATCTGACAATTTGCTGGATTCTTTAGCTGACATCTCCCTGCCCGGAGAGTATTCCTACGCCGACTTTGGGATTCCACCTGCAAGATTTACGGGCACAGTTATTGATGAAGGCATAGATAGTGATGAAGATGGAGCATATGATTCGCTGCTTATCGGACTTGAAGTTAACGTTACTGAAGCAGGAACATTTACCGCAAAAGTGCTTGGACTTTATGATTCATCATATCAGTACATCGAAGTTACTAACCAAAATTCCACATATCTTGATACAGGTGTTCAGTTTGTTTACGTTTCATTACCTAGCACAGCCATCTATGCTTCAGCCATCAACCCTGAAACGGTTGCTATCATCAACCTTTCTGACGACTCTGGCACTTCAATTGATGCCATGTATGACGTTTCATTGTCAGAAACTTACGTGTACACCAGTTTTCAGCATGTTGCAGCTGAAATCAGTTTTAATGACGTACAAAGCGAAGTCGTCCTAAGTCAGAGCGGAAGCATCTACGTTACTAACATTTACTCCATAACCAACATAGGATTTTGGACAAACACAATTGACATTAATTTACCTGAAAACGCCTACGACTTTGAAGTACGGGACGCAATGGGCACACTTGAAACAACAACAGACAACTCAACAGTGATTATAACACTTAGAAACGGTATTGATGTGAATGAAACCGAAACCATCTACACAATATACTACATCCAATGGGAAAAACATGTTACACAACAAAACGGAGTCGACTACACATTATCGGTCAAACCCTATGAACAATTCAACACAACAATCAAAACCCTAACAGTCTCCATAACTCTCCCCAAAGGCGCCGAATTCAAATCATCGAATACCCTAGACCCAAACACAATCACAAAAAACAACATTCAAGAAACAATAGAATTCTCATTCTCTGATGTAACCCCCTCAGACAATCTCGACTTTGAAATAAACTACAAATACGACGTATTCTGGGCATCATTCTACCCAACAATGTGGATTGGAATACTAGCAGTCATCATATCCGCAGCAGTCTTTTTCTGGGGCAAACCAACAACAATTTCTGCCCCAACAATTCAGGTCCCACTAAAAGACCTGAAAAGCTTCGTTGACACATACGAAGAAAAAACAACAATCCAATCAGAACTCAAATCCCTAGAAGAGCGCCTACAAAAAGGCAAAATTCCTAGACGCAGATACAAAGTCAGAAAAAAGATGCTAGATGGACGCTTATCCACCGTTTCTAGAACAATCTTCAGTCTTCGTGAAACAATCAGAGCCTCAGGCTCCAAGTACGCACGCATGATGAGCCAACTTGAAGTAGCTGAAGCAAAACTTGAAGGCGCAGAAAGAGACATGCAACGCGTTAAATCAAGATACAACCACGGAGAAATTTCCAAAGGTGCATACGGAAAGCTATTGGAAGAATACCAAAACAGAATCGAAGATGCCGCAGTGACAATCGACGGAGTTCTTCTAAGACTCCGCGATTAATTTCTTTTTTTACAAAACGTTTTTATTTAATTGCTTCATTTTGATTAAAATCTAAAAGTGGAGTTGATTAACTAATGGTTGAAATCAAGGTCGATGCTGGGAAATGCACTGGATGCGAAACATGTGTTGACACTTGCCCTGTCGGAGTTTACGAAATGAAAGACGGAAAGTCTGTCGTCGTAAACCTTGAGGATTGCCTCGTTTGCAGAGCATGCGAGATGCAGTGTCCAGAAGGCGCAATCCAAGTCATCGAGTAAGTCTGACTTGTGGATTTGGTCATCCCATTTTGGGGGAAGCCGTTAGATTTCCCCATCCCTTTTCTCTATTTTATAGAAAAACTGTTTTTAGCAAAAATTTTTGGTATTCTTCTCCAAGTATGTGGTACGTTTTTTGTGGGTTCTGAGGGTTTAATGGCTTTCGGGAATAATCATTCTATTTCGTGTGACGTAATAGTTAATACTTTGACTAATAATAAATAGTGCACTAAAGAAGGATTAGTTGTATGCTTTCATCATCTAGGCATCTGAGGATATTCATAACCTTTCTTTATATTTCGTTACTACTCATTTTACCTAACATCTGCTTAGCAGAAAGCTACGAACACAGCTACGAACTTCTAGATAGTCCAGACGGTTCAACAAGTTACCGATTAACAGTCTCAATAACTGAAACCCTATACGAGTATTACATTAGCAAAAACCACAACCTGTACAGTTACGATTTCTCCAAATTCGTGACCCCAGACGCTCTAAAGCCAATCGCAGATGATCTGTGGACGATCTACAACACTAAAGAGGACTTTGCCAACGGTGTACTTATGATGCTACACCAGATTCCATACCTAGAAAGTGACCCACAAAAATATCCCATAGAAACGCTTACAGAAAACGAAGGCGACTGCGACCTGTTCTCAATAATAGCCGCATCCATAATGAATGCTGGTGGACTTGACGTAGTTTTGCTTCTCCTTGAGCGTCATGATCACATGTGGGTTGGGGTTCATCTGCCAGAAAGCCCAAAGGATGCTCGTTCTCAGACTTATTTTTACAGATATGAAGGAAAGAAGTATTACGTAGCTGAAACTACAGGCGGTAATTGGGAGATAGGCTGGCGCGTCGGCGAGTGCCCTGAGATTCTTCAAAACGCAGCCGCACAAGTAATACCTTTAACAAATTATGAACAATCATCTCCAGGACAGCTTTCATCCAGTTACACTGTACCTGATTCATCAGCAATTTACATGTCGCTTTCTACAGGTTTCGCAGTTTTTCAAAATGGCGTGGAAATAAGTGGGTCGTTGTCTCCTTCTTTGGGAGGCGAAAATGTTACATTATACGTCAGTTCGATTGGTTCTCCTTTAGTTATGCTGGCAAGTGTTGTAACAGACTCCGATGGAAATTACTCTTACATTTGGGAGGCTCCACCCGGCGGAATTTATTCCATCCAAGCTAACTGGTCTGGAGATGAGGATTACAGTGGCGCAGACAGTAGCACATTCAGCCTTGTAGTAGTAAGCTCTGAGTTTCTGCTTATCGGAAGTATTATGGTCTTCTTTCTGGTGATTCTTATACTAGTAACATCTGCAACAAGAAAAAAGACAACAAACGATCAAGAAACATTTGAAGATTGGGATTTCGCAGATTATCCCCAAGATTTCTGAATAAAACTTAACTAACAAAAACAAGAACATAAGCATCTACAAACAACACAACGGTACGGAAGATGGTATGACGTTAACTATTGATTCTGAACTGAAAACTCGTTTTCCAGACCTAACCGCGCCTATACTGCACATTAATGACGTGAGTGTTCAAAAGAAAAATGACGAACTAGAACACTTCAAGCTTGAAGTAATGAAACAGGTTAGACAAGACTATGACCTAGATTCAGTGAAGAATCATTCAACTTTCAGAGCTTACCGAACATTTTTTTGGAGCATAGGAATTGACCCCACAAAAAATCGTCCAGCAGCAGAAGCATTAACGCGAAGAATACTTGCAGGAAAAACGCTTCCATGCATAAACACTCTTGTTGATGCCTACAACCTAGCGTCTATAAAGAGCGGAATTGCCTTAGCAACCTTCGATTCAGATAAACTGGAAGGCAACATTTTCATGAGGTTCGCAAAAGAGGGAGAAAAAATTCTAGGAATTGGCATGAAAAAGCCGTTAGTTCTGAAAGGGAGAGAAATCATTGTTTCTGACCAAAGGAAGTTGATAGCCGTTTATCCTTACAGGGATGCCGATAACACCAAAGTAACAGAGAAAACAAAAAATGTCACAATAGTGGTTTGTGGTGTTCCAGGAATACAAAAAGAGACACTAGAGCATGCTTCAGATGTGACAGAAAAGTATGTAAGACGTTTCTGTGGTGGACAAAGACAATGTTAGTCTACATCAGAAGGCGGAAAAATGGGTTTTTGTTGGTTACTAGATAAATTTTTATAGTGATGATGTGTGTAGTATCCTCATCAGCTTCAGGGTATTAGAAAGTTATGACTGAAGAAACGAAGCCAGAAATCGAAGAAAAACAGCAACCAGAAGAACCCGAAAAAGAACAAACCGAAATTGAAGACGTAACAAAGCTCTCAATTGATAAGCCATCTGATTTTAAATTTCATGCAGCTTATCTTGCATATTCTAAGACATGGGACAAGATTTCTTCACCAAATACAAGAACCGAACTGAACGATATTTTGGTGTCCCTGTCTAAAGACGAGATGGAGTATTCAGACTTTTACAAAGCATTAGATGACTACCGACGACAAGGTTCTAGGCACTTCGAATTCTCAAGACAACGCATAGAAACACAGAGAAAACGGGACTGGCGACAAAAACAAACCAGAAGTCAAAGAAACCAAAGACACAAAGGAAAACACTAAACGTCTTTTGTTTAACCAGAATGTTTTAATATTTTTTTGAATTTTTAGTGAAAACAATAAACACAAGACAAAGTTTCAGTTATACAAAATATTAGTCAAGAAAGTTTGACTAATGCATTAAAGGATAGGTCAAGAAACCTTTACAAAAACCCTTTTTACGGCACAAACTCCTCACTATATTGTTAGAGGTGCCTAACCTGAATGTTGCATCACGTTTCGTAATTTCTATTATCATTTGTTCATTAATTGTCCCCGCTACTATTTTCACGGTCACGCCTCAAGTAGAGGCAACAGAACAACTTTTGTTCGAAGACAACTTCGAAAAATACAATACAGGAACCTTTCCTTATGGTGAAGGATGGGAGCTATGGTTTAACGGAGCAGGCACTGAACAACAGATTATAGTAGACAGCGTTTGTGTTTCTCCAACAAACTCTTTGAAACTTCATGGCTTGCACGGGTGGGCGGCTTTTGCTGCTAAACAGTTTACTTCAAGCTCACAAGTAATCGGGTTTGAGGTAGCAGTCAGAGTTGAGCAGACAAACGGGCAAAGCTGCGATAATGCTCGTGTGTCATTCACCAAAAAGTTAAGTTCTTCAATTTCATGTGAATATGCGCCTGTTGTTTTTCAGGATAGCGGCACAATAGGAACTGGAAATGTGACTCTGCAATCTTATGAGCCAAACACTTGGTACAACATCAAAATGGTTATGAATCGAACCAGCGAAACATACTCTGTCTGGGTTGACGGAGAACTACGAGCAGACAACTTGTCAGTAACCACAACTTCAGGCGAAACAGCAGATTTTCCTTCTTATGGAATCGAGGCGTTTTCTGTCAGCCAATGCTACAACGAAACTCCAGTGTATTTTGACGACGTAAAAATATTCTCTGGTCCAGAAGTAGACACAAAACTTGAATTAGTTCCCACAGAAGGAATAGCGGCAACAACTCTTGTGGGCTCAGGATTTGCACCAAACTCCAAGATATCTGTCACTTGGGACAACATTCTGATACCTACAGTCCCAAGCCCACTTGTTTCTGACAGCTACGGTAACTTCACATGCATAATAAGCGCCCTGAACCAAACCAACGGAAGTTACCAAGTGAAAGCTACTGACGAACTAGGAAACAAAGCAACTGCAACATTCAAAGTTACTTTATCGCCAACAAAAAGTGAACAAAATAATGAAACATCATTACCAGCATCTTTAGAACTTCTTGGAGGCGGAGCCCGATGGGCTGCTGAAAACGGCAATTCTGCATTGTTCATTAACTGGAAAGATAACTGGCTTGCCCACCATCTTACCGAGGGTACTGATTGGAATCCGTGGCCTACGGAATCAGATATGGACAACCGCCGTTTTTCAGTATCGTACGCTCTTGAACAGGCAGGCTTCAATGTTGACTTTGTAGGCGATGTGCCTGAAACTCTAACAAATTATGACCTTGTTGTCATTGACGCTTTTTGGGCTGTTGAACCACAACATGCCTCAGTTATCGCTGATTACTTGTCTGATGGAGGCGGCGTAGTTGTTCTAAGCGGAGTTCCTTGCTATTTTACAGTATACTGCAAAGACATGTGGCCTTATCGTGCTGAAGGATCCAAGTTTGATGGATACCGGTTCGGTTTGAGTTCAATACGTGACTGGTTTGGGGCTGACTATTACATAAACGTCGGCGGCTATTCACACCTTGTTTCTGATAATCCGTTTGGCACATCCCTTTCTGTTGATGAACGTCTATTGGACGTAGAAAGTAAATCTGCTGCTTCAGTTTCGTCAATGGGAAACAACACTCAAGTTGTGTCTCTGTGGGACTCAGATTATGTTTTTGCTTTCACTAATGAATATGGTCAAGGTCGACTCTATTATCAGGCGGCATACGAGTGTATTTCCGAAAGCATTTTGGAGAGCAATGAACTTGCTGTAACATCTTCGCCCATAGATGGAATCGCGTTTGAGATTAACGGTGAATCTCAGTTAACCCCCTGCTCTGTTACTGTTCACGATGGAACATACACTGTTGTGATGCCTGAAACTCAAGATGGATACGTTTGGTCTCATTGGCTTGACGATGGTGACACCAATCGAATGAGAGTCGTTACAGTGGACGACGATACAGTTTTGACTGCCGTGTTTACTCCAGAAAAGAATTCCACTGTAGTTTCGGTGTTGTCTCCAGAAAACATGACCTACAGCACACTTAACGTTCCCCTTGAATACACAGTAAATCAAGACTACATTTGGGCGGCGTACAGTTTGGATGGAGAAAAAAACGTTATGGTTACGGGTAACACAACTTTAACAGGACTATCCGAGGGACCACACAACGTTACAGTCTTTGTTGAAGATGGACTGGGAAACGTCTGCTCTTCAGAACCAGTTGATTTCACTGTTGCCCTTGCTCCCGTGGAGCTGTCTATCTTGTCACCCGAGAACAAAACATACAACACTGCGGAAATCCCGTTAACGTTAACAAAAAACGAAACATGCAACTATCTTGGTTACAGCTTGGATGAACAACCAACTGTAGACGCGGAAAACGCAACAGCCCTGTATAGTCTTGCAGATGGGACTCACCAGTTTACTGTTTATGCTAACTACACGGGCAGCGTCATGACCGAGTCTGTCACCATATGGTTTACTGTTGACACTACGCCTCCAAACATAGTGGATGTGGTTCAGGCTCCAGTTAACGTCAATGGAAGGCTAGAAGAGGGAATAATAGTTAACGCCACAGTAACTGACGAGTTAAGTGGAGTTGCGTGGGTGACACTGAATTACACTGGCGACAACGAAATGTGGACAGTTATGGAAATGACAAACATCGAAGCAAACATCTGGAGCGGAATAATTCCCGAGTTTCTCCACGGCACAAACGTAACATACAATATAGGGGCACAAGACAACATGGGAAACAGCATAACAATCGAGGAGCTTTCCGGTCAACTGAACAATTATGAAGTGTTATCTGAGTATATAGCGTGGGTTCTTGTTCCATTGTTACTGGCAGCAACCGCAGCAACAATAGCCTACAGAAAACAGATTTTCAGCCCAGCACTAACACAAATCAATACTACACTGCACAAACTGGCAACACTAAAAAAGGACTGAACTACAGGCTACAATGCATCTATTATCGCGTCCGTAACCTGCGTTGTGGAAGAAGAGCCTCCAAGGTCAGGGGTCAAAACTTTTCCTTCTTTTAGTACAGTTACAATAGCGTTTTCGATTCGTTGAGCCCACTTGTTTTCGCCAAGGTAATCAAGCATCATCTTAGATGCAAGAAATGTCGCCATAGGATTCGCTATATTTTTTCCCGCAAGTCTGGGCGCAGAACCATGAACTGGCTCAAACAGGGCGTAATCTGTACCAATGTTGGCGCTGGGAGCTAAACCTAGTCCTCCAACTAAACCTGCTGCCTCGTCTGAAAGTATGTCTCCGAACAGGTTGGAAGTAACAATAACGTCGAAAATTTTTGGCTTCAAAATAAGCCTCATAGCAGTAACATCAACAAAAGCCTCTTCCACTTCAACGTCAGGATAATCCTTTGCAACATTACGTGAAACTTCAAGAAAAAGTCCATCAGACTTACGTAAAACGTTTGCCTTAGTAACCACTGTTACCTTTTTGTTGCGTTTCATCGCCAAATCAAACGCAAACCGTGTAATCTGTTCAGTTGCTTTGCGTGTAATCACCCTTAGTGTGTAGGCAGAATCAGGCAGTTCAAACTCCATTCCACTGTACATGCCTTCAGTGTTTTCTCGCACAATTACTAAATCAACATCTTTCATGCCTTTCTGGTTAGGATAGCTCTTGGCGGGTCTAACATTTGCATACAAGCCCAAAGCTCTCCTCAAAGTTATAATCGCACTTTTGTAACCTGGAACACCAACAGGAGTAGTTGTAGCCCCAAACAAACAAGCCTGAGTCTTACGCACTCCCGCTAAAACATCATCAGGAACTGGAGTACCAGTTTTTTTGAAAACCTCATAACCAAATTCAAAGTACCTACAATCAAAAGTTAAGTCTGTACTGTTCAGTAACCTGACCGCTTCAGGAACAACCTCAGCCCCAATTCCAGGACCTGGAATAACCGCTAGTTTATATGTTGTCATAGCCACCGCTTCGCAAAAAGTTTACTAAACCGCCCTTATTAACAATCTTTTGCATGAACTCTGGTAGCGGTTTCACCTTAAGAGTAATGCCTTTAGTTATGTCGTGAACTTCACCAGTTTTTGTGTTAACTTCAACTTCGTCACCGTCGTCGATTTTGTCAGCGTCCTCAGACACAAACAAAGGAAGTCCAATATTTATCGCGTTTCTGAAGAATATTCGAGCAAAAGATTTGGCGATTACTGCACTAATTCCAGCAGCCTTAATCGCAACTGGAGAATGCTCACGTGAGGAGCCGCAGCCAAAGTTGTTTCCTGCAACAATAACGTCACCTTCTTTGACTCCTTTACCAAATTCTGGTCGGTACTCTATGAAAGCAATCTCGCCTAACCGTTTTTTGTCTGTTGTTACAGTGTACCTTCCGGGGGTGATAACGTCAGTGTTTATATCGTCTCCAAATTTCCATACTTTCAAATGTAATCCCTCGGGTCAACAATCTTACCAACTAAAGCCGACGCCGCAACTGTTGCCGGAGAAGCTAAAATGATTTCCGCTTTTGGATGCCCCATTCTTCCGGTGAAGTTTCTGTTCTGAGTTGAAAGACAAACCTCTCCCTCAGCCAGCACTCCCCCGTGTCTGCCAACACACGGACCACAATTAGGGGCACAAACTGCTGCACCAGCATTAGTAAGGTCTTGTAGGTAACCTTTCTTTGATGCGGCAAAGTAGATGTCTTGAGATGCAGGAGTAACTAACAACCTAACGTTTCGTGCAATCTTTTTGCCTTTCAATATTTTAGTGGCAACCTCAATGTCTTCGAGGCGTCCATTAGTGCATGTTCCCAAAAATGCTTGGTCAATTGTTTTTCCTTCAACAGCAGAAACTGGTTTCACGTTATCAACTACCGGAGGAAGAGCAACCTGAGGCTCAACGTCTCCAACATCTATTTCGTATTCGTCAGAGTATGCTGCGTCTTTGTCGCTTTTGAAGATTTTTCCAGCTCGTCCACCCAAAAAATCAAGCGTTTTTTGGTCAGCTTCAATTATTCCGTTTTTGCCGCCCATCTCAATGGCCATGTTACATAGAGTCAAACGAGAAGCAACACTTGCATTTTTCACGTAGTCACCAGTGAACTCGCAGGCATTGTAAAGTGCCCCAGCAGCTCCAACATCGCCAACAATACTAAGAATAACGTCTTTAGCGTAGACGCCCTTCTTTGTTTGGCCAGTTAAATTGAATTTTAGGCTTTCTGGAACTTTGAACCAGCATTTTCCAGTAGCCATAACTCCTCCGATATCAGTTGAACCTAAACCTGTAGTGAATGCACCCAAGGCTCCTTCAGTGCATGTGTGAGAATCAGCCCCAACAACTACGTCTCCAGGAGAAACAAATTTTTCAACCAAAAGTTGATGACAAACACCATTAGTGAAGAATCCGGAAATGTTTTGTTCCATAACAAATTTTCTTGATTTTTGGTGCAATGTGGCTCCGGCTACTGTGGGCGCAGGAAAGAAGTGATCGAAAACGATTATAACACGGTCTTTGTCAAAGACTTTGTCAGCGATTTTGCTGAATCCTTCAATTGCTAAGGGTGCAGTTGAATCATGAGCCATCGCATAGCTCACGTCTGCTACAACAAAATCTCCGGGAACAACTTCTTTTTTGTGCGAAGCGTTTGCCAAAATTTTTTCAGTTATTGTAGATGCCACGTTTTTCAGCTCGTTTTGTTTTCATCAATTAGTTGCTTGATTTCATCAGGAGTGTAGGAACTTCGTCTTTCGCCCGAAGAAAATGATGCTTTTACGCGTTCAAGAACCTTTCGTGCGGTATCCTCAGAGATTTCTATGCCCAACTCTTTTGCTACATACATAATTCCATGCCTGCCGCCCAGTTCATCGATGTAAATTTTTCGTTTTTGTCCCATCATTCGGGGTGGATAAAACTCGTATGTTGTCGGGTTAACTAGAACGCCATGCTGGTGTATTCCTGAACTGTGAGCAGTTACGTTATTGCCAGTTAATGGTTTGTGAGGAGGCATTACTATTCCCGAAATCTCCTGAACCATGTTTGAAAGAGAAGTCAATTGACTCATCTCAAAGATGCTTGTTCCATAGAGCATATGCAAAACAGGAATGATTTCTTCAGTCATTGTTATTCCTGCTCTTTCTCCTAAGCCGTTCACTGACGTTGAAACGGTTGACGCTCCAGCGTCTATAGACGCCAATGAATTTGCTAGAGCCAATCCAAGGTCATTGTGACAGTGGACTTCGATTGGGATGTCTATTTCTTTTCCTATTTCTCTGACTAGAAATGCCATTCCGTTAGGGCTCGCGCACCCTAGCGTGTCAACTACTCTTGCTCTGTCTGCTCCTGCATTCTCTGCTGTCTTGTATGCTGTTCTCAAAAAGTCTAGGTCGTTTTCTCGGGTAGTGTCCTCTGCGCTGTATATGACGTATAATCCATAGCTTTCTGCGTAACTGATCATTTCAGTAAGTTTTTCCAGATACGTTTCTTTGCTCATTCCCTTGAACTTGTATTTCCTATGATATGGAGAAATAGAAAGCGAAACCACGATACCATCCGCTCCGCTGTCTGCCACGGAGTCGATATCTTCCTTTTTTGCTCGGGCAAAAGCAGAAAGTTGCGCATCCAAGTTTAATTTAACTAGGGCATCAACACATTTTCTTTGTTTTTCTGAAGCAGCTGGGAATCCAGCTTCGATTTGAGGCATCCCAACTTCGTCTAGTTTCTTGGCGATTTTCAGTTTGTCTTCTATGCTGAATATGACTCCTGGGGTTTGTTCTCCCTCTCGTAGTGTGCTGTCGTGAACAATGTATTCATCTAATGATGGCTTTTTGTAGTCAGCAAAGTTGTAGGGGCTGGGAAGAACGCCTTTTCTTTTTAGTTTCTGTAGTAGTTTTTGCCCCTGCTCGTTAACATATTTATCTTCCACTTTGAGCCTTCCTTTTCACGCTGTTTATAGTAATCAGATTTCGGAAAAATAGAAATCGCACAAATATATATACTTTATGTAAAAATTGGTTATGTAGAATACGAAAAGATTACTCCAGTTTCTGAAACCGTAATTGATTACTGTGGTGAACAGCGTTTACCAACTACGTAAAACGATCATTGTGTTTGTGTTTGCTACGCCCTTGAGGCGGCGTATCTCTTCGAGACATTCGTTAACTTCAGTTATGTTCAAGCCCGATATGGTAACGGCTATGTCATATTCCCCAGTGATTTCATAGACTGTTTCCACATTAGAAAACTGTTTCAACGCTTTAGAAACCTCTGAAGTCGGCAAAGAAGGATCAACCGAAAGCAAAGCAATTGCCTCGGCTCCTTCTGTTAGTCCAACCTTGACAGTGAATCGTCTTATTGCCCCAGAATCAACAAGCGCTTTAATTCTCTTCCGAACCGCGCCCTCAGACAAGCCAATTCTCTTTCCTATATCGCTGTAGGTGGCTCGACCATCGTGTTTCAGAATTTCGATTATCGCCTTGTCGGTATCGTCCATCTTCTTCACTCTTGTTGTAATATAGTTGCGGAAAAATTTAACGATTTCTGAACCTTTTATGGCTTATTCATGAGGATTTCGGCGCATCGTTTCCCTTTTTCTCACTGTGGCTTCGAATACTTGTCAGTTAGATTTTTGACTGTTACCGCACCAATCCTACGGATTTCGTATAATAAGTTGGAAAAACTGCAAAACCGTCCATTAATACTCCGAAATTCTTATAAATAGCAACATTTTTTATAATGGCTCACTTTAAACCAAAGAGGTGTAAGTT
>PIXT01000187.1 GCA_003096235.1 Candidatus Bathyarchaeum sp. | reverse complement strand
TTCCCACAAGCGCCAAAAGCGGAGAAGGCATACCTGAACTCTTGGCAGTTCTCATAGGATTGACTCAGCATTATCTTAGTTCCAGACTAAAAACAACCGAGGGGCCAGCAAAGGGAACCGTTCTAGAGGTTAAAGAAGAACCAGGGTTAGGCATTACAACCAACGTGATTATTTATGATGGAATACTGCAGAAGGGCGACCTGATAGTTGTTGGTGCCAAAGAAAAACCGATTGTGACCAATATTCGGGCAGTTTTCTTGCCTAAGCCTCTGGATGAAATCAGAGACCCTCGAGACAAGTTTTCTTCAGTTGCTTCTGTTTCGGCTGCGGCTGGAGTGAAGATTGCGGCACCAAATCTTGAGGATGCCTTAGCGGGTGCACCATTGTATGCTGTCCCGTCTGAGGACCGCCTTGAAGAATATGTGAAGTTGGTTTCTGAAGAGGTTGAACAAATCAAGATTGCCACTGACTTTGATGGAGTTGTTTTGAAAACGGACGCTTTAGGGTCTCTTGAAGCTATTGCTGAAAGCTTAAAGCGAAACCAAGTTCCAATAAAACTGGCTGATGTTGGCGATGTATCTAGACGCGACGTAACTGAGGCAGGAATTGTTAAAGAACGTGACCCTCTTCATGGAGTTATTTTAGCATTCAACGTTAAAGTTCTTCCAGACGCTGAGGAAGAAGCAAGAAACCGTGACGTTCGCATATTCAATGAAAAAACCATCTACAGCCTCATAGATGATTACCTAGCATGGTTGAAACAAGAGGATGAAGCCCGCCTTGACGAAGAATTCAGCAGACTAGTCAAACCTGCTAAAGTCAAGTTTCTTCCAGGTTATGTATTCCGAAAAGCTAAACCTGCAGTTATCGGCGTTGAAGTTTTGGCTGGAAAAATAAAACCAAAACAGGTTCTTGCTAAAGTGGATGGACGCAACGTAGGAGAAATTTTGCAGATTCAGGACAAAGGTAAAGCAGCATCAGAGGCTACTATTGGCTCGGAGGTAGCGGTTTCGCTGGGTAAAACAGTTGTGGGTCGCCACATACATGAAGGAGAGCTATTCTATGTTAAGGTGCCTGAATCTCACGCCAAGGTATTGTTAACCAAGTTTGAGGATCGTTTGATGCCTGAAGAAATTGAGGCTTTGAATGAGTTTATCCAGATCATGCGGGTTGAGTCGCCTTTTTGGGCGGCTTAGGTCTGCTGTGTGCTTTTGTGGTAGTTGATTTCAAATCCATAGATTTTATTAAGTCTTAAGATGTCCTATTTTTGCAGGGAATCCGTGAACCAGCTCCAACACCCACTTGCCTAGTGGATTAACTGAGAATCGGAGTAAACGTGAGGGCTAAATGAAAACAACAAAAAACATTCTCGAAAAAAAAGCCTCAGTTTTCCGAGAGGTATACCCAATTAATGAGCCCTACGTATACGCTGCGGTTGTTGCAGAACCAAACACTCACAGACTAAAATACGAATTAATTGAACCCACGCTGCTCAATGAAGAAGAAGGACAACTCAAAGAAGTAAAAACGATACTTGTCGAAGAAATAGATGTTAACCTCAAAGAAATTGGAACACGAGAAAAAGCTGAAGAATACCTGAAAAAAAAGATTCATGAAGTAATCAAAGATTACCGCCTGAAAATCGCCGAAGAAGCCGTGGACAAGTTCATGTACTACATCATACGCGACTTTCTAGGCTACGGAAAAATAGACCCCCTCATGAAAGACCCACTAATCGAAGACATCTCAGCAGACGGAGTAAACATACCAATCTACGTTTGGCACCGCGACTACGAATCCCTTCCAACAAACATCATCTTCAAAAACAGCGCAGAACTAAACTCATTCATCGTAAGGCTAGCTTACTTGTCAAAAAAGAACATCTCACTTGCAATGCCCATCCTTGATGCATCTCTGCCAGACGGTAGCCGAATCCAAATGACCTATGGAAACGAAATTACACGAAGAGGCTCAACATTTACGATACGACGTTTCCGTGCGGACCCCCTGACAATCTCTGACTTGATTGCTCTGGGTACTCTTTCATCCGAGATGGCAGCGTACTTCTGGTTCGCCATCGAAAATAGAGCCTCGATTCTTGTGGCTGGAGGTGTTGCATCAGGAAAAACAACGATACTGAACTGTTTTTCGATGTTTATAAAACCTGGACTAAAGCTGGTCAGCGTAGAAGATACTGCTGAATTAAATCTGCCACATGAAAACTGGATTCCATCAGTTGCAAGAGCAGGATTTGGTCATGATGAGCAGGGATCAGGAAGTGTTACCTTGTTTGATCTTTTGAAGGCGGCTGTGCGGCAGAGACCAGACTATCTGCTTGTGGGTGAGGTTCGAGGAGAGGAAGCTTACACTCTTTTTCAGGCTATGGCAACAGGACATTTGGGAATGGGAACAATACATGGTGAATCCGCGAGCTCAGTTATTCACCGCTTGGAATCAGAACCAATGAATATTCCAAGACCGCTTTTGACGATGATTAATGCTATACCTGTTCAGTTAAGAACTGAAGTTAATGGAAAACCTGTGAGAAGAACGCGTGCAATAACGGAGATTATTGGCTTAGACCCTAAAACAAGAGAACTGTTAACTCATGAAGTGTATCGGTGGGATGCAAGACATGATTCCTTTGTGTATTCTGGTCATAGTCACCTTTTGGAAGAAAAGATGAAGCGTAAGGGGCTTAACGAAAAAGAGCTTCAGGATGAACTTTATCGAAGAAAAACGGTTCTAGATTGGATGGTAAAACAGGGGATTCGCAAATACAGCGATGTTGTTTCGGTCATCAGAGAATATTATGCTGATCCCACACGCGTCTTTCGAAGGGCTAGGTTGGGGATATAATGACTGAAAGCAAACTAAGAAGAGGACTCAAAAGAGCCTATATTCGCGTCAAAAATGCGTTCAGCAAAAGTCCCTCTTCGGATAACAGCAAAGTCTCACGGTGGAACCAGAGCCTCAAATTAGGTGCAACCAAGCCACAGGTTTTTGCGTACCAGCTTATTGGTGGAAGATCGTCTCGGCTATTTCCATTGTTCAAAGACTTGGATGCTAGCTTAAAAAAGTCGGGAATGAAAACCAACTTCAAAGCGTACGTTAGCACAGCTATCTTAGCGAGCCTACTGTTGGTTACCTCAAGCATGATTGCCGTTACAGCACTTTTGTTTTTTGTCTTCAATTTATCTCTAGTCTTGGCAATTCTTTTTGGAGTAGGAGTAAGTCTGCTTGCCGGCGCCGTAACCGTGATCGCGTTCTATTCTTACCCGAGTTACCGCGCAGACAGCCTGAAAAGAGCCCTTGAAGAAGATTTACCGTTCACTGCAGGGTACATGTCGATTTTAGCGGGAGCTGGTGTACCTCCAGATTTTATATGGCGTTCTTTAGCGCAAGTTGATGCCTCGTTGGCAGTGTCTAGCGTGGCAAGAAACGTTGTTCGGGACGTAGAGCTTTTCGGCTTTGATGTTATTTCGGCACTGGAAACTACGGCTCTGAGAACGCCTTCTGAAAGGTTCAAAGAGTTAATTGAAGGATTTATTTCGGTTGTTCACTCAGGAGGAAGCGCGGTAAAATATCTAAGAAACCGATCACAGCAATACATGAAGTTAAAGCAGATCGCTTTGAAACGTTTCTCTGATAGTCTTGCAGTTTTAGCTGAGTTCTATGTTACTTTGATGGTGGCTGGGTCACTCATTTTTGTAGTGATGCTTGCGGTTATGGCAATGCTGGGCGGCGGAGGGTTTGGTCCGTTAGACTCTGGTCTAATGCTGCAACTTCTTACGTATCTTGGATTGCCGATTGGCTCGATAGTGTTTCTTGTAATATTAGACATGATTTCACCGAAGAGATGAGTTATGCCAAAAATTGAAACATGGGAAAAGAAAATCGCGTGGATTGTCTCGGGCGCATTAGGTGTAACTATATGCGTTACGGCTGTACTCCTGCTCAGCGGTAGTCCTCTTTTCGATGAATATTTCCTATTGGCAGTGGTGATTACTGTTTTTCCTCCAGCTGTCCTCGATTATGTAGATCATCGCTGGAAACGTTCAGTAGACAAGCATCTTCCTGACCTGTTTCGGAGCATAGTTCAAGCCCAAAAAACTGGGATGACACTGCCGCAAGCCGTGGAAGAGGCATCAAAAAGACAGTATGGTCCAATGACAAAGGAGCTTCAAAGGATGGTTGCTCAGATGAGTTGGGGAGTGTCATTTGAAGATGCTATTCAATCGTTAGGTAAACGTGTTGACACTGGTCTTATGCGGCAAACAATTCCTTTGATTCTTGAAGCCCAGCGATCTGGAGGGAATGTTGAGAAGGTTTTTGAGCCTCTAGAAGAGTTTGTGCAGACAACTTTAACATTTGATGATGAACGTAAAACTCAGACTAGACCTTATTTGGCAATCATCTATGTGGCATTCTTTGTTTTCCTTTTCACGATTATTATGCTCTTCAAATCCTTTTTTGTTGACATAACGGATTTTGAACTCAGCCAGTTTGAGTTGATGTCACCTGATGAAGCGCGGAGAATCTTCTTTCACATGAGCGCAATCCAAGCATTCTTTGGCGGTCTTGTGGCTGGAAAAATGGGTGAAGGAACAATTGGCGGCGGTCTGAAACATAGTGTTATCCTTTTGCTCTGTGGATATCTAGCCTTCAAATTTGTAGTGTAATTGGAGAGAAAAATGTGAAAAAACTATTGCGGAACAGCAAGGGAATTACTCCCGTCTTAAGCAGTCTTCTATTGACTGTTATTGCAGTTGCGGGTATGTCAATTGCTGTTAGCGCAACATATGTTATCACTGATGGACTTCACGACAACATGGGCGAGCGCCTTGTTGTTGAAGATGTTTGGTTTAATTCAAATCAAATCTCGGTGTATGTTCGTAACGTGGGCAAGGTTGGCATACAGATAGATGCTGTGTACGTGAATGGTGTGAGTCAATCGTTTACACCTATCGAGTTAGAGATGAACAAGCATGGTTGGCTTAACGTCACATACATATGGAATGCAGATTCTGCGTATGAAATTAAAGTTGTAACTAGGAGAGGAACCAAAGTTGTTGACTACTACATGTCGCCGATTTAAGCGAGACCGCCGTGGCGTCAGCAACATAATTGTCGTCGCCCTTAGCCTAGTGATTATGCTGGCTATAGTATCAAACATTGTCTTGTGGAACTACGAAATGAACCAATTTGACTGGGAGAAAATGAAAGAAGAATCCAGCATCACCAACGTTGAACAGGTCACCACTTATTCTTGGTTTAACGCTCAAAACGAATACACAATCAACACAGGCAGCCTCGTGACAGGCAGCTATACTAGTACACAAGCTGTTGACGACGACAATTTTGAGCGGTTTATAGAATCTTCATCCCTGCCTTACAACCCTTCTGCGTATAGTCTTATTGGGTTAACAAGTTTGGTTTCTGGAAGTACTTCTGATTTGGTTTCAGATAACGGCGAGTATATGACAGTCAGAAGTTATTCGGTAGGAGCAGATGTTTCAGATTTTGTGGATAACGAAAAGTCTGATGTGGATTCTTCTGCAGACAAAGGAACCCATAGCAGCTTCTTTGCTCAGCAGTCGGGTCCAGACAATGTTATGGATATGCTTCAGGAAGAAAATACGGGTGGAGGTTCAGAGCAGTGGGTATCACCTACGGGATATGAGGACCCTGGAAATAGTTGGTACTATGAAACAAGAGCCTACGACGATAATGAGGGCAGGTATGCTTACACATGGGTTCCTGGACGCAGTTGGAGTGGGTATTTAGTGCTTACACACAGTGCCCTAACATGTGACACTGTCAGGTATTTGATTCGCAGGCAAACCAGCAATATTGACCGAATAGAAGTGGACATTTATACGGAGGGCAAATGGGAGAATGTGTATAGTGGGGCAGGAACGTGGGAAACTTGGGAAGAAGTAACCTTCGATGAGGCATCTGTGACACAAATGCGGTTCAGATTCCATAATGATCATCCTAATCAAAATCGTTGGGTAATTTTTTATGAAACCGATTTCATGCAAAGCACATCCAATTACGAAGTAGATTTGGAAGTTCAATGGACAAACGTGAACTATAACGAGGCAAACGAGGAGTTGTGTATCTATTGTGGAAAAATGGGGTCTGAGGACCTTAAAGTGGACGTTTGGACGGGTTCAACTTGGCAAAATGTTTTCAAGGACCTGACAAACGGATGGAACAACGTATCCATATCGTCATACCTAGACTCGTCAACGTTTACAATAAGATTCACAGGTGGCACAGAAACAAGCGACATCATTCAGGACACATGGTACATAGACGCTGCCCTGTTACATGTCTGGTCCCAAGAACATACTATGGCGATTGAGTTTACGGGTTCAAGCAGCATAGAAGATTGGAATCAATTAACGTGGATGATTAACAGTGCGTGGACAACAGGTTCGGTTGATGTTACAATGCAATTGTATAACTATGATCTTGGAGTGTATCCAACAAGCGGAAACGGGTATCTAGATTACGTGTCAAGTGCTACAGCAGACACAGATGAAACAAAAATCCAAGTCATATCTTCAAATCCAAATAGCTTCAGGGACGCCTCTGGACAATGGAAGATAAGAATTATAGGAACTAAAACAACAGGAACAAGCTTTGACTTTAAAGCAGACATGATAGAGCTAAGTCCCCAAGATTATCAACTTGACATGGATGGAGCATTCACAATAGATGTGTCCACACATCCGCTAGAATACATTCAAACATTTGAGTTACAGTTGAGATACAAGGCGTATGATGCTTCAGAGAAGTGGTATCTGAAAGCATACAATTGGACATCCTCAACATACAGTGACGCGGGCTTTAACGTCACCAGCGGTCACACGCCAACAATGGGATGGGACTATTACGCGTTAAATCTTACAGATGTGTGGCAAAGCTACGTTAATAGTCAAGGCGTAATAAATCTCAAATTTGTGGATGAAGGCGCTGATAGTGACCAAACAACCGTGGACATAGATTTTTTGGGAGTAAGAGTGAAAATGGAGGGAACCCAATTCACATTCGAAAACGATGGCGCCTTAACACTTCATCTGATTTCATTGTGGATGATCGATTCAACAGAGCATCAACGTTACGACATAGACGTCTTCGTAAATTCCGCAACAACCAAAAACTACATTCGCTTTGACATGGATATACCGACAGGAGCTTACACGGTCAAAGCTGTAACTGAACGAGGAAACGTAGCAGTCTACTCTGGAATCGGCAGTTAACTCACTGCGCTATACAAGACTTCAAAGACTCTATTGCTGCAGTCTGACTTTTGGCTTCAATCAAATCTATCTTGTAAAGCGCCGCCAAATTTCTGCCGTTCTCGCTCATCTTTGGAATAACAACAAGACAAGCTTTCTCTGGATTAGAATCAAAAATCTTAGCGAACATAGAAATCACCGATTGCTCAGACACAACATCATCAGTAGAAGTTGCGAGGTCAATCGCAGTTGTGTTATTCTCAGCAGAAACTGCAGTTAAATCAAACATGTGACGTGTTCCAGATTTTCCATTCAAGAAGCCGGGACTTTCTACTGTGTATCCCATAGCTTCTAAAAATTCCATTATTGGACCAATCATGATCCAGCCCAGTGTTGCCTCTTTTGAGGCTTCTGGGGTCAAATTGTAGGAGTAAACATCTTTGTAGATGGCTTCGTCGAAAATGAAGTTATTTTGACATTCACGACAAAAATGAGCCGGAACTGGAATGTCAAAGCTTTTGTTACATTGATTGCAGGTACACCATACTCCTGCTTTGTGGTAGTCCACATCGGGAGTAATTAATTCTTTGTGGCATCTTGGGCAAACTAGTTTGTCTTCTTTTTGAAAGTGGTCTTCGGTGTCTATGTAGCCACATTTTATGTGTTCAATCAAGGAGCTTTTCTTAACGTCAAACGATTTGCAGTGAGGACAAGTGTAATGTATAGAAACATTCGCGGAACTGCAAGAGGGACAATAGACAATTTTGTCGTAAAGTTTGCGCTCTAGAACGCCGCCTTCAAAGAGTTTCTGTAAAAACCGATCCGTACTAAACGAGTCCCCCACAACCTCATCCACTAGCGGATACTTAAAACCATGTTTTTGATCAAAAACAGGATTTAAGGTATCAAGCTCACCGCTCACAAACTTGCTGATAAGAAGCTGCACGGTATGATCTTTGTACAGCTTGAGCAGTTCTTTTTTTGAGGCTTTTGGCATTCATTGTCTCCTGTTTTGACCTGCGGCGTGTGAGGTCGTCTCAACAGCTTTTCGGAAAGCTAACTATGAGTCATAGCGGTTTAAAACATTATGGAGGACTAATTTATACTTCGTGTTCATCTTTTCAGCACATAGATTCACGCCAAAATTCTATTGGAAACATTGCATAGGAAACGCATACAAGCCATATCTCAAAAGCGGTGGAAAAGGCCGAATAATTTTCTGGAACGTTGAGTAAAAAAGTTGAGTGATGAACCAAAAAACCATGTTAGTGTGACCGTTAACATCAACAACAGTTTAATTTTTTGTCACGTAATCAGGCAAAACTCATAAAAACCATCTTGCTTCTAAAAGATGCTATGACAAAGCCAGTCTTCTCAGTGATAACAACAGGGCGGGGTGAAAAAGATGCAAAAGCCATCGAAGAGACGTTTAACAACTGGGAGATAGCGAAAAAGGCTTTTGAAGAAAAGACTGGAAAAAACAAGGCTATTGAGTTTATAGTTGTTGATGCGGGAGAAAATGCGGAGTTGCCAAAAATTGGTGACAGCAAAATAATTTCTCCCAAGGAATACGACAAGTACAGAAAGGAACTGCGCAAAGCGGGGGAAATTAAGTATCAGTGGTGGGATACCCCTGCAATAGGCAGGAATTTGGGGTTTAGGCATGCTAAGGGAAATCTAATTGTTTTTCATGATATTGATTCCCTGTTTTCTACGGGAACAGAGGTTGATGATGCATATGTTTTTTCTGAGTTGGATAAGTATGAGAACTACTTTGAAGTGATGTATTACGCATTCAAATGTAAAGATATAGTTGCTTCAGCGCCGTCTTTGAGACCAAGAGACAGCCTTAAGCTGGGAAGAAGATTTGGAATAATGGGAGCAAACCTTTTGACACGTGTTTCCCTCAAGTTTCCTACAATAGAAATTTTGGGAATTCCAGTGATGGGCGCCAGTGTTCCCGGATGCAGTATAACATTGTCCCATGATGTTGCATGTAAAATGTCTAGGAACGGGTATGGACCCTACGACTCGGAGCTGGGAGTGTCTGAGGATCAGAAGATTTCTAGGTTAATGACACGGTTTGGAAGAATCTCATATGAAGAACGCGCAGGAGTATTCACAAGAACAATAAGCAGAGTGAGTGATGGCTACGATATTGCCAAGTCTCTTGGCTACGCCATAAAAGGATCTACGTATTACATATTTCCGGGGCTATTCAAATACAGAAGGCATTCTCTGACAATCTAAAAGCTATTCCAATTTGGGGCTGCCCTGAAGTTTTATTATGGCTTCATCAAGGAGCGCCTTTAGTCCGTCCAGTCCCACTGATTTTATGTTTCTAACCTGAAGCCCAGTTTGAGTACTGAATTCCTCTATGTCACTTTTGAGGTCATCAAGGTTGCCTAACGAATCTATTACAATAATTCCGTTGAGGTGCTCAAACATTTCCTTCACGCCTTCCATGTTCCAATCGAATATCTCACGAAAATACTTGTTTTTCTTAAGATTGCAAGGCATCCACCCTGGAGAAAGAAAGAAGTGACAACCTTTGGGGTCAGCATGCAAAAGGTTTTTGTGTCCACCAAGAAGGCAGTCAATACAGTTGAGGGCATCAATTTTGATTGTGTTAGGGTATTGCTTAACTATTTTTTTGATTCGCGGATGACACATGTCACCGTAAAGCACGATTATTCCATTTTTGGCATGCTTTGAGTGCTCTTCAAGGGCTGCAGTTATTTCCTTTTCTAGTTCAGCGTAAACTACGTGCAGACCCGCATCCAAAAAGACGGCTTCAACATCAAGCTTTTTTTCTTGTATCAGTTTTTCGATTTCTTTTCGTAAGATGCCGCAAGAAAGGAGGAGGGGACGAGGTTTGCTGGGCAATCTTGTTGTTCCCGTTACTTTTCCAGTTTAGAAATCCATTCGTCAAGCTTTTCTCTGGCGTCTTCGTCGCCCATCTGTTCTAGTGGATGCTTCATGAGGTACGCGGAAACGTATGTTAGGTTGCCGCTGACTTTTTTGTCTAGGGCTAGTTGTGCGCATCGTATTGCGTCGATTGCTACTCCGGCGGAGTTGGCTTTGTCGTCTACGTCTAGTCTGATTTCCATGTTGTAGGGTATGTTTGCGAACATTCTTCCTTCTATTCTAATGAAGGCTAGTTTTTTGTTTCCAAGGAATGGAATAAAGTCGCTTGGTCCTATGTAGATATCTTTGTCGTTTAGTCGTTGTTTTGCGGGGATTAGGCTTTGTACGGCTTCTGTTTTTGATATTTTTTTGCTTTCAAGTCGTTCCCGTTCAAGCATGTTGGCAAAGTCTGTGTTTCCGCCGACATTGATTTGGTATGTTCGGTCTATTGTCGCTCCTCGGTCTACACAGAGTTTGGCTAATGTTCTATGAGTAATGGTTGCTCCGATTACGCCTTTGACGTCGTCTCCTACAATTGGAAGCTTTGCGTCTTCAAACTTTTTGAGCCATTCTTTGGTGGATGCAATAAAGACGGGCATGCAGTTTATGAACGCGCATCCTGTTTTTAGGGCGATTTTCGCCCAGAATTCTGTAGCTTTCTGGCTGCCCACAGGCAAGTAGTTGATTAGGACGTGGGCTTTTGTTTCTTGGATTTCTTCGATTGCCTCTTTTTCGAGTTCTTGTTCTGTTTTTGTTTGGTCTATTGGCTTAATCATACTTGCTACGTAGATTCCTACACCGTCTAGAATTGGGCTTTCTTTCACTTTTCGTGAGGTGCAGTTTGAGACGCTGTCAACCCAATCGACGTAGTTTGGATCGGAAAAGATGGCTTCGTTTAGTGGTCGTCCTACTTTGTTTTCTCCTACATCGAAAGCGCAAACAAATTCTAGGTCTTCTAGTCCATATCCGCCGATTTTTTCGTGCATTAATCCTAATTTTTGGATTTTGTTTCGCTTGTAGATTTCGATTCCTTGAGCTAATCCAGCGAAACAGTTTCCTACACCGATTACGCCAACCCTAATTTTGCCCATGTAATCACATTCTCTTTACTCTGAGCAAATAGTAAGTGGTTCTTCTTTATTTCTTTCGGTTATGGGAGTGGAGTTAATTGTTTTTAGGCTCTTCGTGAGACCAATCTAGATTGTGTAAAACGAGGTTTCTGAAAAAGAAGTGTTGACTTATGCTTTTTTAAAATGAATGTCTTTATGTTGGCAAACCAAAAAATGTTGATTGTTTGTTCATATTAGTGAATTTACAGAACCAAATAAAAAATAAAATGTTAGAAAGTACGGCAAAAATATTAAATGATATTATATCGTATTTTTTATAGGGTTTTTGTCTTACTCAAAGGAAAAAAGAAGTCAAGCTGTTTTTCTTCTCGAGTAGATAGTGAATGGATTGAAATTTTACGTGAAGAAGCAAACAGACAAGGACTCAGCGTTAACGCATTACACAACAAAATTTTGAAAGATTACTGTGAACATGGCAGATGGAGTAAACGCTTAAGTGTTGTAACGATGTCGCCTCAAACATTTTCGGGCATCATCGGAGGCTGTTCCAAGGAAACAATCGAGAAAATAGCAAAAAAGTCAGGTTCTACAGGGACTAAAAATTTTTTACGAACAATGGGAGTAAGCCCAACATACCAAAATCTGATATCTTTCATTAAGAAAAATTTGGGCGAATCTGCCAATTGGTTCGACTTTACTCATCACTCTGACGGAAAAAAAGAGATTATTCATTTACGTCATGAATTAGGAAAAAATTGGAGCATTTTCATAGCAACCCAAGTCACTACGATGTTCAAGGCGATACTTGACAAATCGCCAACAGTTGAAATATTAGAAAATTATGTAACGTTAGAAATCACTTTTTAATGCACCTGTTTCCAAAAAAACATGCTGTTGTTTTTCAATAAATGCCTGTTTTCAACAATGTTGTGCTATTAGTTTGCTAATATGTGGGATAGTTTTAATTTTCTTGGTTACTGTGGTTAGTTTATGAGAATGTGGATGGTAAATCCAAAGATTATGTGTAGGCAACATCTTTTGGGCGAGCATGTGGAGATTCACATGTTCGTTGGAACACTGCGCCGCGGAAAAACCGTGAAAGGGTATTTAGAAAAGGGGTTGCTTGAAGTTCATAACCTGTATGCACGTCACGAGCAGCTTGTCAAAGAGATGAAGTGTAGAGGCTACAATCATTGTTCAGAGTTGGATGAGAAATGGAAGTCTGCGGAAAAGCTGGGAGTTGTTGATCGGGAAAAGAGTCTTGAGGAATTACTGAAACGCTGTTCAAGATGCAAACGCAGATATTCAGAAAAAAGGGTTCAATAAAAATCGGATGCGTAACTGTAATCTGTTATTTGCGTAGTTTTTATGAAAAGGCTGTTTTCAACAATGTACCTCTATTAGTCTGCTAATATGAATGGGTGTTGGCTGTTTTTGGCAGCCTCTTTTTGTAGATTGTGACAGCCAGACTCGCTATGAAGAACAGGGGTAGTAGAAGCCATGATGGAAACTCTGGAAGAACTTGGTATTGGGTTGGGTGCCCAAGCAGGTCTTCGCTTGTGATTGTGTTCCCGACGATGTCTTCTGCTGTGATTACGTATGTTATGTTTGTTCCGTGGGGAAATCCGGGTATGGTAGCAGTCCAAATGTTTTCTTCCAACAGGGTCATTTCAACTATTACCCATGTTGTGTTGTCGTCAGCATAATTTAAACAGACCAAGTTTACGCCGCTTCCAGTGTCAGTGACTGTGGCGTTTATTTTTGCCCCATCTTCTAGGGTTCCATTAACGTTAACTGGCAACTGAGTCACCTCGGTTATGTTTGGGGGAGTAGTGTCAACAGTGAACCAAGCCGCTGCAGATTCGGTAATGCTGCTGGCTGTAAAAGTAGCGCTAACAGTCAACTCATGTGTTCCATCAGCAAGACCAGATAGTGCTGTCACGTTTTCTGCGTCAACGTTTGGTTGTCCATCTAAACTATAGACCACGCTGGTGCAAGTGTCGTTCACTAAGTAATCTAACGGGATTTCTGAGACGTTGTAGGTTATGTTCTCTGGTGACAAAATAGTGACACCCAAAATCGGTGAAGCAACAGTGAAGTATGTAGTATTCGAGCATGCAATGTTTCCAGATGTGTCGTTTGCATAAACGAGCAAAGAGTGTAGTCTGTCGGTTAGTTCAGTTAAGGTTGTGTTTCCGGTCAGGGTTACGTTTTCTTGCCCATCAAGGCTGTAGCCTATCCATTGGGTCTGTTCATTAACAGTGAAGTTTAATGAGATGTCACCTGAAGTGTAAGTTGTGTTAGCTGGAGATATAACAGAAATAGTTGGTGGCGTTGTGTCTAAAGTTGTTGTGTTAACAGTGAACTGGACCGTTATTTGCTCAAGTGTCATACTGTCCGTGTAGTTGACGTATACTGCAAATTTGTGTGGTCCGTCTGAAAGCTCAGTCAATGTCGTGTTGCCAAGAATGGTTACGTTTTCTTGGTCGTCTAAACTGTAAGATACGTTATAGAATGTTTGAGTTGTATTGAATTCTAAAGGAACCTCAGTTGTAGTGTATGTTTTGTTTTCTGGAGAAAGAACAGAAAACACAATAGGCGTGCTTTCTGGAACATATATTGCAGTTAATTGTGTGTTTTGGTTAATTGTAACTGTCCTTGTTGGGTTAGCGTTTTCATCGCTCCATTTGCTCCATGTGTAGTTTTTGTCTTCGTAAGAGTAAGATTCAGGCATTGTCAAAGTGACTGCCGTGTTGTTAGCGAAAGTTTCTGACCAAGGAGCAACGTATGATGTGTCATTGGCGGTGAATGTTACTCCTGAGGGCAAGCTATCCACTACGAGAGTATACAGGATGGACTGGTTTGTGCTAACAGGGCTCATTAGAGGATAATTGTCTATATTGCGCAGATCAATGAAGTATGGTGTATCGCCTATTCCATCCCCATCACTGTCTGTGCCTTCATAGTTGCTCCAGTAGTTGCCGCCTGAAGGATAACCATCATCCCAGATGTTGTTGGAGTCGTAGGAGCTGGTTTGGAATGTGTTGACTATGAAGTAGTTATGGAAAAAGATGTTGCCACTAGACATTGAAACACCTAAACCAATTACGTTATGGGTCATGGTGTTTTCGCAAACAGTAACAGAAGAAGAACTGTAAAGTTTGATTCCAACATAGTTGCTTTGCAGCATGTTTTCAGAAACATCACAATTAGAAGAACTGCTAGGACAAATGCCATGGGCTTCACTGTTTGTTATAGTATTTCCCGAAAAATTGCAATAAGAAGAATGTATGAGGCTAATGCCATTGTTTGCGTTATGTGTTATAGTGTTTCCAGATACCGTGGTATACGAAGAGTTCCAGATGTAGATGCCATCCTCGCTGTTTGTTATAGTATTTTCAGAAAAAGTGTTTCCAACAGAGCGAGAGATACCGATGCCAAATCGGCTGTTTGTTATAGTGTTTTCATAAATAGTGACATACGAAGACTTGTAGAGTTCTACGCCATCATGGTTGCTTGTCAATGTGTTTCCGCAAATAGTGGTGAAAGAAGAAAGGGAGAGAATGATGCCGCGAAATGTGCAAGTTGTTATAATGTTACCAGAAACAGTGGCATAAGCAGAATTATAGAGGTAGATTCCATCATAGCTGTTTTGTATCGTGAACCCGCTGATTACTACATTGTCTGCGCCGTCAACTAGAATGGTTCGATTAGTGCCTCCGCCGCCATCAATTATTGTTGTATACTTGTTTTCTCCAATTAACGTCAAACTATTTTTTTTAATCGTGACTGTTTCAAAATAAGTTCCGGCTCTAACAAAAATGGTATCGCCAGACTTTGCGGAATTTACTGCTTTTTGTATTGTCGAAAAATCGTCAGGAACGATTATCGTTGAAGATCGAGCAAAAGCAACTTTAGCATTAAATGCCACCAGCAAGATAACAGCTAGGAACAGGACTGATGAGGCTTTTTTCAGTTTAAGTTGGCTCCACATTATTGATTACGCTCCAATAAAAAATTGAGCAAAACACAAATCGCGATTTTTGAAATAATTGGCTTTTTATTTCGCATCAATTCTCCCCATAAATACACTGTAACAATATCAAAATTAAGCATTTTTCTCAAAAAATCTTGACAAAAAAGTGACCGAGGTCACATGTTCAGTCTCAAGAAATTTTGACAAGAGTAAAATTTCAGAACAGATAGAGCAATCAACCCTCAAAACAAAGGCATAATTCAACAAAAATAATCACACACAACAAGAACAGCAAAATAGTTTGTCAAGTTTTCTTGAGAACAAACCTTTTTCTTTGAAAACAAGTATAGAGTAGCTGACGAGGAGATTGCAATGACAGGGTTTGAAGACGAAACTTACTCTACTATATTCACGTCTTTGAATCATTCTGTTCGCAGAAAGATTCTTAAAATGCTCTCAGAGGAGCCAAGAAGCTTTTCTGACATGTTTGAATCGCTCGGAATATCTAGTTCCCACTTTAACTATCACCTTGAAAACCTAGGGGACCTAGTTTCAAAGACCGAAGAAGGAAAATATAAACTATCATACCTTGGAGAAGCCGCAGTAGCAACAATGTCAAAAGTTGAAGAATCCCCAAAACCATCAGCCATGAAACACCCCTCAACATTTTTTGTTAAGAACTGGAAACCGCTAATTCTAGTATTCATCGTTACAGTTTCCTTTTTGGTGGGTGTAAATTGGATTCAAGGACAAGCGTTAGCAGAAATGTCTGATGAAAACAACACATTGCTTAGTTCAAATGAGCTTTTATGGGATTGCTACACTTCAACATTGATTTCTTCAGAAGATTCTCCAATATCAGAAAATGAAGCGATTCACAAAAGTCTTCAATACGGAAAATGGGACAGCGAAAAGCTTCAAGGAATGGTTGTCGAAGCAACTATGGTATATTTCAAGTTCGAGGTAAAAAGAAGGCAGGTCACTTTGCTACAAGAAGAGATAATTTCAGAAATACCCATCGCAAGAATGTATGAAGTTACTGAACAAGTAACAGATTATTCTCCAATGTCCGATGAAAACAGCACTTACCGTTACATCTGGGAGATTAGTGTCAGAACATTCCAAGAACATTTAGACCACACATTTTCTAGTCCACCTTCAGGCATTTACCACGTTGACGCAGTCAATGGAGAAATTTATCCAAATCTCTACTCGCTGATGTACATCGATGTTGAGAACGAATAAATTCTAACTCCAACAGTTCTAAATTTTTTGTCAAATTTTCTTGAGTTAGCATTCAGCAGGTTACAATAAACTTTGTCAAATCTTCTTGAGAAAAACGTTTTTTATTGTAAAATATAGATTGACTCAATATAATTGAAAGACGGGGCTGAAAAAGCTCAAGCATGGAAAAATAAAAATGACCAAGCGATAGTAGCAAGTTTTGTTCATTTTTCTTCCTCTATTGCCCGTGCAAGAGCCTCAGCAAACCCGTTCTTTCAAATGTTACCTTGCTAGTTTTTAATTTACTTTTTGGCAGTAAAACAGTTATTTACGCCGCAAGTAACCCAGTAAGTCCCAATAGGGGATAAAAATTATTCCAAACCCAAACGATAAATTTTAATCCCTAAATCATAGTCGAAAAAGATATACTGCAAACGCGTCATGATTTGTGCCATAAATGTTTTTAGTTTATGGCGTGATAGATTAATAGGCTGTTTGTGAGGAAGGAAGAATTAGGGTAACCATAAAAAAAGTTGCAGCAATCCTTGGTGTTCTGTTAGTAACTTTGAGTATGGTAGCGGTAATTGTTCAAACCAGCTTATACAACATCAAAAACACCCAAATCCGTGTTGCGTGCATTGGCGACAGCATAACAGAACTAACCGATTACCCAAGTGAACTGCAAAGCATGCTTGGAGACGGCTATATGACGAGAAGTTTTGGCGCCAGCGGATCAACAGTGCTGCTTGATACATACATGCCATATGCGTACCAGACCACATTTGCGAGAGCAAAAAATTTTCTGCCAGACATCGTGGTGGTCATGCTTGGAAGCAACGATGCCCGCACAGACAACTTCAAATCAATCGACAACTTTGTAGCAGACTACATTAGACTAATCAAGGAAATACAATCTATTAAAACGAATCCACAAATTTTTCTTGTAAAGCCGCCACCCATCTTCGAAAATGAACTTGACCTAGAAAGCGCAAACTTCGCCGAAATACTTGGTCACATCGAGCAGATAGCAGACCAGCTTAGCTTACAAATTATTGACGTTTACTCTGCAATGAAAGATCACCCAGAATATTTCCAAGACGGCGTACACCCAAACAGCGAGGGCGCAACAGTCATAGCCAACAAGGTTTACAATGCAATCGCTCTTTACGCAGATGCTTGAGTTTTACATGCTTCTGAGTATGTTATCCAATTACTGTCCTTAAAACAGGCACTTTTTTCATTAGAAGAATTAGTCCAAGCGTGATAAAGAGTGTAACTGCTGTAATAACAGGGATTCCTATGAGGGGGTTCATTGTTGTAAGGCTTAATTTGAATCCCAGATAGCCTCTTTGAAGTGTCTCCATGATGATTAGATGGAACAGGTAGATTGGCAAAGTGTTTTTGCTGATTATATTGATAACACGACGAATAAGTGGATTAGTGCGTTTTGGCCACTCGGCAGGGAATTTGCTCAAAAACATGAACATAGTGACAGATGATACTATAACGTTTACAGACAGGTAATCAAAAAAGAAGTAGTCTTGACCGATAGAGTAGAAATGAAAACGCATGAGCCAAGTGCTAATTATCGTAAAAAAGAAACTTGAGAAAAACAGCCCATACACAATTGAAGAACGTAACTTTATTTTCTGCAGATATATTCCTAAAACAAAGTAGCCGATTGTTCCTCCCATGACAAACAATGTGTCATTAAAAGAGTACCCACTAATCAATTGAATTAAGGGTACAACGGATACACCTATGAACCACAAAGTTATGAGGTATTTGAGAATTTTTTGGGAATCACATAAAACTACTGCCCGCAAAATTGGGGTAAGCAAGTAAAGACCAATTAGGAGATAAAGAAACCAGAAATGGTAGTAAGAGCCAGAAAAGAAGCTGAAGAGTACGCCTTGAGTAAAGTTGTCCACGGTAACTGGGGTGCCGGAAACGAAAAATGCCCATATAAGGTAAACAAAACTCCAGAAAATTAAGGCAAAACCGATTCGGTTAAACCGCTTTCTTAAGAAGAAACGAATAGGCTCGTTAAGTTTTGAGGGCTGAAGCAGCAAAGCGCCACTTAACATGATAAACAGTGGAACACACGGCAAAGTAAAGGCCTTGTAAACTGTAGATGTCCACCAATACAACCCAGATTCAAGAGGACTTGCCAGTATGGTAGTGTAGTATTCATTGGCGGCATGAAGCAACAATACTAACATGATGCCGCAGGTACGAATCAGGTCTACAGGAAGAGCAAAGTCGTTGCAGTCTTCATTGAGTTCGGGTTCAGAGATTACGATAGTTACGCACTATCCGAGCTGTGAATACCGCCCAAAAGTCTTTTTCCACTTATATATATTGTTCCCACAGAACAAGAACACAAACGAATTGTTCATAGAAGAAACAAAAGGTCATTAACACAATAATATGAAACCTACAAAAGGCTGCAAAGCGGGATACTGCATAAAAACATCAGCAAAAAAAGAAAGAAAAAAGAGGGGGCTACTTGGGTTTGTGAACTACAATGTTTCCGCTACTAAGTGCTGTGCCTTCGGTTATGTCGCCTATTTGGTTGTCGTAGATTACATGTTCAACGCCATATTCATCTTCGGTCCAAATCTTCATTCGGAACGTATCATCAGAACCAGTGAGGTCTCCGTCTGTTGCGGTTATCATAAACTTGTATTCGCCTTCTCCGTTGATGGCTCCTACTCCCTTGTATTTGGCTTTTGCACCTGCAATAACTAGCCAGTCATAGCTGCTGCTGTGGAAATTTAGACCTGCAGTATGGAAAATGAACTCTGTGTTACCAGTTGGAACAGTTGCGCCTTTCTTGTATTTTGACACAAAACCAAAGGTTGCCCTCCCAGACAATGATGGGTCAACAGAGTATGCACCTTCGGGCGAATCTATCCATCCGCCTCCAGTTACGAAGCCTCCATCTGGATCATACACAACCACGTACTGATATGTTTGGGTGACCGAGCTTGTGCCATCAGTCAACGTTATTGACACTGTGTAGACGCCTGCTTCAGAGTAAACATGTAAACCAATTACGGTGTTGTCAGTTAGTGCCCCTGTTTCGATTGTTCCGTCGCCCCAGTCCCACTCCGCAACATAAACGTTTGATGCTACAAGATTTACAAAAGTTGCGGCGCCAGTCACGGTTTCTTCCACTTGAACTAGGTCAGGACTAACAACCAGTGAACATCCTATGGGTTCCACGGTTTCCACGATTACATCGGTTGTATATTCAGTGAATCCGCCATCGTCATCGGCAATCTTCGCAGTTACAGTGTATACGCCAGCAGTCATGAACGTGCTCTGAGCTGAAGCAGTTACCTGATCAACAACATCATACACGCCGTCGTTGTCCCAATCGAAACTGTAAGTAAAAATGTCAGTTCCCGGGTCGTACTCGCCGCTGAAATAAACAGTCACAGAACCGCCTTCAGACACGGGACCGCTGTTGCGCAATTCTGCCGTAGGAGCCACATTGACAACAGTCACCACGGTTGTGGACTCTGTAGATGTGCCGTCTTCATCTTTGATTATGCCATTAACAGTGTAGTATCCATTGTCATACCAAGTGTACTGAGCCACAGCAGCTGTTTGATCAACAATGTCATACGCGCCGTCGTTATTCCAATCGAAACTATAGGTGAAAACGTCACTTCCAGGGTCATATTGATCAATAAAGGATACAGTTACTGGACTGCCCTCTTCTACTGGACCATTATTGCTTAAGGTTGCAGTGGGCGCCACATTAAGAACTGTGACAGCCAAAGTGTCGGTTCCAATGCCGCCGTCATCGTCTGTAACCGTCAAAGTGACGATGTATGTCCCTTCATTATAATATACATGTGTCGGAGATAATGTT
Organism: Candidatus Bathyarchaeum sp.; assembly: GCA_003096235.1. Next base: position 3,232 of record PIXT01000187.1, on the reverse strand, counting down.
CCAATTGTGTCTGCAGTGCCGTCGCCGAAGTCCCAAGAAACGGTCAAAGTGTCGGATGTACCAGGGTCAGAGGCAACGCCATTGAAGTTAACGGCGTCTCCTTCGTCTAATGTCTGGTCTGCTCCTGCATCAACCACTGGAGCAACATTAGTAACTGTGACCATCAACGTGTCGGTTGCGCTTTCTCCGTCATCATCAGCGACTGTCAATGTGCCAAGGTAGTCTCCGTCATCAGCATAAACGTGTGTTGGATTCAAAGTTCCAGTTGTGTCGGAATTTCCGTCACCAAAATCCCAAGAAATCGTCAAAATGTCGGCTACTCCGGCATCAGATGCAGAACCGACAAAGGATACTGTGCTTCCTTCGGCTAATTTTTTGTCTTCTCCTGCATCAGCAAGCGGAGCCACGTTACTTACTGCTATTTCGTGGGTTGTTGTGTCGGTTGCGCCGTCGTCATCGGTTACAGCAAGGGTTACAATGTAGACTCCATCATCAGCGTACGCGTGGTCAGCTGTCACACTTGCGGCTGTGTTTCCGTCTCCAAAACTCCAATCATAAGACACTATTGTGCCGTCAGAGTCGGTTGATCCAGAACCGTCGAAAAACAGCAGTTCACCTTCTTCAATATCTTTGTAGGGTCCAATGATTGCCGCAGTTGGGGCTACATTAGGAAGCTCTTGCACGTTTATTGTTACCCGCGGCATAGGAACAGATACGCGTTGTGCTTGCGTGTTAGCGTAAGAAACTTCTGAACCGCCCGAAACAACAAGAATGTCCAAGTTGGTTCCAACCGTGTTGCATGTTGCAGTGAATTTTATCTTCACTGACTCGTCAGCGCCTAGGTAGTGGTCGCCGTCTTTTCCAGAGTATGGGGCAATGTCGTTCCAAGAGATGACGGTGTAACCGCTGATTTCGTCAAAGTCATTTGGCATGATGTTGAATGTACCTTCGTTTAGGATGTAGGGCATAGTAACCGCGAGGACGTCGATGTATCCGGGTGAGGTGCGGTCAATTACATAATCGAATAGTTCAGTAAATGCAGAGTTGAAATCGTCATCAACGACTAGGGTATATTTTCCACCTGTGACATATGCCATATCCTGAAGAGAATCGTCGCGGTCATCGGATAATGAGATTGTGTGGATTTTGTATCCTGCTGAAGCAGCAACGTTAGTCAGAGAATTAGGGTCACTAGATTCAGTGTAAACGCCGTCTCCATCGGACATGAATATTACCATTTTCAGGGCATCTGGGTCAGTATCCCAATGAAGATAGTTTAACGAGAGCGCCAAACCAGTGTTTATGTATGTGCTACCTTCATTCACGATAGCTCCAATATTTTCTTTTACCTCATCAAAATCGTCAGTAAGCAAATAGGGCATAAATTGTTCAGACTCAGGATACGAAACAGTATAATGAGGGTCAGAAAAAGCAACCAACGCCACTTTGTCTTTTGTAGGGTCAAGCATATCTAGAAAGTTTTTTGCTGCATCTAACCTTAAACCAGTGGGGTCAACATCTGGGTAACCCATACTTACTGATTTGTCAATTACAAGTACAGCATGTATTGGTCGCCGTGTTTGAGTAGTCCCACCATAACCGTCAACAGTTATTGTGACAGCCATTTCTTCAGGGTCTGCAGTTGATTCGTCGTCTACTGTGATTGTTGTCGGCGACACGCTTGTCGTAACGGACAAGTTTGGTTCGCTTGGTATGGGGTATCCTGTTACAGTGACTTGTGGTGAAATTAAGGTAGAGGGCAACTGAATATACGATTCTGCTTCGTCTAAGACATTGAGTAGCGTGCCTGATTGTGCGGAGTTAAACTGGAAACTGAATACTGCAGTTTCGCCATCTTCAAAGGCGAAGTCAAAATCTCCAACCAAGGAAGAATAGTGGACAGCATACCAAGTCATCTTGTGTTTGCCATCAATTACATCTATTGTGGAGGGGTTAATGTTCCATGAGCCTTCGTTAACGATGTATGATTCAGTTGTTAGAACCACTGTAGGAAGACTTACTGTTGTTGCAGTTCCATGCAAAGTAAGCGTGAAAGAGGATGTTTCTGCAATCCCGCTGTCTCCGTTAAGTAATCCGATTTCGCTTGGAGTTACTTGAATTTCACAGGGAATTGACGCGGCGGTTGTGTCGGCTGCTACTGCCGCGATTTGTGTTACTAAAGCAAAAATTAAGATAAATGATGTTAGTGCACGTTTTTTGTGGTTCATTTTCTATTCACAATGAGTCAAGCATCATTTATGGTATATATCAGTTATGTTTAAAAAATAAACAGAAATGAACAAAAACAAGAGTTTGAATTATACATGATTCATAACGTACAAAAAGTAGTTTAAACACACCACAGAAGGGTTCACAGCTAAGCAATACAGATAATGAATACAAGTAAACAAGCCACAAAAATAAAAAGACATATGGAAAAAAATTATAGAACATTAAACAAGGTTCAACCAAATGGTGCGGGGAGTGGGATTCGAACCCACGAACCCCTACGGGACAGGCTCCTGAAGCCTGCGCCTTTGACCTAGCTCGGCGACCCCCGCCCTTTGTTTCAGAAAAACAAATCCTCCTTAAGTGTCTTTTCGCCTACACAGATTTAAAAACTTAAAGAAGCACCTTGCTCCTAAATCCAAGTTAGATGTGAGAGCAATGAACTGGATGGAAATACTACAAGAATGCGCACAGAAGATGAAACGAGCAGCCCTCAGGTACTATGGTTCACCAAAAGCCGCAGTCGGCTTTGGCGTCGGAGCAGGCGGCGACACATCAAAACGAATCGATTTAGCTGCCGAAAAAGCGCTGATAGACTGCCTAGGCAAACACGAAATATCATGCACATTAGTCAGCGAAGAGGCAGGAACAAAAAAAATTGGGTTAGAACCCTCGGAGTATTATGTTATAACAGACCCTGTAGACGGCACAACAAACGCGGTCAGAGGATTACCGTTCAGCGCAAACGTTATAGCGGTATCGAGGAGCCCTTGGCTCAAAGACGTGGAAACAGCAATTGTATCCGACATAGTCCATAACATAACATACACCGCACAAAAGAACAAAGGTGCATTCAAGAATGGCGAAAAAATCACACCGTCAAAAACAGTTAATCTGGAAGACGCTGTGATCGGCGTTGACTTGAACACCATCAAACTAGAAGAGATCGTAAGCAAACTAGGGAACCTTTTCAAGGTCGGGAAGCATTTCCGACACTTTGGAG
>PIXT01000186.1 GCA_003096235.1 Candidatus Bathyarchaeum sp. | reverse complement strand
TCGATGTTGTACACGGGAAAAAACGTGAGAAACCCAAGTTCGCCAAATGCATGAAATGCGGATCATATAATCTGTTCAGACCGAAATCCAAAAGCATGCGATTCACAACATTTTATTGCAACAAATGTGGAGCAATAATTTCTTTTGGCGCAAGAGGAAAAGGAGACCAAATCAGCGAGCAGGCTGAAATCTTTTGTGAAAACTGTGAAGACGACTGCAGAAAATGTCAAATCAACAAATTAGCTGACAAACAGACATACTCAAGAAAACGTTACAAAAAGTAAAAGAGCAAAAATGAACGCTGTTAAAAACTGGAGATGCAGCAGTTAGGTTTCTGCAAACTTATTTTAAAAAACAAAAAGGGTACCTATGAAAGGTAACTGAAAAAAAGAAAATGAAAAAGGAGGAAGATTAGTATCTTCTTCTTTGGTATCCGCCGCTTCTTCCGCCGCCGCTACCGCCGTAGCCGCCGCCACCGCTGCGTCCACCGTATCCGCCTCTGCCGCCACCGCCTCTACCGCCATATCTGTTGAAGCGTCTTTCTTGCTCGTAGCGTTTGTCGGATAGGTTGTTCTCTGTGTTGACTTCCTCTATGGGAGAGTCTTCTACTAATTCGTAGCTGCCGTATTTTCCGATGTTTAGGCGCATGTTTCCTCTAAACAGGTTAATGTAACCGTTAGTGATACTTAGTGTGGCTCCTTCTGCTATTGCGTCGATTTTGTCATCCCAAAGGGTCATGTATAAACATCCAGTTTCGTCGCCAACTAAAGCATCTGCAACTCGGCGTACAGAATAATCTCGTCCAGTGACGCTTCTGATTTCACCCTTAGAAACTACTTTCACGATGGTGTTGACGCCTCTAGATTGCGGGGTCAACGTTTCTACTTTTACTTGCTCTTCATTTTCAGATGGTTCTTCACCTGACATTTCATCTACATCCGATTATCATGGTCATTGCTTAGAGCGATTCTTAAAGATTGTGGTGTTACCCAAAAAGCATGTAACTGTTTAAAACATAAGGCATTCAACCAAAAAACAGAAAAAACACTATAGACTGCAAAGCCCATTCAGTCACAATTTATAAGTTTCCCACTGCAAGTCTTTACCTGAAGGTGGTTTTATGAGTAGGCACAGAAACTTCCGAGAGCGGGCACCATCGGTTCCTATCGAAAAAATTGACGATTACAGCTGGAGAATACCAAAAAGCTACAAGAAGGGTATGCTTGTTCCAGGAATAGTCTTTGCCGATGAACAACTCATAGAAAAAATCAGGTTAGACAGAACTTTAGATCAATGTGCAAATGTTGCCCACCTGCCAGGCATCTACAATCATGCAATCACATTACCTGACGGACATGAAGGATACGGTTTTCCCATAGGCGGCGTTGCTGCTACAGACTACGAAAACGGAGTGATAAGTCCAGGAGGCGTAGGCTACGACATCAACTGTGGAGTCCGCCTATTAACCACAAACCTTTCTGAAAGCGACATTCGACCACGCCTTGGTGCACTCACAACAACCATATTCAAGAATGTTCCCAGCGGACTGGGAAGCCGCCGTAAAGACTTCAGATTGAACCTGCATGAGCTAGAGCATCTGATAACAGAAGGCGTATCTTGGGCAGTGGACAAAGGGCTAGGAAGACCCGAAGACATCAAACACTGCGAAGAGGGAGGATGCATGGAAGGCGCTAACCCAGACAAGGTTTCGCCCAGAGCCAAACAAAGAGGTCTTCCTCAAAGCGGCACACTTGGTTCAGGAAATCACTTTTTAGAAATTGGAAAGGTTGACAAAATCTACAACAAAAAAGCAGCCAAAACCTGTGGCGTCACCCATGAAGGTCAGGTTACAGTTTTGATTCACTGTGGCTCCCGCGGATTAGGACATCAAACATGCTCAGATTATCTGCGAGTCATGGAACGGGCAGTGCAAAAATACAACATTTCAATACCTGACCGCGAACTTGCATGTGCACCAGCTACAAGCAATGAAGCACAGGATTATTATCAGGCTATGGCGTGTGCCGTGAACTATGCGTTTGTTAATCGGCAGGTCATTACTCATTGGGTTCGCCAAAGCTTTGAAGAGGTTTTGAAGAGTTCAGCGGATGATTTGGGTTTAGATTTGGTTTATGATGTTGCGCATAATATCGCAAAAATTGAAGAGCATACAATAGATGGGAAACGGACCAAAGTTTGGACTCACCGAAAAGGAGCAACCAGATGTTTCCCTCCAGGGCATAAAGATGTTCCAGCAGACTATCAAAGTATAGGGCAGCCTGTTATTATACCGGGAAGCATGGGCACAAGCTCGTGGCTGTTGGTGGGAACACACAAGGCTATGGAGCTTTCTTTTGGTTCTACTGCTCACGGAGCGGGACGCATGATGAGCCGATCAGCCGCGAAGCGAAGATTCTGGGGAGCAGATATACAAAAGGGTCTGGAAGGTCGAGGAATTGCTGTTAGAGCAGCCAGTTCTACGATTTTGGCTGAAGAAGCTGACCCAGCATACAAGAATGTGGACAAAGTTGTTGAAGTGAGCGATCGGGCTGGAATTGCAACAAAGGTTGTTCGTTTGGTTCCGCTAGGAGTCGTAAAAGGATAAAAAAAACTAACAAAGGGTTAGCGTTGATGGGTTCGCAGATAATGAAACAGGTACTCTTGCGCGTAACCTGCATAGTTGCCGAAGTATTCTCTTCCAAAATCGGCGATTGTTTCATACTCTTTTTGTGTGATTGAACTTTTGCGGGCAACTCTTTGGATGAACGATGAGTCAAAGTGGCGTGCATATATTTTTGTGGCTGCACGCTTCATCCACACATCAATGGGAAAAGCTTCAAGCTTCTCTAAAGAGAACAACAAAATGCAATCAGCAACTTTTTGTCCAACTCCAGGCAAACCCAAAAGCTGTTTCTTAGCTTCACGGTAATCTAGATTTTTCAGAGTGTCTAAGTCTAATTCGCCGCTGTTAACCAGTTTTGCGGTCTTCAAAACGCGTTCAGCTCTAAACCCTAACCCGCAACTTCGCAGATCCGTGGAGCATATTTGTGCGAGTTCATTTGGTTTTGGGAATGTGTAAAAGTCGATGCCGTCGAAGGTTAGCTTTTTTCCAAAGCATCTGGAGATGTTGTTGATCATTTTTTTGATGGCTGGGATGCTTTTGAATGTTGCACAGATGTAGCTGATCAGGCACTCCCATGGTTCTTGGCGGCATAGCCTGAGCCCCATAAAGTGGTCAACTGCTTTTCGCATGTATTCATCTTTGCATATTTTAGAAAAGATGTCTGGCAAGTTGTCGTCTAACCGTAAGTAGTTCTCGATAAAGCCTTGATTTGGGGTTTCTGGAAAAAACTGGAACAACAGCCCTTGGTTGTTCTGTTTTATTTTAATAACATGGTCTGCTACAACGCCATACCACCAGTCACCAATTTTTTTCCATCGAAAAAGTTGCCCACAATCTAAGGTGTGCTCTAAGCTGAATGGACATGTTGACCGGTTCAGCTCAATTTCCATAGTGTTTCCTCAGCATTTTTGGTTAGGTCTGCAGGAACGGATTGTACTTCTTTTCGTCGCCTATAGTAGAAAAGGACTCGTGTCCAGGATAGACTTTGATGCTGTCTGGCAGGGGCAAAAGTTTGGTTTTTATTGAGTTCATTAACTCGTTGAAAGACCCGCCTGGAAAGTCTGTTCTTCCGATGGAGCCTGCAAACAAGGTGTCTCCCGTGAAAACAACTTTGTCGCCTAACAGTGAGATGCCGCTTTTTGTGTGTCCGGGAGTGTGAAGAACAACTAGTTTGAAGTTGCCTACGTGTATTACGTCTCCGTCGCTGAGTTTTTTGTCGGCGTTAGCGCGTCCTTTATGGTTTTCGTGAATTAGAATGGCTGCGCCTGTTGCCTGTTTTATTATCATGTTTCCGGAGATGTGGTCAGGGTGTCCGTGAGTGTTTATTATGTATTTGATGGTTAAGCCGTTTTGTTTGATGTAATCCATGATGGGTTCAGCTTCTGCTTCTTGTTCTAGTCCAGGGTCAATAACTGCTGCTTGTTTGGTTTGTTCACAGCTTATAACATAGCAGTTAGTGGATAAGTAGCCAACTTTGAAACATTTCACGTTCATTTGATTTACCTCACGAAAGTAACGGCGACTTCTTATTCAAAGGGGAATCAAGCTATAAAAACTATCCAAAAGCTACATTCTGTTTTTGATTTGCTAAGGTTTGTGTGAAC
>PIXT01000185.1 GCA_003096235.1 Candidatus Bathyarchaeum sp. | reverse complement strand
GTGAGATTCGAGGTAGCGAAGCTTACACTCTGTTTCAGGCTTTGGCAACTGGTCACGGTGGTATGGCTACTATGCACGCTGATTCAATTGATTCGGCTGTCAAACGTTTGATTCAGAAGCCAATGGATATTGCGCCTGCTTACATGCCGCTGATGAACATTGTTGTTTCTATTCAGCGAGTACACTTGCCCCAATCAAAGACTGGTGAAATGACTGCATACAGACGAGTGCTTTCAGTGGACGAAATTGCCGATTACGAAGATTACCGTAATACCTTCAAATGGAAAGCAGCAGGTGACATTCACAACTGCCAAGCTCAAGATGGAATCATGTTGAATCACATCTGCGAGCGCCGAGGCTTGACTTGGGATGAGTTGGCTGAGGAAATGAAACGACGCGAGAATGTGTTGCGGTGGATGAGACAGCGGAACATTAGAAGCTATAAGGATGTTGCGGGAGTCATTACTGAATATAACGCCAAACCTGAGGAATTCTACGAGAAGGAGGTTTTAGTTAATGCCCCTGCTAAAAACGCTTGAGGGCGTTTCCTATCGCCTTTTCGGTGGAATTTCTCCAAAGTTTCTTAACAACGTTTTCGAGTTCAAGGAACATTTAGCGAAAGCAGGCATCAAAATGTATCCTGAAACTTACATTTCCTTGATGTTTTTAGTGGCTACGTTAACATTACCCGTCACTGTTGTGGCACTTGTTCTTTTATACTTTACAAAAATCCTCTTTCTAATCTTCTTGGTGCCCATGCCCATTTATGTGATGATCGGCTTTATTGTTGCTCCCAGTTCAAAAGCTGGAGAACGGGCTAGTGCCTTGGACCGGGAGATGCCCTTTGCAGCAACTTACATCACTGTCATGGCTTCTGGTGGTATACCTCCTTACATGAGTTTTAAACGCCTTACTGAAGTTGAATTATTACCTGCAACCCGTAGGGAATCAAGGGCTCTAATTCGTGATGTAGAAATCTTTGGAGTAGACCCACTTAGTGCTCTTGAAAATGCAGCTAAATATAATCCCTTGGACCTTTTCAGAGACTTCATTTCAGGGTATGCTTCATCTGTTATTATAGGTGGTGACGTTATTCACTTCCTTGAAACGAAGGCACAGGAAATCTTCAAAGCAGGTTCCCTGAAAGTTAAGGCTGCTGCCGAGCGTATGGGAATGCTTCTGGAATCGTTTATTATCGTAATGGTTCTGATGTCCCTGTGTTTCTACATACTCTTCAGCGTCGAGTCCATATACAGCACAGGCATGGATATGGGCTCAAGCGTAATAATGTATACTTACGTTTTCACTCCGTTGCTTTCTATTGTTTTCATATGGATGGCTCACGGTATGCAACCAAAAAGCCCCATTACGGAGTACCGACCATACAAAGTATATGCCATTTCTGCGGCTGTAGGCGTTGTGTTTCTATTATTGGTCACTGGGGTCTTTGGGATTGTTGCAACACCTCTTGAAGGTCTAGTTGATTTGCCCATTGCTGTCTCTATCACCTTGATTGTATCTGTTGTGCCACCAGCTATTGTACATCAAAAGATTGATGGCAAAAAAACGAGTATGGAAAAGGGAATATCCAACTTTCTAAGAGATTTGACAGAAACCAGAAAAACTGGTCTTTCCCCAGAAGCATGTATCGCCAATCTTTCTGATAGGGATTATGGAGCTTTCTCGAAAGAGTTGAAGAGAATGTCCTCTGATATTGGCTGGGGCATTCCTTTACGAAACGTAATCATGGAATTTGTGACTAAAACGAAGAGTTGGATGTCACAGATTGTAATGTTTCTGTTGTTAGAAGCTGTTGATGTTGGTGGCGGTACAATATCGATGATTGAATCGCTTGCACGGTTTAACAACATGACTCAGGAAGTTGAGAAAGAGAAGAAAATGAGCATTAGACCTTACATGATTATGCCTTACTTTGCTGCAATATTGCTGGTTGCTACAACTCTTATGACTCTTCTCTTCACTACCAACACAATTGCCATGGGTGGTGAGTCTGCAGCTTCCTCAGCAAACACAGACTTCCTTCAACTCATCTTTACTGTGTCAGTAATTACCCACTGTTACTTGATTGGATTGGTTTGTGGTAAAATCAGTGAAGAGTCTTTGGCTGCTGGATTCAAACATTCTGCATTGCTTGTCTTAATTGCTATAGTTGCTTCGAAAGTTGTTCCAATGATGCTGGCGTCAGGAGCGACTTAGGAGAAAAAAGGAGGAGAATCTAGTGGTGCTGTTTAAGTTTGACAATAAACGCTCTGGCAAACGAGGAGTTAGCCCCGCTATATCTACCGTTATAATGACTGGTGCTATGGTTGCAATTTTGGCGGTTACGTTGGGTTTTGCTAACAATTTCCTGTGGACGCGTGTTGCAGAGGGTGATTTCAACTCTTCTAAGCAGTTGATGCAGACTGTTGGTTACCAAATTGATGATGTGGCTTGGACATCAGGTCGCACCGAGACAGTAAATTACGGAAGTCAATACGGTGATGTTCTTTTCCAAGAGTCTGCTTTGACTTACAATGTCACTGTACACCGTAACAGTTTACCTGATTATGTTGTTACAGCTGAAACAGGGGCTTTGATGTTTGTTTTTCCAACCTCACGGTATTCAATATCCAATGATTACTTTGAAAACATCTTTCCAAGTCAAACTAGCTCTCTGATCATGAACGGAACTTCTGCCCCAGTTGCAAGAGTGTTTGCTCTCGAGAAACTACCCATGGCTGATGGGAATTACATCCGCGTTGTTGTGGTTCCATCTGTTAGAGTCCTTAATTCTACAATTATTACTTCAGGTTCCACGACCAACTACATCAGAATGTATCTTCCAGTTCTTACGGCTGGTGAGGCACCTAGGTTATCTCAGTCTATCACTTTAACTGGTGAATCTCTTGACGCACGTACTCTTAACGACATCACAGGCATTACTGTTGGCGTTAGTTATGACGATGGTTCTGTTATTGATTTTGCCTTTTCACAATTCAATTTTGGTTCCGAAGAAAATCTTTCTCTTGCTACTGAAGGTAAGATAGTTTTAGAACTTTATCTGAGCGAGGTGTCAGTTGGAATTGGAGTTAACTAAGTTCTACCACACTAAGGGAGGTTTCTTGTAGATGCCGAGCGCTACCATCGAGTATGTAATCCTAATTCCGCTACTTTTCACTCAAGTCATAGTGTTTCCTCTTGTAGCTAGTACAATGACTAACAGCTGGCAAGACTCACAAAGGGACGTGGCATTACAGGATATTGCCAACCAAGTTGTGAGTACAATTCAACAGCTTTATTTAACAATCAATCGGGACGACATTTTGACTGGTACTGT
>PIXT01000184.1 GCA_003096235.1 Candidatus Bathyarchaeum sp. | reverse complement strand
CTGTAGAAAATCTGTCCAAGGCAACAAACGAAGTGGCGGGTTTGCCTACCTTGTTGATTGCTTTTTCTGTTCGCGTATCGCTTGCATTCATTTCAATAACAGTGAAATTGAACTGGTTTGAGGCTGCATTAATCAAAGCCGTTTTCCCTACGCCAGCTGGTCCATAAAGCAACATTGCCTTTTTTCGTCGACGTTTGCTGTTCAGCCAGTTGGTGAACGTGGTTTTTGCTAGTTCGTTGCCTACTACGTCGGATATCTTTTTTGGGCGATACTTTTCAACCCATAAAAGATCAGTATTCAAGTAAGTTCCCCTTTTTACTTTCCAAACTTTGAGAACTGAGCAAGTAATGCACTTAATTGAATGTCGCTGTTTGCGCCTTGTGTGAGCCTGTAATCGTATTCGCCGATGATGTCGGTTAGTTCAGCCTTTTCTTTGTCTGACAGGAATCCGATTTTTAGTAGTTCTCGTTGCATCTGACGCACTATTTCTGAGCCAGAAAACCCGTACTGCCCGATTAGGTCGTACATCATTTTTCTTGCTTCTGTAAAGTTGCCGTTGAGTGCCTTGTTAAGCATCAACTGCACCTGTCTTGGGCTTGCTTCGCCAAATACTTGAAGAACCGTTTGCTCATCTATAACACCAGTTTGGTATGCAGCAGCGGTTTGTAACGAGTTTATTGCATGCCTAAGGTCGCCTTCAGAGTATTCAACAATTCTTTCTGCCGCTTCTTCTAGCAGTTGCAGGTCTTCTTTTTCTGCAATTTTTTTGAGGTGCTCTATCATGGCGCTTTTGTCTAGTTTTGAGAACCGAAAAATAGCACAGCGGCTTTGAATCGGTTCAATAATCTTGCTGGAGTAGTTACAGATTAGAATAAATCTGCTGGTTCGGGAACTGGTTTCCATTATTCGTCTGAGCGCTGTTTGAGCGGGTCCGGTCATCTGGTCGCTTTCATCTAGGATTATGAGCGAAAATGGTGCGTCTCCAAAACCTGTTCTGCCGTAACGTGAGAAGTCTTTGATTCTGTCCCGTACGGTGTTGATTCCTCTTTCGTCAGAGGCGTTGAGTTCTAGTGTGAAGGATTTCCAGTTGTCTCCGAATAATTCGCGTGCAATACATAGGGCAACCGTTGTTTTTCCGGTGCCTGGTATTCCCGCTAAAAGTAGATGTGGCATTGAATGTGGATTTTTAAGGAAAGCTTGTATGCTTTCTACAACGTGGTGTAGGTCCACTATTTCGTTTAGTGTTTTTGGTCGATATTTTTCAACCCACATAGCTTCTTCGTTAAGCTTCATAATTAATGCTCCCGTAATCGTGTGACAAGTAACGTGTTAAGTTGCACTAATTTGTTTTTCTGTCTGCTGTGGTGTTTGCCCGTTTTTTGAGGGTTCTACGGTCTAGTTTGTGTTGAGGTATGTGTGTTCAGGTTCATGTGGAAATATCTAAAGAAAGATTAATATGTTTAATCCAACCTCAACACTATTGAATTATATTGAGTTAAGGTGAGTTGAATTGAGTCAATCTCAGTTGCCGAGAATTACACAGAAAGATTTGATGGATGCTGAAGACTTAGACTTCACAGAAGAGACCGAACATTGGAACAGCTACAAGTTAAGCGATGGAACAACCCTGAGAATCAAACTGGTCCTTAAAGAAGTTAAAAGGTTGAACAAATGGAAAACTGACGGTTCACCAATTTATATGATAAGCAGCCAAAATATTGTTAGAACTGTTGGCATCCCAAAGGAACTGAAGAAAAAGCCAGAAATAAGAGCTTTCAAGCCAGTGTAGCGATTTTATGTATTTGTAAAAGAAGGGGGAAGGCAATCAAGTTTTTGTTGTGGGATTTAATTTGAGTGAACAAGAACAAAAGAAGCAAAAAAAGAAGAAAAAGAAGAAGCAACGTGTTGTTTTAGAAACTCAAAAAGTTGAGAGTGAACTTTCAGAGTTAGTAGAAGTTTTGGAGGATCTGGAAAAAGAAAAAAAGTATGTGGATGTTCAGATTTGCCCGCACTGTAAAAGCGCAAAGGTTCGTAAAGTAAAGTCTATGGAGGATGTGATGGGTCATATGGGGCTTACTCAGCCAAAGTATGAGTGCAAAAAATGTGGATGGCGAGGAAAACTTGTCATCAAAGCCACTAACAAGCCTACAACTGTGAAAGATGTGGTGATAATGGCAGAAGCTAACGAGGCGGAATCCGAGCAATAGGTGCACAAATAGTTTTACATTATTTTCTTTGTTTTGAGAATCCGTATGTTCCAAGTTTTTTGTGTAGGTTCCAGTATTCGCCTTGGTTATATGTGAAGGGGGCTGCTTTAGCGATGTCAATGTTTCCCTTCTCATCTAGAACCTCTTGGCCTACGTGGACTTGAACGATTTCTCCGAGGAACAGGTCGTGGGCGCCTAACTGAACTTTGTTTTTCAGGATGCACTCCATGTTTACTGGGCATTCTTGGATTAAGGGAGCTTTGACTTTGTCTGCCTTCTCGGGGGTTAATCTTGTTTCAGAAAACTTGTCCACATCTTTTCCTGAGGTTACTCCGCAGTAGTCTGTTTCTGTTATGATTTTTGTTGGCGGAATATTAACGACAAATTCTTTGCTGTCTTCGATTAGTTTGTGAGAATATCGTGAGGGTCTGATACCTACTCCAATCATGGGCGGTTCAGAACATACGGTTCCAGCCCACGCTAAAGTGATTATGTTAGGCTTTCCAGCAGAATCTACACACGTTACAAGAACAACTGGACAAGGAAACAGTGCAGTGTAAGCTTTCTTGACAATTTTCATGAATCAACTTTTGATTGGAACAACTATTAACAGTTTCTAAGGCTGTAACTGAACAGACTTTTGTGACTTTGCTTCTAACAAAGTTAAGAATGGCTGTTGTCGTGTTCACAGATGCACCCCAATGTTCTAGCAGCTAACATTCTTTTTTTGGCTCCAGAATGGAATTTAAAAGAAATTGTACCAAAAAGCTTCATTCTTTTGCCGTTTTTTGGATTAATAGCTCAGATTCATAACTTATTTAGAATCGGAACATAGACTAAAAAGAAAGATTAGTGCGGGTCCTGTTTGCTTAAACTCACACAAAACAGTAAGGCGCTTAGCCCAGTTATAGGTTCGATTATTCTAATTGCGGTTGTCGTAGCTGTCTCTATTGCAGCAACAACATGGATGGGGGCAATGTCCTTCAACTTTATGGAAGTCGATGAGCTGAAGATTACTGGATGTTCATGGGCTCCAGACATTTCCTACGCTGACCTAACCGTCAAAAACTTTGGAACAAACTCGGTTACATTAAGCAACATAGCAGTAAATGATGTAATCGCCAGTGACGTGTCAATTGTTTCAGGCTCATCAACATTAGAAGCTGAAGAAACATCCGTCTTCAGGGTAACTCAAAGTTTTACGCCATCAATGAAGCATGACTTTGTGGTTATCACTGCATCTGCCACAAAATTTGCATATGTCGCCGTAGCGCCTTCTGGGTCTTCTGAAATATGGTATAACCCAGATTGGAGTAACAGAAAAGCAGTAACAATCGACAACACTTTGAACCCAGATGACCTAACTGACTACCAGATTCAGCTTACAGTT
>PIXT01000183.1 GCA_003096235.1 Candidatus Bathyarchaeum sp. | reverse complement strand
TAAAAGCCTAAAATACGACGAAAAAGCCAAATTACGGATTTTAGCCGTAAGTAGAGGTTCTTTTAACAGAAGTTTAAGGCAAGCCAGACAAAATGTAACCCAATCAATATACACAATTTTGCTTCTCGGATACCTAGGAATTCTCGAAGAAATCAGCTTAGAACCCTATTTGGAAGCAGCAAACAAGTTAAAAGCATACATAGACACCCAAAGAGAATTGACAAAAAAGAGACCAAAAGAAGAACAACTTCAAACAGTAGCACTGCTTCATGAAGAGCTCAAAAACAGCCTTGAAGAACTAGCAAATCCTCGAAAAATATCAAAAAGACTGTGACATCACAAATCACAGGGGTTTTTATCACAAAAAACCGATGTTTTTTGCCGAAAAATCAAAACGATCACCAGACAAACATAGAAAATAACCTCTAAAAAGTCAGGCATAAAAAAGCTCAATTTAAGCTTATTTTAGGAAATTGGTTATTTAAAACAATTTTCAAAAAAGTTGCATAAAAAAGCAGGAAGAAAAAAGAAAGTAGTAAACCATTAAAACAAAGATTAACAGCCATTAAATTTTGAAGCAAATGTGACGTGTGATGTCACGACTGAGAAAAACAGTAAAACCTTTAAGTTTATTTATATATTAGTGTGATATGTGATACTACATGAATATCACACGACATCACGCTGAAATCACATGTGAGGTAGATTAGGACTTGGTTTCAGATTTTATGCTGATTGTGACGTCAGTTCTCCTATTTGGCACGGTTTCAGCACTTTTTCTCTATTATCGCAGGATAATTACCCTTCGTCAAGAGTACTACAACGCAAAGGGAGCAGTAAGGGATATTGTTGTCAGTGTTGATAATCAGTTTAAGAGACAAAAAGAGGGCGTCCTTTTCGTGGCCCAACAAGTCGAAAATGTCATGCTAGAAAATTCGAAAGTTGTAAAGAAAGTTGAAGACTACGAAGAACAACTGACCGAGCTCACGAACCTTGTTTCGAACTCTCCAAATACTGAAGACAAAGTTTCAGGACAGCTTGAACAAATGAGAAGTGAAGTGGAGAACATTAAGCAAGCTCAAGCCAAGGTGATGACAAAGCTTGTTGAAATCGAAAAAATCAAGAAAGAACGACCAATACCTGAAACTAAAATAGAAGCCGCAATTCCAATAAAAAAGGAAAGCGCTCTAGCTCCTCTTACTGAGACAGAACTTGCAGTACTTGAGACAATAAACAAAGAAGGCGAAAAGACTGCTCCAGAAATCAGAGAAAAGATCGGTTTGACAAGAGAACACAGCGCCCGACTGATGAAAAAGCTATACAAAGACGGGTACCTAGAAAGGGACACCCACAAAATGCCCTACGTGTACCGACTATAAGAAGAAATGCAAAAGCTGCTAAAGAAAAGGGAAGCTAGCGTTCCCTAGTTTTCTCTTCGGAAATAAGAGACTCCCCAGCTGCTTTAATTCGTTTCAGTTTTTCATCCATCTCAGAAAGGGGCTTTGAAGGTGGCAAATCATAGGTAGCGGGGCCTTTCTGTTTTAGGTATTCTGGATAATGGGTAACCTTTACCGGGACTGCAAAACGAATTTGTGGCTCTGAAATTAGCAAAGCTTCCCCAATGTCTAGCATTTTGATCTCTGTATCGCTGTATTCCATGTAAGGCGTGTTTTGAGTAAGATAATCTCTGTCTCGTTTCAACTCAGTTTTCATGATAATCTTTGTCCAAAGTTCAGCAAAAACATCCCGGTTTATCTTTGAAGGCCGAGGAGTCACCGCATTGAGTCCCACACGATACTTCCTATAAGTAAGAGCAATGTCAGAAAAAATTGTCTTATGAACTTCAGGATCAAGAAACTCATGAGCCTCTTCCAGAGTTATTAGAAGAGTTGGAAGCTTTTTCCATGCTTCAAAATTGTTTTCCCACAACCGCTTATAATGCTGAGCAACATTAGTTGCACTTAAACAGGTAACGTTTTGCTGCTCTTCAGAAGTCAAGCCAGAGATGTCAATCAGGCATGTGATTCCTTTACTTATGTTGTTAACAACATCTTCAATGAAATTATAATCAGAAAACGGAAACAGATGGGGTGAAAGGTCAGAAAGCCTACTCATCAGAGCACTAATTACAACTTTCTGTGCACTAGGATCAATTTGTTTAATCCCAGAATATCCTTCTATACGATATGTTTCAAGGGCTTGTTTAATCCAACACCTACCCAATTGTTCATATAACCGTCGAGCAACCCGGATTTGTGGTCTTCCAATTTCAGGAAAAACAGTCCACAATCTCCCAGGAGTAAGAGTGTTTAAGCCTATGCAAAGTTTTCCATCTCGAGACGAATAGTATCGAACTTTACTATGAAAAAGCGGGTGATCACCTAGACCACTTTCAGCTCCGATATCTTTCCCTGAAAGCAATTGACCCGCAAAATCGTAGATAAGCCCAACAGTATCAGGATTGTCAATTATCCGCGCATTCAACATAAGTTCAGTATTAGTTTTTCCTGAACCAGTCATACCGAACATGCCCATCATTTTTGGAATGGCCTTAGCGTTTATCCCAACCAGTCCCAAAACTTCTTCTCCTGAACGCAAACGACCAATTTCGAGGTCTCCTGAAAGCTGCAAAATGGAGTAGTCTTTTTCGCCTATTGTGTAAACGTGATCCATGTAGTTGGGGTTAAAAGTTGGAGAACGAATGTTGCCAGTATTGTTTTCCAGCAACAAACAAGCATCAACATGTCTAAAACTTGAATAAGGTCCAAAGGATTCTTTTCCTTCAGCTTCCCGAAGCTGCTCGTTTGTATTTAGGGTAGATGAACTCCCAGCGTCAAATATACGGGCATAGAAACTTCGGTTTTCCGAGTCTATTCGCACAATTTGACCAAAAGAAAGAGTTACTCCTTGGTTTAGGAAAAACGAGACAGTGTCGCCTTTTACTTCGCGAACAAATCCAACAGGCTCAAATTCGGTCAAACATTTCATCTCCTCCGTAAGGGTTTGTTATTCCATGTATTTTGTCAGCAAAACTGCAGGAAAGTTCTTCCATACGAAGAGCCTCCAGAATTCCAGCCTCTGACAGCTCATTCTCAACTAAATCGTAGTATTCAAGTATTTTCGAGTTTGAGGCTCCAGAAAATTCATGAGCCAACCAAAGGGTAACAGGATAACCCAAGCATCGTGGGTCTTCAGAAAGGGAAGTAAGGGGAGACAAGAGGTCAGAGATGTTAGATTTTGAATGTTCGATTATGTCACAACGGAAAATGTGTTTACTGTCTTCACACAGCTTCAAAAGCGATACATCTCCGTATAAGTGCTGTTCCATGTTCGCAGTCTTAACTGGATGATAGACCCAAAGCGGGAAAGTTGCAAGGAAACTTGTTGAAGCCATAAAATCTCGACCTTTTTCGTCACACAACATAGGAGACTGTTTACTTATGGCAAGAAGATTAACTTTTTTACGAAGAGCCTCTTCGTAAAGCGAGGTATAAAAACCCCGTTTTCCCCCAAAGAAACTGGCGCCATCCAACAAGATATAATCACCTTCTTTTAGTTCACGAAGAGGTTCTCCAATTGGCTCGACACCAAGTGTAGACTCTTCGTGAAGGAGTTTTAGTGCCATCTCACTTTCTAGTTGGAGTCTGCGATCTATCAAAAAGTTAGAGCGATAACGACGGTCACCAACCGTGCTGACAATGCTCTCGTCGTAACCCCAAGTAACTTTGCGGTTTTCTACTGAGGCATATGCAACTCTCATGAGGTATATTCCCCAGTTGTGGGCTCTTTTTAGGGTTCTAGTTGAGCAGTCTACAGCCAAAAACCGGGAATCACATTGTTTTATTTTTTTTAAAGGTTTTATTTTGGCCGTGTCAGGTTTAGAAACAATCAAGGGTTGTTGTTTGACATCGCTAAAACCTATTTGTCTACCTTTATCAACATAAGACTTAAGCTTGATTTTTAAGTCGAACAAGTCTGCCTTAATCTTGCTCATATAATGTTCTCCTAAACCACGAAGAGTCTTCCAACTAAGTTTACATTAACTATCTTAAAAAACAGTTTATTTATTATCTTTCATGAATTGGATATTTTGATATCGCAGTCATAATTCGGTAGCGCAACTGATTTGAGGCTCCTTTTTTTATGAAAAAACCTCGATCTGCCAAACGAGAAAGGTAAGTCGACGCAGTGCTCAGGCGAATTGGTTCATTGAACTGTTTTTCGTATTCTAACTGGAGTTCTTTTGAAGTAAACCAACCCATAGGAAAACTTTTCTCTGCAACTAAACGAACTTTGTTTATCTTTGGCATTTCAGATACTGAAGGTTTAGTTTCTTCATTTACTTCCGGCATTCCTCCCAAAAGCTCGACAAGGTCAAGCAGACGAAGAGCCTTATCTCTCGTAACCTGACCCTCAAAGGTTATCGTATATCGATCTCCATTATTGGAAATCTCGAAGCGCATTTTCTTGGTAGGCATGCCCTGCACCAGTTATTGTTCACTAATTACAAATTCACAAGTTATAGATATTACGGTTAAAAGTGATAAAATAAAAAGCTTAAAAAATGACTTAAAAAAGAAAAGAAGATGTTTTTCCAGTTTTTTAGGTTCACAGACTTCACATAATGCCACGTTTCTTAAATAATAAATCAGCATGGTTTGAATCTAATTTTCCAGTAGAAACCAAGGGGTTGTCTGTATACTCGTGAAATGACATAAAAAGTGCTATTTTCCCAAATAAGAGCTAAAAATATGAAATATACCAGTTTATTTCACAATACTTCACAACGAAGTTAACAATTGATGTGACAAGTGAATGTAGAAGACTCTTCGTGAGTTAAAACTTAGTGTGTCTTCTCATGCTACAATCAAAACACATGAAATTGTTTAGCACTCAGACCCCTTCATTTCCAGTGTATTACAAAAATTAGGCATAAGTTCAAATTAGGTCATTCAGTTAAAGAATTGTAGATTTTAATCTAATTTTTTTGAGAGATAGAACTAAATATTAAAATCTAAAATAATTCCCATGAGATTCTTTTTGTTAAAAATAATAACTTCGAAAAAAGATTCTTTTCTTACCTAAACCTCGTAATGCCCTTTCTTTTTCCACGAGAAATAAAGGGGTGACTGTGTCTGTAAACAAGCTTACTCATTTACAAATAACCTAAAACTAGTTTTATCAAGAAAGTTCAGTTTCCCTTTAGGATTTTGTTCAATTTGTCTACTTTTTTTTATGAGAGTTCTTATCTACTGGAAATGCAATCGAGGCATTAATTCCACTATCATTTCGAGGAGCTTGCCAAACTGACAAAAACTGAGACACTTGAAGATGTTTTCGACCGTTTTTTGAGTAATATTCACATTTTCAAGGACCGAGAAGTATTACGTCATGATTACATCCCAGATAAATTACCTCACCGCGATGAACAAATTCATTGCCTAGGTGGAATAGTTGCACCCGTTCTAAGAGGATCTCCATGCTCCAACGCGTTTATCTATGGAAAAACTGGAACAGGAAAAACAGCAGTAACAAAATATGTTCTTAACAAACTCTCCGCTAAAGCACACCAATTAGGGGCACCAATAGGTGTTTGCTACGTTAACTGTCGACTAGCTGGCACAGAATATCGCGTTCTCTCGAGTTTGTGCGAAGCACTAGATGTCAAAGTTCCCTTCACAGGCTTAGCCGTTGGAGAAGTTTTCGACCGCTTCAAAGAAGGCCTAGATAAACAAAGAAAAATTTTCATAGTTGTACTCGACGAAATTGATGCTCTCATAAAAGCCCGTGGTGACACTCTACTTTATGAATTAACTCGAGTCAATGAAACTCTTCGTCATGGTAGAACTTCAATAGTAGGAATATCAAACGACTTGAGATTCAAAGAATTTTTGGACCCACGAGTTCTAAGCTCATTAAGTGAAGAAGAAATAGTTTTCAGACCATACGATGCGGCCGAACTTCAAGACATTTTATGGAGACGTGCCCAAATAGCTTTTTCCGAAGGAGCTCTACTAGATAGTGCAGTAGCTTTGTGTGCCGCATTGGCTGCCGCGGAACACGGAGACGCCAGACGGGCTCTTGACCTTCTTAGAGTTGCAGGTGAACTAGCAGAACGACAAGGTATAGAAAGCGTCACTGAAGAACATGTAAGAGAAGCAGAAAAACGTGTAGAACACGATCGAATTGTAGAAGTCTTAGAAAACCTTCCAGTTCATTCTAAGCTAGTTCTCTGTAGTGTTTATCTTTTGGGCAAAACAAAACTTAGTTATACAATTACTGGAGATATCTACGGAATTTACTCTGAGCTCTGTGACCAATCCGGTGTTTCAGCTTTGACACAGAGACGAGTAAGCGGTCTAATTAGCGAGTTAGACATGATTGGTTTGTTAAATGCTCGTGTCGTGAGCATGGGTCGACACGGTCGAACTAAAAAAATACGGTTAGGCGTCGGACGTAGTCTTGTCAGAAACGTTTTTACAAACAACGACAGATTTAGAGAACTCTTGGGGTATGTTCCCAACTGTTTTTCGAATGTTCAATGAAGTCAAAATTTTCGTTTGACAACAATTTTTGAGTTGTTACCAAGGCTGTGAAAAGTCTATTACTGATAAATTGGATGTTTGAAGGTTAACTATTGGAACAATTCCTGGTGTGGGCATTAATCCCATTCTTTGCTGAAAATCTGTTTGCTCTTGCCACGCCCCTGAATTTACAATTAATGTTCCTCTATACCTGTTGCATTTTAATATGTGAACATGCCCTGCGTGAAAGATGTCAGGTGTTCTATCTACAACCATGAAATCTCTTTTTTCAGGAGCAATTGGTGTTCTTTCTCCATAAATGGGCGCAAGATGTCTACCTTGTAGTAGTAGTTTCATTGATTTGTCTGGAGTATCAAAACTAACATTAGGGGCAACAGCTGCGACATCGTCTAAACTTCGGCCATGAAAAAGAAGTAACTCCACTCCATGTAAACTGATAGTGGATGGGTTTCCAAGAGAATAAATTTTTCTTGTTTCTGTTAAAGGTTCAGCGTAATCTTTTGGTAACGCCGGTTGTGGTAGAGCCTTTCTGGTTGCGTCATGGTTACCAGGGATTACGACTATTTCAATATAATCAGGAACCTGTTCAAACAGCTTTGCGGCTTCTCTGTATTGTTCATAAATGTCTGTTATTGTTAGCTCTTCAAGCTGTCCTGGATATATTCCTATTCCGTCTACAATGTCGCCTGCTACTACCAAATATTTTATGTGGCTAGCGATGTTTCTGACTTTTTCGTTTCCTCTTTTTCCATTTAGCCAATCTAGAAATCTGTTGAATTCTTTTTCCATAAATTTGTTACTACCAACATGGATATCTGACATCAAAGCTGCATAAACTGGAACTTCCGCTTTGCGAGGCGATTTTTGTGGCATATCTGGTAAAATGAAATCTTTAGCAACAATTAGGTCGTTGTTTCCCTTTATTGCATTTATACAAACGACTTGGTCTAGGAGTATTGAGTGGGCCTTTTCAATAATTTCTTTGCTCAAATTTGAAGGCACAAGTACAGTAGCCGTTGCCTCTAGGTCCTCAATTTTCACGAAGAGTCTTTCTTTAGACTCAATTTTTTCCGTAACCATGCCAATTATGTTAATCTTTGATTTGTGGGGTGATTTCAATGCAACAGATATGGGGATTGCATTTTTTACATCCAATCTTCTTCTTAAGATCTTCTTTAATCTTTCAAACCTATCCTGAAAATATTCTACATACTCATTTAATGTGCCTGTGGTGCACACTTTTTTGGTTGGATCAACTAAGACTTTGATGTCCTCGTCAACTTCTTTAGCAAATGGTCTGAACGTTTTCCTTGATTCATGTTTTGTTGGTTCTGAGTTTAGTTCAAGGGGCTCTTCTTTAACACAGGGCTTTATTTTCACGTTTTCAAGAAAGCATTTATCAATGAATAGAGGTTTTTGAGATGAATTTTTAATTTTCCTGACGGCTTCTTCCATTATTTGAAGTGGGTCTTCTGTTTTCGCTACTGAATTCAGAAATTCGAAAGCCTCTTTATCCAATTGATATCCTGATGATATTGTGAAGGAAACGGCTTTCTGTAGCCTTTCACCCTCACTCATGTTTCTTGCCTCGTTTGATTCCCTCTGTTGAAACTGTAATATGTTTTTCGTATCCTATTAACTGTGTTCTTTGAGAGCAACACGGTTTTTTGAATCTTTTTGATTTACTGAGAACGTCTATACTTCTATTGACTTTGTAATCAGCTTTTGTTATTTCACAGTTAACTCTTAATACTTCATTTTGGTTTAGACTAATTCAATGTTTGCTTGAGGTTTTGAAGATGGACCTCCGTAAGATTCAAAGAACAAGTAGCGGAACCTTTTTCGTTTGTCTACCCAAAGACTGGGCTGAAAAAAATGGGCTTGACCGTGGAACTGTAGTGTCTGTTAACGAAACCAGTGATGGAACCCTTGTTATTAATCCAAAATATGATATGGAACGTGAACCTCAGGTCGCAACAATTTCGTCATCTCCTTTACTTGACCGTGTGATAATTGAGAAGTATTTGTTAGGTTATGACATTATTCAAGTTCACGCTAAGGATAGAATAAGCCCATTAGACCGTGAACGTGTAAAACAGGCATCAAGTCGTTTGGTTGGTCTTGAAATTGTTGAAGAAAACCATTCAAAAATTGTTATGCAATGCCTCTTAGAGCCCTCTACTTTTCCACCTGAAAAGATACTTCGAAGGGAATATTCTATTGTCTCAGGAGTTCATCGTGATGCTGTAACAGCACTTCTTGAAGCAGATGTAGAATTGGCCAAAAATGTTGTTGCTCGAGACAACGAGGTTAACCGTCTGTACTTTTTGTTGGTTCGAGTTCTTCGGACAGTTATCCAAAACCCGGGGCTAAGCGAAAAACTTGGGATTCTACCAATCGACTGCTTAGATTATAGGTTAGCTGCAAGTTTAGTTGAATCAATAGGTGATCACTCTGCTTCAATCGGTGAGACAGTAATCAAATTAGCAGGTGTTAAACTTGATGACAAGCTTTCAAAACTTATTCATCAACTTCACAAAGTTGCGTACCAATCACACGAAAACTCAATTAGTGCAGTTTTTTATCACGACGTTTCACTAGCTGAGTCCGTAAGATCTGAAAAAGAAAAGGTCGATTCACTGTTTCATGACATTGAGACTGCTGTTCTTGACGTTTCTGCTGATGTTGGTCGTCATATTCTAGCTGTCGCTTCTTCCATATGCCGAGTTTATGAGAACAGTTTAGACATTGCTGACCTAGTGATGCCAAAGCTTCCATAATATGTAAATTATGAGACTCTCAAGTTTTTAGTGTAAGTAGTGTAAAAGAATGGAAAAATCCAATTTAATTGCAAGAATAAACTCTCTAAAAAGGGAAAAAAACGCCGTAATTCTGGCACATGTTTACCAGAGACCCGAAATCTACGAAGTAGCAGATTTCATCGGTGACTCTTATGGATTGAGCAAAAAAGCCACCGAGACCAATGCCAAAATTATTGTGTTTTGTGGGGTTGATTTTATGGCCGAATCCGCTTACATTTTGAATCCTGATAAAACTGTTTTAATCCCGACAAAACTCGCAAACTGTCCAATGGCTGCTATGGTTGATGTTGCTGGTTTACGGAAACTGAAGTCTCAACATCCAGAGGCTGCGGTGGTGAGCTATGTAAACACTACTGCTGATGTTAAGGCTGAATCGGATATTTGTTGCACTAGCGCAAACGCCGTGAACGTGGTAAATTCTTTGCAAGAAGATGAAGTTATTTTTGTGCCTGATTCTAACCTAGCGCATTATGTGATGAAGCATACTGAAAAGAAAATTATCCCTTGGAGTGGTTGGTGCTATGTGCATAACAAATTTTCTTCTGAGGAACTTATCAAAGCCAAAAAATTACATCCAGAAGCAAAAGTTCTGGTCCATCCTGAATGCCTTCCAGAAGTTGTTGATTTAGCTGATGAAGTTTTCAGTACAACAGGAATGATAAATTACGTGAGGCAAAGCTCAGTCAAGACCTTCATCATAGCCACTGAGATTGGCGTGGTTGAAAAATTGAGGATTGAGTTTCCAGAAAAAACATTTTTCCAAGCGCCTCCTGGAGGTACTTGTCTTCAAATGAAGAAGATTACTTTGGAGCTTGTTTTTGATGCATTAAAAAATGAGCAATTTAAGGTTACTGTTCCAGAAGAGATAAGGGTCAAGGCTAAAAAGGCTCTGGATAAAATGTTAAATGTGGCTTGAAATCGTGGATCGACAAAAATTTGTTGAACTTGCTTACCAGAGAGGGAACGAACTCAACCTGAGCAACAAAAATTACCGTGTTTACGTTGAGACGTTTTTTGAGAAAGAATACCAAGATGATGTTGGGTGCGGTGATGTAACCAGCAATTCCGTTTTAACAAAAAACGAGTTCAGATCTGCTTTTTTAATTATCAAAACAGACGGAGTAATCAGTGGCCTTGAAGAGGTTTGCTGGTTTCTTCGAAAACATGGGTTAACTGTAACCTTCTACACAAAAGACGGTTCAGATGTTGAAAAGGGGGAAACGGTTCTTAAGCTTGGAGGCGGCCAAAAAGACATCTTAGCAACAGAACGCATCGCCCTAAACGTTCTTCAAAGAATGTCAGGAATAGCAACAGAGACAAAGCGCTTAACCCATCTTCTAAAAGACTACAACACTCGGATAGCTGCAACTCGAAAAACACTTTTACGGTATTTTGACAAGAAAGCAGTTTTTTTTGGGGGAGGTTTAACTCACCGTTTTGGACTTTGGGACTCTGTTCTGATAAAAGATAACCACCTTGAAGCCCTAAAACAAGAAGGAATAGTTGATTACATCGAATCTGCAATTGCTAAAGCCTCTGTTTTTGCAGACCAAGTTGATTTCATAGAACTTGAGGTTACCACAATCGAAGAAGCGGTAAAAGCAGCAAGAAAATTCAAAGAACTGCAACTCAAAACTCCTTGTGTTATAATGCTTGATAACATGAAGCCAGCAGAAATTAAGCAAACCCTTGAGACTCTTCGTGACTTAAGTCTTTATGATAACCTGCTTTTTGAGGCCTCTGGAGACATAACTACTGATAACATACTGGAATATGCTAAAACTGGAATTGATGTTATTTCTTTGGGGTATCTAACCCATTCTGTATGCGTTCTAGATATGAGTTTGGAGATGGCTCTTTGAATACTGACTTTTTAGTTATTGGTAGCGGCATAGCTGGACTGAATTTCGCACTAAAAGCAGCCAAGTATGGAAAAGTAACAATTGTAACAAAAAAAGAAATAATGGAATCAAACACAAACCTAGCCCAAGGCGGAATCGCCGCAGTAACTCGAAAAGAAGACTCTGTTAAACTTCACATTGATGACACTCTAAGCGTTGGTTCTGGTTTATCCAGTAAGCGGATGGTGACAATCCTTGCTGAACATGGACCTGAAGCAATTCGAAATTTGCTTTCTTTTGGAGTAAACTTCGACAAAGAGAACGACAAACTTCATTTGACCACAGAAGGCGGCCACAGCATGGCCAGAGTACTCCATTCTGGAGACTCCACTGGAAGAGAAATTGAACAAGCAATGATTGAGTGCGTTCGGGAAAGCGCTAATATTAACGTTTTTGAAAACTGTTATGCCATAGACCTCATTGTCCAAAATGGGACGTGCATTGGGGCTAACATATTAGACATAAAACATAGAGAAACTTGTAATTTCATTGCACGTGCAACCATATTAGCTACCGGGGGTGTTGGTCACGTTTATCAGAACACAACTAACCCTGAAATTGCTACTGGTGACGGGATCGTCATGGCGTTTAGAGCTGGCGCCAACCTTGAAGACATGGAATTTGTACAATTTCATCCTACAACTTTAAACAAACTTGGCGCTCCGCACTTTTTAATCTCAGAAGCTCTTCGGGGGGAAGGGGCAATTCTTGTTAATGAATCTGGAGAACGTTTCATGCTTGAACATGATAGCATGGGTGAACTTGCTCCACGGGACATTATAGCTCGAACAATATTTAATGAACTGAAACACAGCCTCGTTTATTTGGACATCAGACACAAAGGTAAAAACTTCATATTGGATCGCTTTCCGATGATATATCAAGAATGCCTCAAGTATGATGTGGACATTACAAAAGACCTAATTCCAGTTTCACCTGCTGCTCACTATATTTGTGGAGGAATTAAGACAAACGAATATGGAGAAACCAGTATTGCAAATCTTCTAGCATTTGGAGAATGCACCTGCACTGGAGTTCATGGCGCTAACCGTTTGGCTAGCAATTCTTTGCTGGAATCTGTTGTTTTTTCGTCGTTGGGTGCACAAAAGGCAAAGGCTTACCTAAAACATGACCTACAGATACCAACAAGACAAAAAGAAACCGTTTTTTTGAATATCGATTTTCAAGAATTGAACTATCTTACTGCTGAGTTACGAAAAGCAATGTGGGACTATGTTGGAATAATTCGAAACGAAAACCAGATGAATTTAATGATCAAAAAACTAGAAAGCCTAAACACACGCTTAGTTACAGTTGGAAAAAGTGGTGTAAACACACGTTTTCTTGAATTAAGAAACATGGCGACTATCGCCCGTTTAGTTACAACAGCTGCTCTCATTCGAAAAGAAAGCAGGGGAACTCACTACAGACAAGACTTTCCGAATACAGATGACGTAAACTGGCTCAAACACATCTGCTTTAAGCAACAAGAAGAAAAACTTCTCACTTCTTTTACATAATTTTTATTTCGTCGCTTTTTGTGGAGAAAGCGCTTTTAAGTGGCAACAAACTCTACAATTTTGGTTGCCGGGGTGACAGAGCGGTAATGTGCCGGTCTCGAAATGACATAATTGTCAAAAGAAAACCGGTGGTGCTTGGCGCCACAAGGGTTCAAATCCCTTCCCCGGCGCCATCATGTTTTTTGTTTCGTAAACGAGCTTTTTTCTTTGGTTTGCGCTTGAGTTTGGTTCCACAAATTTCACAGTCTTCAAATTTGTAGTCTGCAGGGTATCGGCGGTAACATGCTGGGCAGTATAGAATCCATTTGAACCGTAACTTTATCCCATAAGTAACTAAGGATGTAAACTTGACATCTATTTTGTTAGCCACATTTTGTATTGAATAATCATCAGTAACTATCAGAGGTTCCTTGTCTTCACTTTTTAGCTCCAAAGCTAACGCAAGAACTTGCAAATCAGCCTCAGAAAGGTTTCTCATATCCCCAACTTTTTTTGAAGCATTAGTGGCTTCCTGAAGAAAAGAATTTTTAGGCTTTAAAATCAAAATTTTTCCGCTTTCTATGGCTGTATTAAGACGTGTACAAGGCATAAACCCCAAATTTAGTTCGTTCTTTACTTCTGGGACTGTGTATTGTTCTTCTGGCACTGCTAGTGGATCAAAACCAGCAATAAAAGCCGAGGTATCCAAAACTAACGTTTTTTTCTTCACAATTTTTCCCTCTCCAAAAATAAGAACGTGTTTTTGATACTTTCACCTTCATTTGCTACCATTATTTCTTTATTTATCTTTGGTTCAAGCAAACCAAAAAATTACATCCGATATGAACAATGAATGCCTAGCTATTTTACGTTATTCATCCCCTCGTCTTTGCAGTTATTTGAGGCGATAAATTATTAACCGAGAAATGCGTGAAATTCTCCTAACAGGAGAACTGAAACATGAGCAAACCTAGTGATGTAGGCGCACTACGTGTTGGCAGCTACATTATCATTGACGATGCCCCTTGCAAGATAGTTAGCTACAGCAAATCTAAACCTGGAAAACATGGTGCCGCAAAGGCTAGAATTGTAGCG
>PIXT01000182.1 GCA_003096235.1 Candidatus Bathyarchaeum sp. | reverse complement strand
CCATGCTCATACCTCGTTTTAAAACTGCAAAATACATTGATGCAGATTATATAAGCTTTGCTTCACTACCCCAAAAAGTTGCAACATAAAAATCCTGACCCAAAATAGAAACCGATTTCTAATCCCGTCACAAAAAACCGAAAAACGGGTTTTTTCCCTAAAAGAAACTTACAAACTTGAATTGAAGAAAAATAGAAAATGGGTGCGCAAAAAAGGCGCACACTATGCTGTTATTTTAGGATGCTTTCCCACTTGTCGACAAGGTCTAAGACTGGTTTGCCGCCGTAGCCATCCAGAAATTCGCGAAGTTTCACGTCTTCGACACAGGCTTTCTGGAAATTCTTCATGATTTGGGCATTTGCTGCCAAAAAGATGAGACCATCTACTCCTGTTCTTGCTATACGGCAGGCTGTCTTTAGAATCTGGGTGTGATTTTCCAGTTCGTTTGGGTCATCGCCAGGTCCGCGTATGTATAGACCTGGGTATACTGGTTTCTTCAGCAATTTCTTGAATGATCTTGACATTGTCTCAAAATACCATGGAGTTGCGTAAGTCTTGGACCAGTGTGGAACAACAAAGGCTGTTGCATATTCAGCTAGGGCATCAAAATCCATTCCGAACCTTTCATACGCATTTACGGGGTCGGGAAGTAATCCAACATAGAATGGCTTATTCTTCACTCGTTCTTTTGCGGCTCCAATAAAGTCGGTGACTGTTTGTGCTCTCCACTCAAGCCAATCTAATCCGCTTTTTGCGTGTGCTGCTTTACATCTGGGGCATGTGCAGAATCCGTGATCTGCAAAGTGCATGCTGCTTACGGTTATTCCTTGTGTTTTGTCTGCGGTATCTTCGATCAGGTCGAGCATGTAGTCAACCATCTGTTTTTCGTTGTTGCAGACGATGTCCCATCTTAGGTTGTATTTTTTGTTTGTTCGTAGTGCAGGTCCATCTTTGGACATTTGTACCCAGTCAGGGTGTTTTGCTGCCATGTTGTTGTCGCCAAAGCAGGCGATGTTTGTTGTCATTTCGGGATTAGGAGTTCCAACGATTCCTCGTTCTGATTTAAGGCGGTATACTTGTAGGTCAAATCCTTCGACTGGTGTGGGCTCATAAATGAACATTCCAAACTTCAAAGCTGATTCCTCTCCTTATAGAAGCGACAGATTACTTGAAGTAGGCTATAAGCATTGCGACTATCCGAGCAAAACTAATTATCATTTTCAATGTTCAGTCTTGAATTCATTCTTTCTATGTTTCAGACTGATCTGTTACAACATTTGAATACACAGAATACATTACAGCTGAAAGTACGCTTCTGGTAAACCAACCCATTTCGTCAGAGAAAGTTGAACTAAGATAGTCCGGTCTGACAAATTTGGATGGGGCTTGTTCCTTTGACAGATAATCTGTTACCGCCTTCTGAAGTATCTTATGAAGAACAAACTTTCTGCCATACTCGTTGTCTGAGTTAGCAGGAATCAAATCAACTTTCGCGTCTTCATCAAGTCTGAGCCCAGCAATAACCAACGCTGCAATGTTCTGATCAGATAACACATGCTTTAGTTCAGTCGTAAACTGTTGTCGCTTCTGCAAATCTTCGCGAAGAATCGGACGGATTTGTGAGAATAGAGTTGTCAAGTTTTCAACAGTTATTCCCCGCTCTTCCAGCCTCCTTATCAGAGGTCTGTTAGAAAACATGTTTTCTTGATTAAATATTGCCTTCTTGAGTGCAGCCTTAACAGATTTGCCGATCAGCTCTCCTAGTGCTGTGCCGCTGCCTGCATACTTTATTGTGCGTCCCTGTTTTGTGCACGCTATCACAACGCTGTCTGTAACAGTTCCAGTTGCTACCTCGCCTGAAAAACGGCTTCTAACATCCAGCTCTCTTAATGCTGCTGCTTTTGCTTCAGTTGCGGTTACAATTGCGTTGACCATGCAGCTTTCAGTTAGATTTCCATCAACCAGCACGATTGTATTGATGGTGCCCCATTTTTTGAATGGGAACGCATTCTGTTTTGAGGCAATTTCGTCGCCTGGAGTGGCTGCAAAGTAGGCGCCTGCAGTAACAAAGGTGGTTAATGTAATATCTTCAAATTTTTGTGTTACTGCTTCGACATTTTTCATTCTGGCGGCGGTCATTATTGCTACAACTTGGTCTTGAGCAACGCCCATTTTTGTTGTTTCTTCTATCAGGAAGTCTCCTGCTTCTTTGTGGACTTCGTCATCCATGTCGCTTCCTGCGTCTTCGGCGACTTGGACATTGATTATGCAATTTGCTTCTTTGGAGCCTCCGTTTAGAACTGCTGAGCTTACGATTTTCAGTGGATTTTTTGATCGTAAAATAAGTTTGTTTTCTTGTATTTCAGCTTCAACGGACCTGATGTGGGTTTCCAGTTTCATGTAGACTTTCCTTCTCTTTTAGCCTTTTGACTGAAATGATGTACCAATTATCTGTTTTGGGTTATCATTCCTAGTTGCGGAGTGATTTTTAGTGTTGTTCTCCCTTTTGTTGTTTATGCCTTAAACGTAACATTCACACTATAAGTTATCATTGGAAAAGCTGTTCTAAAAGTCTGCTGTTATATTGTGTACTATTTTTCGATTGTTATTGCCTTCTTTGGGCACAGGTCCTCGCAGATTCCGCATAGTGTACATGAGTCAAAGTCAACTATCACTGGCTTGTTGTCTTGGAGGCTGAAAACTGCCATTGCGCAACAGTCAACACAGGTGTATGAGCTGCAGTCTTTGCATTTGATGTAATCGATTTTTATCTTCATCGAAGGCACACCAGCAACATTTAATGTCAAAACTAATTAACGTCATTAGATTTAAAGTTAAAGATAACAATTCGTCAGAAGGTCAAATGCATTGAAGATTGGAACAGTAATCTATGAGCCTGCAATTGTTGATGGCTTTGACATGTCCGTTTACTACTCAAAACGTGTCGACGGCGTATTAGGAAAACCCGCAAAAGACATGTACAACGACATCACCTGCTTTGTTGACGCAAAAGCCATACGCGAAAAACCTGAACTAGTA
This sequence comes from Candidatus Bathyarchaeum sp., assembly GCA_003096235.1. The sequence continues at coordinate 4,560 of PIXT01000182.1, read as the reverse complement.
GCGGTCTCCAAAAAAGGTCCCGCAACAAGAACAAACAAAACATATTCCCTGCCCTGGGACTTTGTGTGCCCAACCAACGAAGAATACCAAGCCAAAGTTCTCCAATTCATAAAAGACACCGCAAAAGAATCTGTTGCAGGAGTAACATTGAACCTGTTCCACTTTCCAGAAGAAGGATTTTGCACCTGCGAACGATGCAATAAGCTATGGAAAAAGAGCGGACTAGAATGGCTGGACTGGAGAGCACAAACAGTCACCGACTTTATCCGAAACGCCAAAAAAATGGTTACACAGCCGTTTGGCATCGAAATATGGCCAGACCCCATTCTGGCAAAAGAACGGTTTGGTTTAGACTTTGATGCCCTCGCAGATTATCTGGACTTTTTCCACGTTCCACTTTCTTCGCACAATTACATGACCAATTATTGGGTGGACACGTTAACTCGGGACTTTGTGAAACTGCTCAAAAAACCAATCTTCATAGAGTTAAGCGCAGAGATTCCCCGAGAAGCCGAAACAAGAGCTCTTCTCAGAACCGTCGCATACATATCCCGTCATGACGTGGAAGCAATTCTTCTTCTTGTGCACGATGCAGAACGAGCCAAGGACATATGCAAAACCGCAATAAATGACACCAATTACCGCGGCTGGCTAGACAAATTCGGCTTTGAGAACATGAACAAAATCATAGACAAATGGGAAAAAATCTACGGATCCAGTTAGCTCCTGAATATTTTTTATTTGGAAGCTTGTCGATGTTTTCGTAGTTTGGTTATGTCCAAGTCTGCGGAGATGATTTTTGTGTTCATTTCGTCTTTTGCTTGGTTTAGAATGCCCCATGGAGAAATTATTGCACTGTTTCCGCCTCTAGAATTTGATCGTGTGTTCCCGTTTTTCAAGATGAAAACCTTGTTGTTTTCTGCCCTCTTTGTGGTAAGCGGGTGCCCCTGCACATGGGGATGAGTTCTCGACGCCGACACAGGCAAGAAAACAACTTCAGCCCCCAAAGAAGCCAATCTTCTAACGGTTCTTGGATAAAACACATCAGCACATATCAAAATTCCCGCCCTGCAAAATTCGGTTTCAAAAATCTTGAACGTGCTTCCAACCTGTAATCCAACCTTTTTCTCCCAGTCAGTAAGATGCATCTTCCTGAATTTTCCCAGAACTTTTCCACTCTTAAGAAAAAGACACGTGTTGTAATATCTTCCCCTGAACTTTTCAAAAACAGTTCCTCCAACAACGTAAGCATCAATGTCCTTTGAAACCCGCTTCAGAAGCTTAACCGCAGGCTGGTGGGTCTGCTCAGCTATGTCTTCAATTTGTTCATTATCTTCTACACTGGCTGGGAATGCAAAATATTCAGGGAGACAAATAAACTTGGAACCTAAATCAGCCGCTTTATACAACATTTGCTCTGCTGTCTTCAGGTTCTTGTCTGGCGATTCGCTGATTTGCATATGAATCAAACTGACTTGCATACTTTTTCCCTGCCACCGTCTTGTCATATTGGGCTATCAAAGTTGCTAATAAATATTAAATCACATCTTGAGCGTAGACCCAAAATTTGAATTAATCAATTGGTTTCATTTTAATACTTAATCTTACCAAAGAACTGGCATGGGAAACCGCTTCAAACTCAGAGGCACAAATCCATGAACCAGAAGCTGAAAGTAGCCGTCTTTAACACGCAGCCACCTCACCTTTACTTCGGAGGTGTTGAACGCCGAATACTAGAGACATCCAAACGAATGGTAAATGGATTTGACACAACAGTTTACAGTGGAACAAAAAAAGGATTCAACAAAACAGCTGTGATTGACGGAACAACTCTTGTCCCCTGCCGCTCCACAGACATGATATACCCGCTAGACAACTGGGTCTTCAACAGAACAATCTCCAAAATGGTTAACACCATTAAAGCCGACATTTATGAAGCGCACACTGTTAGCGGCTACAAACTCCTCAAGACCCTAAAGAAGCGCAAAATCAGCAAACCATTCATACAGACAGTTCACGGTGTTCTGGCAGACGAATACCTGCAATCGTCAAAAAGTGTGTCTCCCTCTTTTAGACTAAAGCTGTCTAACGTTTTCATGCGACACCTCGCAAAAATAGAAAAGCAAGCCGCAAGAGATGCAAGCCTGATAGTTACCGTTAGCCGTTACTCCTTCCAAAAGATTGTTCAATTATATGGTGTTGCTGAGAATAAAATACGGATAGTTCCAAACGGTGTGGACCTCAAAAGATTCAAGCCCACCAACGATTATGAGAACGTTAAGGCTCAAATCTGCGCAAACAGCAAACACATGGTACTCTTTGTGGGTAACCTAATCCCCAGAAAAGGGCTACATTACTTGATTGAAGCAGCCAAATACGTCATCAAAGAACATAACGAAACAAACTTTGTAATCGTCGGAAACGGTCCCCTAAAAAACAATCTGATTTCATACTCACAAGAGCAGGGTGTCTCAGACAGGTTTACCTTTTTAGATGATGTTTCCGATGATGCTCTTCCACAAATATACAACTGCGCTGACGTTTTCGTTTCACCCTCCATACAAGAAGGACAAGGAATATCCATGTTGGAAGCCCAAGCAACAGCTAAACCCGTGGTTGCCTTCAACGTTAGCGCAATAACCGAAGTCATAAAACATAAAGAAACTGGGCTACTAGTTGAACCCGACAGCAACGACCTAGCAAACGCTATTTCGTATCTTCTTTCAAACAAATCATTACGAGAAAAAATGGGGCGTTCTGGTCGAGATTTTGTGAGCAAAACCTTTTCTTGGGATGTCTGTGCCCAAAAAATGTCTAAAGTCTACTCTGAAGCAACAGAACACTAATCTAAACACTCTTTTTGCAGTCAGTCGCTGATTACAACTGGTGAACTCTTGTTTCTTTTCTTAAAAACCAGATAAGCAACTACCCCAATCAACGCCACAATCACTATACCCGCTACTAACGTGAGGTATTCTACTTCTATACCTGAATCCTGCGGCTGTGTCGTTTGGTCTGGTTCAGATGTTTGTTGTTGAGCCCCAACCACACTGAAAGGCAGTTCCACACTTTGCATAATATATGTCGCTCCAGAACACCGCATACAAACCGTCCAGTCCCCAATCACATCTGGTGTATAACTGAAGCTGAATGCACCATCATTTTCGGCTGTAACCTGCAAGCTATCTGCTGTGCCGTCTGGCTTTACGAAACTTACAGTAATTTGGGCATGGGCAATTCCGGGTTCAAGTTGACCACAACCCGTAATACTGTCACCGCTTTCAGCCTCATTCACATCTAATGCACTGTAAATCTGACCCTGTGTCACTGAGTTACTGTCAAGGCAGTAAACCTTGCCATCATTGCATCCAAAGTATAGTCTTCCTTCATACACAGAGGGAGATGACCAACTATTAGAGCCCGTATCAAAAAATGAGAACCTAACCCCGTCTGTGGCATTAAGAGCATAAGCAAAACGCCTATCTGTGGTGACATAAACTTTGCCGTCAGCATAGGTTGGGGTAGTATACAGTTCAGTTCCTATCCAACTCTGCCAAACAACTTCTCCACTATCAGCGTCAAGGGCTGTAATGAAAAACATATCAATAATGTACACTTCACCATCATTATACGCTGGAGAAGCAATCAGATATCCTCCTATTCCCTCTGTGCCCTCAGTGGTAACATATGTCCACTCAATATTGCCCGTTGTCGCATTTACTCCATAATATTTCTGCTTATTTGTTGCTACAAAAACCATTCCATCCCCAACTGTTGGAGACGCATGTAAATCAGTGCCTCTATCCGCAGCAATTACATACGGAATATCACATCTCCAAATCAGTGCTCCACTGACCGCATCTATCTTGTAAAGACCACCACTACTGGACTCCTGCGACGTGATGTAAACTACACCCTCTGATACCGCTGGCGAAGAAGTGATGTATCCCCCAGTTTCATACGTCCAAACAATGTCGCCGGAGTCAGCATCAAAACAGTATAATCTGGTATCCAACGACCCAACATACACCATGCCCCCCACCACTATAGGCGACGACCGTATTCCCGCTACAGCCTTGAATCCCGCTTCAATGTAGCCTCCAGCACCTGCCCTCCAAATAAGACTGCCATTTTTTGAATCTAAACAATAAACATACCCATCGTCAGGTCCAACATACACCCTTCCATCAGCTACAGCAACTGACGATTTAATCCGAGTATTAGTCATGAACTTCCATAACAAACTGCCGTCTCTCGCATCGATACAATAAATGTTTTTGTCCTGTGAACCAACATAAACTCGCCCCTCAACAATAACTGGCGTAGAGCCAACTCCGGCACCTGTTGTAAAGCTCCACCTAAGATTTAGTTCCGTTGGTCCTGCTTGACCTGATCCACTGTTCTTTGAATCATTACGCCACATCTCCCAAGAATCACTTCCAATAGCCCAAACCTCATCAAGAGTTTCGTACCTATCCATTGTCATTTCTTGGATGTAACCAGGAATTATGTATAAATTACCGTAGGCAATGGCGATAGAATCTCGTGGAGAATGGGTCT
>PIXT01000181.1 GCA_003096235.1 Candidatus Bathyarchaeum sp. | reverse complement strand
GCGCCGTAAGCTTGAGCCAACTTGGCAAAATCGGGAACACTTCCCAGCTTCACGCCAGAGTATCTGCTCTTGTAGAAGAGCCTTTGCCACTGAGCAACCATTCCCAGCATCGAATTGTTAAGCACAATCACTATTACTGGTATATCTTCGGTAACTGAAGTGCCAAGCTCCTGCTCGGTCATTCTGAAGCTTCCATCTCCAGCTATATCCACTACTGGACATTGTGGACATGCTACTTTTGCTCCAATAGAAGCTGGGAAACCAAAACCCATGGTTCCTAAGCCTCCAGAGCTGATGAATGTTCTAGGTTTGATTGTCTGGAAATGAAGAGCTGCCCACATCTGATTTTGTCCTACTTCGGTGGCGATGATTGCGTTCTGGGGAAGAAGTTTTCGAAGCTCTTTTAGCAGCTTTGGAGAAGTTAATTCCGCGTTGCCAAGGTCCATTTCGCTTAGATACTTTTCTTTGACTTCTTGGACGCGTTTTACCCATGGACTGTCCTTTTGTTTTTTTAGTTTCTTAACTAGCTGCTGAGTAATCAATTGTAGTGTCGGTTTTGCGTCAGCAACAATCGGCACATCAACATCAACGTTCTTTCCTATCTCTGCAGCATCTATGTCGATGTGTATTATCTTTGCGTCGGGACAGAAAGTATCCAATGTTCCTGTGCTTCGGTCTTGGAATCTTGTTCCAACCGCGAGCAAAACGTCAGCTTCCAAAATTATCTTGTTTGCCAACATTGTCCCGTGCATGCCAATGTTTCCCATGGACAAAGGATTGTTCTCTGGGAAGCAGCTTTTTCCCATAAAAGTTGTCGCCACAGGCATCATCAAAAGCTCAGCAATTTGCAACAATTCAGGAGAAGCGTTTGAAAGATTCACGCCCCCTCCCGCCAGTATCATGGGACGCTCTGCCTTTAGGAGCAGGTTAACAGCCTTTTTAATTTGAAGTGGATGTGGGTCAGTGTTGGGTTTGTAGCCTCGAAGCTGCAGATTGGCTGAAAAGTCCATTTCAGCTTTTGCAGTTTGTGTGTTCTTTGGAAGGTCAATCAATGCTGGTCCGGGTCTGCCTGTTGTGGCAATATGGAATGATGTTTTCACTGCTTTAGGAATCTCTGCTGCGCTCTTCACTTGGACATTATATTTAGTGATTGGCGTAGTTATTCCGATTATATCCGCTTCTTGAAATGCGTCTCGCCCAATCATGTATGAAGTATTAGCTGAATACGTGTTAACTTGACCAGTGAGTGCAATAACTGGCGAAGAATCTAAGTATGCATTAGCTAATCCCGTGACAATATTTGTGGCTCCGGGACCTGAAGTAGCCATACATACGCCTGCTCGACCGCTTGCACGAGCGTAACCATCTGCTGCGTGGGCTGCACCTTGTTCATGACGAGCAAGAATGTGCCGAATTTCCGAGTCACATAAGACATCATGGATTGGCAGAAGGGCGCCTCCAGATATGCCGAACATAACTTCTACTTTTTCTTGTTTCAAAGATTCTATGAGAGCTTTTGCTCCAGTCATTTTTGCCATTTTTCAAGACTCCTTAACTTTTTTGTTGTTATAGTTTGTCATCAGAACATTCATGCCACTGAGCATCGCCTCAACGCTGGCTATGACTATGTCCTCGTTAACTCCAACCGCCGTGGACTTGCGGTCTCCCTTGCTAAGGCTAACAGCTACCTCGGTTACGGCGTTGGTGCCGCCAGTGATAGCCTTTACAGAATAGTTCTCTAACTCTATTGGCTCAACTATTCCAACAGCCTTCTTTATGGCGGTAATCGCAGCGTCTACTGGACCAACTCCTATAGCAGCCTCTGTAAGCATTTTTCCGTTGAGGTTCAACCTCACAGAAGCTGTGGAGGTAATTCTGCTCCCAGTAACAACTGTTATTTCCTCAAGTTTTATTGGACGGCTCACAGGCAAGCCCATAACTGCTTCAGCGATCGCCTGTAGGTCAGCGTCGGCAACCCGTTTGCCTTTGTCTCCTAGGCTTTTCACACGCAGAAAGATTTCTTTTACTTGCTCGTTGTTGGGTTCAAGTCCCATTTCATTTAGAGACGCCTTGATTCCTGTTGAACCAGAATGTTTTCCTGCAGCGATTCTTCTTGTTCGTCCAATCATCTCAGGCTTGAAAGGCTCATAGGTTGACGGATTAGCCAATATTCCATGAGTATGCATTCCTGATTCGTGAACAAAAGCGTTCTCTCCTACGATTGCCTTGTTTGGCTGTAAATGAAAATCTGTTATCCGCGAAACCAAACGGGAAGTCTCGTAATTTAACTCAGTTTTTATCGCCAAACTCACGTTATATTGTGCCTTGAGGACAACAGCAAGCTCCTCTAAGGAAGCGTTCCCAGCTCGTTCTCCCATTCCATTCATGGTTACGTGAGCTTGATCTGCCCCAGCCTTCAAAGCAATTATCGAGTTTGCTACAGCTAACCCGAAGTCGTCGTGGCAGTGAACACTTAAAGGAACCTTTGGGAATCTTTTCTTCAGTTCTGTGTACAATTCGCTGGTTCTTTCAGGTATCAGAACTCCGACAGTGTCACATGGACATAACCTGTCTGCCCCAGCTGCAACTCCTGCTTTGAACATTTTGGTAAGAAAATCCAACTCGCTTCTTGTTGAGTCCTCGGCTGAAAGCTCAACTTTGAGTCCATGATCTTTAGCGTACTGGGTAGTGTCCTCTGTGATTTTCAGAACGTCTTCTTGGCTCTTTTTGAGTTTGTATTTGAGATGTAAATCTGAGGTAGGAATAACCAAATGCACGCCCACAGCGCCGGTTTTTATTACGGCGTCTATGTCTTTTGTTACGCCCCTAGCCATGCTGTAGACTTCGGCTTTAAGCCCTGCATCGGCAATGAGTTTTATCGCTTCCATTTCGCCTTCAGAAGCCGCGGCGAAACCAGCCTCCATGGCGTCAACCCCGATACGGTCTAAGCTCTCAGCGATTCTAAGCTTTTTTTCTGGAGTTAAAGAAACTCCGGGGGTCTGTTCGCCGTCTCTAAGGGTGGTGTCAAAAACTCTTATCTTTTTGGGGAAGCTAGCGAATAAAGCGATCCCCCATTTTGTGTCCCTCGAGAACCCAATGATCCCTCACGATTCATTCCTCGTTCCTTCCAAACAACTTAATAATTCATATAAAAGTTTTTCGATGTACAATTTATCTACACATTATCTGGGATTTCATTTATGTTAGAAACGATGCCAAAAAGATTTTATGTTTTTCCAGATTAAATAGTCTCTACAATATTGGATGTTTCATTAATGTTAGAAGATTTTCCACCAGTTTTCTGGGAAATTCACAGCAAGCTCCCCAGAGAAGGACCAGGAGACAACAAATCAACACAAAAAGCATACATGATGCTCAAGGATTTGCCAACAAATCCACGCATACTTGATATTGGTTGTGGTCCAGGCATGCAAACGATTCAGCTGGCAAAGTTATCCCGTGGACAAATAGACGCGTTAGATTTTCATCAACCATTTTTGGAGCAATTAAAAAAGAGCAGCAAAAACGAGGGCGTTAATGATATAATTAAGCCAGTTAAGGGTGACATGTTCAATCTCACCTACGAAGACGGCTGCTTTGATTTGATTTGGTCTGAGGGCGCAATTTTTGTAATCGGGTTTGAAAAGGGTTTACGTGAGTGGAAGCGTTTGCTGGCTCCAAGCGGGTATGTTGCTGTTTCAGAAATGTCTTGGTTACAACCTGATTTGCCCGACGAGGTTGTAGAATTCATGAGACATGCTTATCCTGTGATTAAAACGGTGGAAGAGAATCTAGATGTTGCCAAGAGAAGTGGATATTGTATAGTCAACTCTTTTGTTTTGCCTACAAAGAGTTGGTGGGACAACTACTATAATTGGATACAAGCAAAACTTCCGACCATTAAGATGAAACATAAAGATGACAAAGAAGCTTTACAGTTTATAGCCTTTGAAGAAACCGAGATTGAGATGTTCCGCAAGTATTCTGACTATTACGGTTACGTCTTCTATATCTTGCAAGTTAAATAACCGAACAAATGGATTGGCTTGATGGGCATGAGCTGATTAAGATTTACGGTAATTGACGGAAACGAGAGGATAACGCTTTCAGATAAAGGAATGGATGCCCATAAAAGACTGGTTGAATGGATTAAAGAAACAATGAAGGGCTTGAAACTGTAATGAGAAGTTAGCCAACAAGATTACATGTTATTTTTCAAATATTGGAGATATTAAAGAAAATAGCGTCCGCTTACATTGCGGCAGGAAGCAAAAACGAAGGAAATACTAAAGGTCAGTATTACTTTCCGAGAGATTCAGTAAGGGTTCGCTCTACGTAGTGATCAACGCTGCAGCAAGCGCCTTCTTTCACTGCCTTTTTTAGTTTCTGATTCAACTCATCAGAAATTGCAACAGTCGGCAAATTATCACCGTAGGTAATATAGGTAATGTTCACTATTTCTGTTTTTTCCAAGATTACCAGTCAACATGCAATAGTCAAAACATTTAACAGAATCAGCCATTCTTTATTTAATCAAGTTTCAGAAGGTTAGAAAATGAGAAGCGATGCAGTAAAAGTTGGTTTTCAAAGGGCTCCTCACCGCGCCCTACTAAAGGCACTCGGGCTCTCAGACAGCGACATAAATAAACCATTCATAGGCGTAGTGAACAGCTTCACAGACGTAGTTCCTGGACACGTTCACCTAAAACAGGTTGCAGAAGCAGTAAAAGCAGGCATACGTAGTGCAGGTGGCGTTCCTTTCGAATTTAACACCATAGGCATCTGCGACGGAATAGCCATGGGACACAACGGAATGCGCTATTCTTTACCTTCTCGAGAATTAATCGCCGATTCTGTCGAATCCATGGTTCTAGCTCACCGATTCGACGGCATAGTTTTGATTACCACATGCGACAAAATAACTCCCGGAATGCTGATGGCAGCTGCCCGACTAAACATTCCCGCAATAATGGTTACTGGAGGTCCAATGCTTTCAGGCACATACAAGGGAAAGAAAGTGGGAACAGACTCCATGTTTGAGGCAATAGGAAAGGTTGCAGCAGGCAAAATGAGCGAGGAGGAATTAAAGTGTCTTGAAGATGTTGCATGTCCAACCTGTGGCTCGTGCAATGGTTTGTTCACAGCTAACACTATGGCATGTGTAACTGAGGCTCTTGGAATGTCTTTGCCTGGATGTGCTACGCCTGCTGCAGTTAGTGCACAACGGCTGAGAATTGCCAAGGCAACAGGTGAACGCATTGTTGGGCTGGTAAAGGAAGATTTGAAGCCCAGAACAATAATGTCTGCTAACTCTTTTGAGAATGCCATTATGGTGGATATGGCTCTTGGAGGCTCAACTAACACTGTTTTGCATGTTACTGCAATTGCAAACGAAGCAGAAATAGAGTTACCACTATCCATGTTTGACAAGTTGAGTAAACGGGTTTCACATATTACAAGCATGATTCCAAGTGGACCCTACGACATGCAAGACCTAAACGAGGCAGGAGGAATCCCAGCAGTAATGAAGGTGCTAAAGGATTTGCTTCATGTCGACTCGGTTACAGTGACAGGAAAAACAGTAAAAGAAAACATCGCCTCTGCAACGGTCAAGAACCCAGAAGTGATTCGCTCATTAGATAACCCTGTCCACAAGGAAGGCGGAATAGCTGTTTTATTCGGAAACTTGGCAGCTGACGGCGCCGTGGTGAAGGCAGCAGGAATATCAGCTAACATGATGGTTCATAGTGGTCCTGCAAAAACATTTGACTCTGAAGAAGACGCAATGAATGCTATACTCAACAAACAAATCAACAAAGGAGACGTAGTGGTTATCCGCTATGAAGGACCAAAAGGAGGACCAGGAATGCGAGAGATGCTCTCCCCCACTGCGTCTATAGCAGGCATGGGATTAAGCGAATCAGTTGCCTTGATCACTGATGGACGATTTTCTGGAGCCACAAGAGGACCCTGCATTGGACACGTAAGTCCCGAAGCCGCTGTGGGCGGAGCCATAGGCTTGGTAAAAGATGACGACATAATAGAAATTGATGTGCCCCAAAGAAAACTTAGTGTGAAACTTAGCCCTGAAGAACTGGCTAAACGCGCAAAGTCTTGGACCGCAAAAGAGCCACCCGTTAAAACAGGTTACCTAGCACGCTATTCCCAGATGGTTCAATCTGCACACAAAGGAAGTACACTAAAAAGAATCTAAATTTCTTTAGGTGACCCCTTTTTTAGGTCACTCGATTACGCTGTGGTACCATTTGAATATGTACTCTGGCAAAATTAGACCTTTCATGCTCAGCCTTTCAGTTAACAGAATTGGCAGGCAACTTAGCACATATGCTGCCCTCATGTAGAATCTTCGCGGCGTTCCCTGTTCAACAGTCTCTTCCAGAAGAATTTTCAAATCAGAATTTATCGCAAGATTTGTTTGTTTGCAGCCAACAATCGAGAAAACGGTTCCCCCTAAACCCCTAAACCGGTCACACCAGCCAACAACAGGCTTGGTTCTTCCCGAATAAGAAATCAAAATCTCTAGGTCGCCAGCTCTTGGATGAGGCGTATTGACTCCACGGGCAATGTAAACGTCGTCTCCCAGAAACTTTTTGATGTGAAACAGCCGCACAGCAGTCATTTTGGCGACTTCTTCAGCGGTTCCTCTTCCACCCAAAAACACGTCGCTGCGGCGCTCAAGAATGTCTAGAACTGCCTTTGTGGCTTCAGAATCGACTGCATTTTTAGTGATTTCCCTTAAAACTGGTGCTTCCTCGGCAATAAGCTCAGTAACCCGTTCCACAGAACCGTTTTCTGATATTGCCTCGGTAATCATCTGCAGCAAAAATAAGCTGCCAAGCTCAAATAGGTCGCCCATTATTCCTGTTTGACTGTAAGCATCAGATGAGGGTAGTTGTTGTTTTATTCGACCCTCAACGGTAACTACATGACCATGCCTTTGAACAATCTTTGCGATTGAAGATTTAGGGTTAGAGGTTATCAAGCCCATAGTAAAATTGGTGCTGCCCGTAGATTCCAAATATTTTTCTAGCTCTTCAGCAAGATGTCTAGGATCATCAGATTCTCCGCTTCCAGAATTGATAAGAAGAACAATTTTGTTGTGTCTTTTTTCAAGTTGTGAAGCGGCGTCAAGCATTCCTCTTCCCGGAAAACCGACATCTTCTCTGGTGATGACCACTTTAGGCTCTTTCATCATAGCTATTTGGCTCATTGCTATGTTCAAAGAATGAAGAGACCTACCGGAGCCGCCACATACAATACAGTCAGCGGCTTTCAAGGATTCGTACAAGGGAAGTAGGCTTTTAGTGGTCATTTTAAGAAGATTGTCATTGATTTGTTCGACATATTCTACGCCAGAAATTTTTTTGCTAACCGTCTTCACCATCCGCAGAGTAACTATGCCATGAACACTTACTATCCTTTAAACCTCACTGAGAACGTGAAAGAAAAATATCGTCAATCAGCTAATAACGTTTATCCATCAAGTTTAAGGTGAGACTTCCTTGAGGGAAACGGCTGTAGCCTGTGTTACGGGCTGTCCATCTTTGTAGGAACACTGGATTCCAAACTTTTTGACGGCTTCTACACATAACGCCGGATCACATAAAGAGGTACTCAGATACTTTTCTCCTCCATCCGGAGCAATCGCCACCATCACGCCTCCATCAATTTCTTTTGCCTTCTTTTGAGCTACGTGAAAAATAGCTCCTGAACTTGTTCCCACAAACAGACCTTCTTGAAGAGCCAACAGCCTTGCCGAATCTTCAGCATCAGTTGAAGAAACAGGATAGATTTCGTCCACCAACTCAGGTTTCCAGATAGCTGGAACATATTGAGTCTGCAGATTTTTCAATCCTTGAATCGGTTTACCGGCTTGTGGCTGAACAGCAATCACTTGAATGTCAGGGTTGAGCTCTTTTAGCTTACAGGATACTCCCATCAATGTACCGCCTGTTCCTATTCCAGCCACAAAATGTGTGATTTTGCCTTTGGTGTCTCTCCATATTTCCTCGGCAGTAGTTTCGTAGTGAGCTAGAACGTTGGCTTGATTTGCGAATTGATTGGGTATAAAGTATTTGTTTGGTTGTTTTTCTGCAATCTCATGCGCTAAATCTTGTGCGCCGTCCATTCCTTTTTTTCCTTCGCTGAGGATGACTTTGGCGCCTAAAGCTAAAAGTATCTGGCGTCTTTCTCGGGTCATTGTGTCGGGCATTACGAGGGCTAAGTCATATCCTTTTACTCTACAGACCAAAGCTAGCCCGATGCCTGTGTTTCCGCTGGTGGGCTCTATAACGGTCATTCCTTTTTTTAGGTGACCATTTTTTTCTGCGTTTTCGATCATGTATTTTGTTATGCGATCTTTGACAGAGCCTCCTGGATTGAACTTTTCAAGCTTGATGAACAAGTCAAGATTAGGGTTCGGATTTAGGTGATTCACTCGCACCATTGGCGTATTTCCGATGCATTCCAAAATGTTGTTTGCAGTCACTTGTTTCACCTTTT
>PIXT01000180.1 GCA_003096235.1 Candidatus Bathyarchaeum sp. | reverse complement strand
GCTCCGGTAGTATAGTCCGGCTAAGTATGACGGCCTCTCGAGCCGCCGACCCGGGTTCGAATCCCGGCCGGAGCACCAATCATTTTCTTTTTAGGTTTTTCTGAAAAAAGGCTGTTTTCAACAATGTACCTCTATTAGTCTCCTAATATGCGCCAGTAACACTTCATTATGCTGAATGAATTAGGTGGGTTTGGATTACGTTTTAGTTTTTGAGTAATTTGAAAGAGCGTTGTTGTGGAATGATGTTAAGTTGCATGTAGTGTGTGATGATTTCTTATTTCTATTTTTTTGCGAGGAGTAGTAGTCCGCAAAGGATGTTTAGGGCTCCTATGATGCCTAGGGCTCCTAGAAAGAGTGGGTTGATGAGCATGTTAACGGAAGTTAGTGTGCTGTATGCTGATAGGACTGTAACAAAGATGCCGATGGCGACCATGATGAAAGACATAACTCTGCCCGCGGTTTCAGCCGCCTTGAAAACGTCCAGTGCTTCGGTTCCTGTGGTGTCCTTGAATATTGGTGCTCTTTTTGGAATGTAGTCTGGTGCGCTGACTGATATGTCGCGTTTCTTGCGTTTTTTTGGCAACTTGGTTCACGTCCATAGTGTACTATTGGTTGTGTTAATCAATTTTGCGTGCAGACAAAGCGATGTTTAGTATGCCTGCGATGATGGAGACAAAGCCTACGAGAATCAGGATTGGGAACAAAGAATATGTTGCAATGCTGGGGGTTAGCACAATTAGGGTTATTCCTGCGCCTAGACATATTCCTCCTGTTGCTGCTCGTAAACGGTTAAAGTCGATTTCTCGTTTTATCATTCTTAGATAGTACGTAACCAGCACTATCGACACCATCCCCAAACTGGACAGCAATGCACTTTCAGCGTTAACGTCTCTCAAGATTACGGGAAACGTGAGCAGCAAGACCGACATGACGATTCCCGCAATGGGCGTAAGCGGATAAAGTGGAGCTTTGAATGGTCTTTCCATTCGCGGCTTTTTTCTTCTGAGCTGAATAAGCGACAGGTTAACCAGAGCGAACACCAACAAAGAGCCGAAACTCGCGGCGTAACCAAGAAACTCTACTGCTCCGCTGGTTCCAAAAAATATCACGAGGAGTGAGCTTGCGATAATCGCTATGTACCGTGTGCCGAAACGTTTGTGAGCCTTTTGTAGCGCGTTGGGGAGATATCCGTCTCTGCTCATGCCTCCTAGTATGCTGGATTGAACGGTCATTGCTGTTCCCACAGATGAAACACTAGCAAATATTCCCGCCAGCGCAAAAAGAATGGCGCCGACAGGACCCAAAATCGTTGAAGCTGCAATGTTAAGCAAGGGCAACTCATTTCCTGTTACTTCTGCGCCTATTGGAACTGCTCCCACAGCCACGTAGGCGACCGCAAAGTAAACTGCAGTCAACAAAACTGTTGTTATCATTAAAGCTCTAGGAACATTCTTTCCCGGATTCTTAATCTGAGGAGCCCCAGCAACAAGTGCTCGCATCCCAACAAACATCGGAAAAAGGTAAGCTGCAGTTGCGAAAAAGACCACTAAACTGTTGCCTGAAACTTCGGGCACTATGTTTTGTGGCGTTAGGGTGTATCCTATGCTCATTGCAAGAAAAATTATGAATATTGTCAAAAACCCTCCCACTATAAGCGTGGTTGCTTCTTCTGTTCCTCGAATTGCCAAGATTATGAGAATAACAACTAAACCGACAATCAACAAAGAAACATTAGCTAAAATAAGGTCTTGAATTGACGGCGCAAAAACCGAAAAGAGCACTCCAAGCTGTTCAACAAAAACAACCGCTGCAAGAGCACCACCAAAAATGCTGGCAAGCCACCTAAGACAGCCCGCCATGAAAGATATGACCCCTCCAAACGCAACTTTGGTGTAGGTGTATTCGCCTCCAACCTCTGGGATGGCTGCGCTTAGTTCACTGTAACTAAGCATGGTTAACAGATTAATCACGCCACAAAAGAACAGCGCAGCTAGCATGCTTGGTCCTGCCAAATCAAAATAAGCATAATTTAGTAACGCAAAAATCTCAAACCCTATTGCGCCGCCTAACCCCATGATTACTGCGCTAAAAAGTCCATACTTTTTCTCGTTAGCCACTCATATACATCTCCTTTAGACTCTTCTCCACCATTCACGGATCAAAAAGAACCCGCTTATAACCGAAAATATGCTAAATAAACAAAGAATCAGCAAATAAACTGGCAAAAGTTCAGGGGGCGCAGTAAATATTGTTTGAACTTCAAAACTGTTACAAAAAAGCAAAACCGCCAAGACTGCGGATGCTATTCCTATGATGCTCTGTGTTATGCCAAACACTGCAGACAGGATTTTTCTGTTTTCCATACCTACCTTTCACCTTTTCCAGAGTATAATTCCGCCCACTACATCAAGCAAACCAATCACAAACAACAGCAATAATGACACGCTTTGAATGTTTTCAGTTTCGATAACGCCAAAGTCAACAATACCCAAGTAGCTGATGATAAAAACCCCAACTGCTACGATTCCCACAAATATCAAAAACCCGCCTAAGGCAACCGCAAATCGGCTAAACCACTTTATAGCCTTTTCAATCACTTCGCCCACACATCCAAGTTATTTTCGAACCGCTTCACCTAACCCCTATCACTTCAATCTGGTTGCCCAGAATAAATTCTTTTACAGGTTTCTCTCCAAGCAGCTTTAATCTTTTTATCTGTTTTTACATTTAAACCTTCAGAAACTCCGCACAATTCCAATTCTTCCCAAACAGAAACCTTTCACCTAACCTACAACTTATCAACGATTACTGCAACAAAATTTAAGAACCACAGACCACGATGAACATGCTGGAGCGAAACATATGCCCTGTACAGTATTAGTTTGCGGATTCTTCGGAGACACCGGAAAAGGAAAAATGATTTCCTACCTAGCAGTAAAAGACAAAACTGCAGTAACAGCAAGAGCTGGGGTGGGTCCGAATGCTGGTCACACTGTGGTTTATGAAGGAAAAACCTACAAGCTCAGAATGCTGCCCAGCGCTTTCACTGCGCCTGATTGTCGCCTTCTCATTGGTCCAGGAGTTCTAGTTAATCCAGACATTTTCTTAAACGAAGTAACAGCCCTAGGAACCAAAGACCGAGTCGGTGTAGACCCACAATGTGCAATAATTGAACCTAAACACATGGAAGCAGACAAAAAGGGGTATCTGGCACAAAAAATAAAATCAACAGGTTCAGGGTCAGGTCCATGCAACTCTGATAGAGTAATGCGAGTCGCCAAATTAGCTCGCGAAGTTCCAAATCTTAAAGACTATTTGGTGGATGTTCCCTTAGAAGTGAACACAGCCATCAGCGAAGGAAAAAACGTTCTCATAGAAGGCACCCAAGGAACATACCTTTCACTTTTCCATGGAACATACCCATACTGCACCTCGAAAGATGTGTGTGCAGCTGCTGCATGTTCAGATGTTGGTGTTGGTCCAACAAACGTTGATGACGTTATAGTTGTATTCAAAGCTTACAATACTCGTGTTGGAGGCGGTCCTCTTAATGGCGAGCTTTCTTGGGAAGAAGCTGAACGTAGAGGATGGGCTGAAATTGCCACAAACACTGGAAGAAAACGAAGAGCTGCACCCTTCGATTTTGATTTAGCAAAACGTGCTGTTATGTTAAATGGCGCCACCCAAGTTACCGTGACAAAGATTGATGTGCTGTTTCCGGAATGCAAAGGCGCTACAACATATGCCGAAATTTCAGGGGAAGCAAAAGCGTTTGTCGAGAACATTGAAAAGCAGCTTAAAGTTCCTGTTACGATGCTGGGCACTGGTCCAGGTACAATGGAAGTCGTGGATAGACGAGATGAGCTAAAGAAGAATTAGATGACTGATCGGTTATGTTGAAACCAGTTTTGCCTCTTTTTTTGTGTGCAAAACTCTGAATCCATTTTTGTCTATGATGTATGGGTGAGAGAGCTTTGAGTGGTTTGTTCCCCTCATTTTTATGATTGTTATTCTTCTTTGAAGCTCTCCATTATCATCAACATACATGTTCAAGTCTATGATTCCATCTGCAGTGAATTTGATGATTTCTTCTCCGCTGCTAAATGAGTGAAAGTTACCTTGTGGTTTGTCAACTATCAAAATGCATAGACACTTTCGTTTCTTAATGAACTTGTACAACAGATTAATCATTACTTGCACGTCGATGTTATTGTTTAATGGCATAATCATGGATGAAAAGGGGTCTGCCACAACAACATCCGCTTTCAGAGCCATTATACAATCAATTATCTTGTTTATGTTTGTCTGAACTCCCGCTTCCTTGCTTACTGACAAACTAAGGGTGCTTATTTTTCCCCTGTTTTCTAGTTGTTCAAAATCCCAGCCGAATCCGCTCATGTTGCATAAAAAGCACTCTTTCGTTTCTGTGAAGCAGACGTAAACTCCACGTTTTTTGTATTTGACAGCGCAGTTATATAGAAATTGGCTTGCAAAGGTGCTTTTTCCAGCTCCTGCGGGTCCAGTTAAGATTATCATGCTGTTTGGCGGGAAGCCTCCTTCAATTAGTTCGTCAATGCCTGATATTCCTGTAATTGTGCGCTGGGCATTCATTTTGTCATCAAAACTTGCTAATTAGTTCGTTTCCATCTGTGTTTGTGTGTTGAGCATGTTTCTGATTTTTGTTGATTGCTGTTGCTGCTGCTTTTTTGTTCGTTTTTCTGTTTTTTCTGGGTTGAATCTGTTATGCGCTGTTTTATTGTTCACTGTTTCCCCCTGCTATGAACAGTTTAACACTTACATTGCGGGTATATAATACTTATTGCGCTTGTATTTGTGAATATTGATTTTGTTTCAATTCATTTTTATATTTTTATCAAATTTTTTGCGATATATTTCTTTGCTTTATGCCTGTTTTCATATTTTTTATTTCAGCAAACTTTTCACTTTTTCATTTTAAGGTACAGATACCGTCTATTTACCGCAAATTTTTTATTCTTGGTCAAGCCACATGTCACAGAGGTTAAAAAACGGGGGACATTCACGAACCAAACACGACACAACACAGGGCTCACTGATTATACAACATTCAATAACGCTCACAATCTCGGAGAGATATTTGATTGAACATTGAACAAAAAGAACCATATAAACGCATCAACAAGATGCATCTTCTAATAGGTGTAGCCCTATCAAGCGTTGCCACCGTTCTTGTCGCAATGGACGGCAACTACTTCTGGTTCTTGGCAAGCATAATATCTCCCCTTCTATCTTTTGCCGGCGTCCAATTTAACCTGTTTATGCTCCAAACCCCAGTCAGCCTCATTGAAGGAATCCCCCTCTATTATACACCCGCTGGACCAACATTTGAAATTCCTGTCAACTTCGTTGCACCTGACGCCGCAACCAGCATGCTGATCATATGCGTAATCGCAATAGTGTCCTTCCTAGTTTACCAAACAAGAAGAATTGTGTTACCCATCAAGGCAATGTGGCTACTCTTTTCTGGTCTACTAATTGCAACACTCCTGTACCTTGTGTTTGTATCTCCAATTCCGCCACACCGTCTGAGCTGGGTCACAGTTGACTGGTCATGCTCTGGAGTCATCATATTACTTCTAATCACATTTATTTTCACACCATTTCTCTTCGCGGTTAACGGTCCTTTATGGATTAAACTGTTGTTTCTTGCCTCAACACTAGCATTCTCAGTTGTCTGGAACATAATGAGGCTTTCACTCACCATAGCAAGCCTGTATTACTTTGGCGACCTTGTTTTCCTGCTACTGCACTACCTAGCAGGCGTGTTTGTCGACTTCATCTACATTGTAACCTTCTATTCCCTTGCACTTGGTCAACTAACAAAACATGAGATGAGCGTGACAGGATGGTAAAAACAAGATGCTGCTAATTGACGTTTGCATAATTATGATCGTCATCGTCATGTTGAGTTACACAATTAGGCACTACAGATTCTTCTGGAACCGAATGTTCGAAAAACAGAAAAGTTGCCGCGACGAACTGGCGGGCTCCTATAAACCCAGCGTTTCGATACTTGTACCCGCTCACAACGAAGAGAAAGTGCTTCACTCAGTTTTAGATAGGCTTGTGGAATCTGATTATCCAAAAGAAAACGGAAACTATGAGCTTATCGTGATTAATGACCAGTCAACTGATCAAACTGGAACAATAGCCGATTCGTATGCTGAAAAATATCACTTTGTGAAAGTTGTCCACAGAAGCCCGAACAGCGGAAGCGGAAAACCTGAAGCACTGAACGTTGCATTTCCGTTCGCCTCCAACGAGATTGTTCTCTGTTTTGACTCAGACTATCAACCACCAAAAGACTGTGTTACGCGACTAGTTGCACCATTCAGCGATGTCGAAATCGGCGCTGTAATGGGAAGAGTGGTGCCCATGAACACACCTGAATCTTACCTGACAAGAATGATGGACCTTGAAAGAAGCGGCGGCTATCAAGTAGATCAACAAGCCCGATACAACTTAGACCTGCTACCACAATTCGGCGGAACAGTCGGAGGATTCAGGAGAAGTGCACTAAAGGCAGTTGGAGGATGGGACCCAACAATGCTAGCTGAGGACACCGATTTAACCTACAAAGTGTTCTTGCGGGGATGGAAAGTAGGTTACGTCAACCTTGCTGAATGCTACGAAGAAGCAGTGTCTTCTTGGGACCAAAAACATAGACAGCTACGAAGGTGGGCAATCGGACACAACCAGTGTTTGTTTAAACACTTCTCCGAAACGTTAACCACACCCGTTCTGAACTGGAAACAAAAACTCGATGGAGCACTCCTGCTTGGAGTGTACGTGGCTCCTGTGCTTATGATTATCGGCTGGATTTTGGGAATAATCAGCTATCTTTTCGCGGCACCTTGGTGGAGCCCATTCTTCCCTGCGTTGCTGTTCACTTTGTCATACAATAATGTGGGCAACTTCGCGGTCTTTAACGAAGTTGGAGGAAGCATTTTCCTTGACAAAAGAGGAAGAAGCATGTGGCTTTTGCCGCTAGCATTCTTCAACTTTTTCGGGTATGTTCTAATATGTACCACAGCGTTCTTTGACTCTGTTTTTCTTCAAGCAGGAACATGGAAAAAAACCAAACGAAGCGGCACTGGGAACCATCATTACAACAACCTTGTCAATAACAACAATCACAACAACGGCAATAACAAAAATCGTTGGGACAAAACAAAACGAAATGGCAACGGAATTCGTTACTACAACAATCACCCTAACCACAAAAACGGTGGAGGTACTGAACCATGATAGGGTTCGTTATCCTTTTTTTGGCGTTTATGTCTTTGGTTGTCTCATGTTTTGTTTGGGGAATACACGAACTAAGACACCCAACAGATGAGGGGCCCTTCTTTGTTGATTTGCAACGAATGATTGTTGAACGCATGTCAGCGTTTGAGCTTCGAAAAAACATGCTTGAACTAAAAGACGAAACAGAAGGCTGGACTGTACTC